>NZ_JCAXED010000030.1:0-14087 GCF_059758795.1 Pseudomonas sp. GQ91
GGGCGGTTTCCTCTCCCCAGAGGGGCGAGGGATATTCCAAATATTCTCCGATCTGAAACATCGCCTTTGAATCCATAATCGACCGGGTTTTCCAGGTCGCAAAATGTCTTATTACACATCGGTAAGTTCCCTCTCCCCTTTGGGGAGAGGGCTAGGGTGAGGGGTGTTTTTCAAGCCAAATACAAAAAAGCCAACCACCTCAGCTCAAAACAGCTCTTCGGTTTGCTGCATGACGGCGCTACGGCGAAGGCGTGACCCCACTGTCAATAATCCCGACGCTTGCGAAACGCCCAGCGCCCGGCAATCAGGGTAAACGTCGCTACCAGCGCCACCAGGATCCAGAACCCCTCCGGGTCCTGTGAAAGCGGTACGCCGCCGACATTCATGCCAAAGAAGCCGGCAATGATATTGATCGGCAACGCCAGCACCGTAACCACGGTCAAGGTGAACAACGTGCGGTTGCTCTGTTCATTGAGGTTGGCGGCAATTTCTTCCTGCAACAACTTGATCCGTTCCCCCAAGGCCGTCAGGTCATTGATGATCAGCGCGAACTCTTCGGTAGATTTGCGCAGTTCTTTCACGTCGTCTTTTTGCAACCAGTGCGGCGGGCGGTTGAGCAGGCGCAGCAATGAGCCCGGCTCCAGCGCCAGCCAGCGTTGCAAGCGCACCAACACCCGGCGCATGGCCCCCAGTTCGGCGCGGTTGTTGGACACGCGCGAGGACAGCAACTGATCCTCGATCTGGTCGACACTGAGGCTGGTGGTGCGCACGATCTGCGTCAGTACTTCGCCTTGATCGCGTAACAAGTGCACCAGCAGCTCCAGCGGTGAACGAAAGCGCTCACCGGCTTTCACCGAAGAACGCAACTTGTCCACCGAGTGCAACGGTTGCAGGCGCGCGCTGACCAGCAGGCGACTGCGGGCACAGACCCATAAGGTGGAAATGTCCGATGACATCATGCTGCTGAAGTTGAACACCACGTCATTGACCACCGCCAGCAACGCCGAGTCCACATGCTCGATCCGGGTGGAGCGCGAGCCCTCTTGTAACGACTCGAAAAACTCTTCCGGCAGTTGCAGATGCGCTTGCATCCATCGCTGACAGGCCGCGTGGGCGAGGTTCAGGTGTAGCCAGAGAAACTCGTCGCAGGACGCGGGTTGCTGCAAGGCCTGCAGCGCGCTGGCCGAGTCGATTTGCTCGGCCTTTTCGCCGGGCCTGAAACGGAAACCGTAAAGCAGGCCGAACAGGTCGGAATCCTGGTGGCTGTGGTCGATGCTGTGGTTCATGGCGGCTCGCGGAGGAAGGCGTCTGCGGGATGTTTCACAGGTTCGCGATGACGAATCATTGCAAGCTGATTTGACCGTTTTGTGACAGTGCCGAGGCTTCGTGGACGATGGCCGACATTTGCCCAACCACACATCCGATAGGTTCAAGAAGCGTCTGGCACGGCCGATTCAATCGCAGGCGTTGTTTTTGGATGGGCAATGACTTGGCTGATAGGGACGTCTTGGCTTGCAGCCACCCTTTTCCCTGTTTCGAGGCTTTTCCCCGATGAACTTTTTGCGAAAGTCCCTGAGAGCACAGATTTTGTCGTTGCTAGGTGGCAGCCTGCTGGCAATATTGTTGATTGCCCTGGCCTGTTTTCATTTCCTTTCCAGCAGTGTGCAGAGTTATCGCAGCTTGCTTGAAGGTCCCTTGCAGACCTCTCAACTGATTGACGAAGCCAACCTGCAATTCAAGGTCCAGGTCCAGGAATGGAAAAACGTCCTGCTGCGCGGCAAACAACCCCAGGACATGGATAAATACTGGGGGCAGTTCCAGGATCGCCAGCAAGAAGTGCAGCGCATTTTGGCGCGCCTGGTCGCCAACACTCAGGGCGATGAGGTCCTCAAGCGCAGTATTGAAACCTTGCGCCAGGAGCATCAGGTGCTGGGAGGCGCCTATCAGAAGGGTAGGGATGCGTATCTGGCAGCCGGGGCCGATGCCGCTGCCGGAGATAAAGCGGTCAAGGGCGTGGACCGTGCGGTCAGCGAACAGATGAGTGCGCTGGTAACGCAGTTGCATGAGCAGGGGAATCAGCAATCGCTGCTGATCAGCGCCTATGCCGACCGGACCATTATCGTGGGGCTGGCAGTGATGCTGGGATCGGGGATGTTGATTGGGCTGTTCAGCCTGTGGCTGATCAACCGCAACCTGATTTTGCCTATTCGCGGGCTGATCGATTATGTGGCCCAACTGAGCCATGGGCGCTTCGCGGAGCGCGTTGCCAGTCATCGCCAGGATGAATTGGGGCACTTGGCCGAAGCCGCCAATACCTTGCGCGATTTTCTGTCGGAAACGTTCAGTCGTTTGCAGCGCAGCGCCACCGACCTGGTGAATGCCAGTGGTGAGCTGAACTCGATTGCTGTGCAGATGGCGACAGGAACGCAGGACCAGTTCACTCGCACCGATCAAGTCGCCACCGCGATGACTGAAATGTCGGCGACCGCTCAGGAAGTCGCCCGACATGCCGTCGGTGCCTCGCGGGCAGCCGATGAAGCCGATCATTCGGCGCGCGAGGGCGGCGCAGTGATGCAGGCCACCATTTCCACCATCGATCAGATGCGCAACGAGATCCTCAACACTGGCGGGATTATCCGCCGTCTGGAAACCGACAGCGTGCGCATCGGCACGGTGCTGGAAGTGATTCGCGGGATTGCCGAGCAGACCAACCTGCTGGCACTCAACGCGGCCATTGAAGCCGCGCGGGCGGGCGAGGCTGGCCGTGGTTTCGCGGTGGTGGCCGATGAGGTGCGCAGCCTGGCGCAGCGCACGGCGACGTCGATCATTGAAATCAACCAGATCATCCAGGCGGTGCAGACAGGGGCAATCGACGCCGCCGAAGCGATCGTCAGCAGTCAGTCGTGCAGTGATGAGAGTGTCGAAAAAGTGACTCAGGCGGGTGCCATGCTCAGTCACATCACCCAGGCGGTTGAGGCGATCCGCGACATGAATCGTCAGATCGCCACGGCGGCGGAGGAGCAAACGTCGGTGGCTGAAGATATTTCGCGCAACATCACGCAAATCACCACGGTTGCCACGACCAACCTGGATAACGTCCAGCGTACCGAGGCGGCCAGCCATAACCTGCGTGGTTTGTCGGGCGAGTTGAACGAGGTGACTGCCCGTTTGAGTGCGTGACCGGACACCACTGCGCCGCCCGAAGGCGGCGCAGATTTTTCATCGTTCAACTCAAGTGTCTTGTTTGTTTTCCAGCACGTCGCCGGTCTTGGCGTCGAGCTTCACATCCCATTTCTTGCCGGCGGTGTCGGTCAGGTCAACTTCGTAGATCAGGCGACCCGCTTCGTCGTCCAGCTCGGTATCGTGGATGGTGGCACCGGCGTGTTGGGCCAGGGCGGCCTTGTTCAGCTGTTCGAAAGGCTTCACGGCGCCGGACTGCAGCAGGCTTGGAATCTGGTCTGGACGGACGTCGGCCTGGGCCAGGCCGGCGGTCAGGGTCAAGGCGCTAGCGGCGAACAGAGCGGTCAGGTTTTTCATGGTGTGGATCCTTCTGGGTGAGCTGTTTAAGTGGGATCAGATTAACCAGCGCAACTTAATTCACCCTTAATTGCGCGGCACGTTGAAACAGCTGCTGCACCAAGGCTGCTCCGATCACTCGCTCTGCACTCAGTAACCGTGATCCTCAAGCAGTTGCGACACGCTGGATGCCGGTGCGCGCCGGTAGTATTTGAGCAGTTCGGCGGCGCGGTTGGTGAAGATGCCATCGACACCCGCGTCCATCACTTTCTTGAAGTCCACCGGCTCATCGACGGTGTAGACATGCACCAGCAGGCCTTTGTCGTGGGTCAGCGTGTTCATTTCAGGTTTCACCAGGTCCGAGTAGCTCTGATCGTTCAGGTCTGTCCGCTGCGCCGATGGGCCGGTACCGATGGCGCCCAGGTTCTTGGCGTCGTCGATCCACTTTTCGAACTCGGCGGCATCCTTGGGTTCTTGCTTGGCGTAGTAGGCCGCTTTGGTCGGTTCGCCGGATTCGGCAAACGTCACCTTGGACTTGGGTTCCATGCCGCCTTCACCGACCCACAACAAGAGGATCTTCGGTGTATTGGGCATTTCTTTTTGCAGCTCCTTGAGACTGTCCTTCTCGAAGGTCTGCAGAATCACGCGTCCTTTGCCCTGGCCCACGCCGGTGTTGCTTTTGCCCAGCTTGGAACCCGCCGAACTCAGCCAACCCTTGTCCTGCAGCTTGTCTTTCAGGTCGGCCTCAATCCCGGGAAACAGCTTCGGTTCCTTGGTTTCGATGTACAGGCCCGGTTTGTGTTGTGGGTTACCTTCGGCGATCTTGATGATTTCATCGAGGGTCTGGATTTTCAAACCGGCGAATCCCGGCCGCGCACGCTCCGGGTATGCGCTGTTGAACCAACTGCCAGCGTCGAGGGTTTTCAGCTCGGCCATGGTGAATTCGTTGGCCGGGCTGTTCTTGCGCTCAGGAAACTTGGTCGCGACGTCGGTGGTGCGTTGCAGGTTGTCATCGTGCAAGGCGAACAGCACGCCATCCTTGCTGCGCTGCAAATCCAGCTCCAGGTAATCGGCCCCCAGGTCGCGGGCGACTTTGTAGGCCGCAGCCGTTGACTCCGGTGCGTCGAAGGACGCGCCCCGGTGGGCAATGACCGCAGGGCGGGGAATACCTTCATTGGTCGCCAATTCAGCCGGGCTGATCGGGGTCGCGGCCCCTGCATGGCCAAGGCCCATCGACAAGGCGAGCAGCAGAGCACTCTTGGTAAACGTTCCAGGCATGTGCGAGGTCCTTTCGTGGAGGTAGTTTCAAGAAGGCTCCCTTTTTAACAACTGAATGCAATACGCGCTATCACCAAACCGCCATTAAGTGGAGGTAATTAGTTTTGGGGTAAATGCTCATTGGGCGGGAAGACGGCCTGTCGCTGGATGAGAGGGGTGTTTTTTTGCGCTTTTGTGCCGTGCTATGCAGTACTCTTGTGTCGAGCTTCCCCATCAGAGGGAACCTGTAGTGCTCTCTTTTTCTGCCTCGCGTGTAAACCATCGTTCACTTCCCCTGTGGGATTTTTCAGTGAGGTTTAGCATGCGCATTACATCCGAACTCATCTGCCAGGCGGCTGACCAACTCAACGGCTTTGTCGGCCTGAACCGCAAGACCGGCCATTACCTCGTGCGTTTCAGCGAGGACTCGTTCGGTATGGATGTCGCCGACGACGGCATCATCCCCACCAGCGAATTTGTCTGGCGGCCCCTTGATGAGCAGACCATGACCTTGTCGCGTGAACATATCCAACTGTTGCTGGACCAGAACATCGACGAGCGCATCAACATCACCGAGCCGCTGCGGGTCTACATGCGCCGGGTAGAAATTGCGCAGATCAGCGCGGTGCGGAGTCTGGTGAGTTGAGCGCGGGGCCGGCTGCGAACGAGTAGGCCCGCTCCACCTTACAGACCCGTGTATGAAACGCTGCGTACCAGGTGGATCGGCCCTGCTCGCGTACTTCACGATGTTCGCCGTGTTCTTTCCAGGCCAGGATCGCGGTCTCGCTGGTCCAGTAGGACACGGTAATGCCGAGGCCATCCTCACCTCGGGCTGAGTCCATGCCGAGAAACCCCGGCTGTTCGTGAGCCAGTTCGAGCATGCGTTGGGCAGCCGCGGCGTAGCCTTGGTCGACTTCGGTACGCAGCGAGCTGAAAATCACCGCGTAGTAGGGCGGGGCCGGAGTGCGGGCGATCATCTCGAGCGCTCCCCGCAGGCCTTGAGCAATGCCGTCACCAAGGGCACCACCGTGCCGCTGAGTGCCGCGCGTTCGGGCTGGAACAACGTGGCAATAAAGAACGGATGGTCCAGCAATTCCACGGCCCGCAGATCGCCGGCGGCGTCACGCGCGCTGCCAATCAGATTACCCTCCAGCAATTGCTGTTCGAGGTCGGGGTTCACGCCGTAACGGCACCGGTAAGTTTCGTGAATATCCCTGCAGCCGTAGGCCTCGGCGATACGCGTGTACGGCATCAAGTGTACCGCCGCGGTGGTCTCCACCAGGGCGCAATTGAGTGGTGCAATCACCGTGCGCGGTGCATCGGGCGCGAGTTCCGCGTGTTCAGCGTCGGTCCAACCCAACACATGCCGTGCATATTCCAGCAGCACATGCTGGAACCCGGCGCACGTGCCGAGGAGCGGGCGCTGATGTTCCCGAGCATAACGGATGGCCAATAGTGCGCCGTCGATGTCGCGATAGGGACTGGCGGGCACACACCAGAAACCGTCGAAGCGCTGCAGGGCGCTGTGGGTGTCGAGGGTGTCGGTGGCCAGCCAGTCGGTGCGCACGCTCAGGTTCAAGACTGCGCCAGCCTGTTGCAGGGCGAGGGGAATGGCCTGGTGCGCAGTCACTTGAGGGTCGTAATCGCCGATCAGGGCAAGGTGCAGGTGGGCGTGCTTCATGGGGGCATCCAATGGCTTGTTGAGTCCTGAGGCGCACTATAGATTGGCGTTCACGCAATCAATATTGGCACTGAACCAAATGCTCAATGCAGCGACGCACTATCAAGTTGATTATTCCGACCTGTCCCTGGTGCTTGCTCTGGTGCGCGGCGGCACCCTGGCGCGGGCGGCGGCGCTGTTACGGGTGGATGTGTCCACGGTGTTCCGGGCAGTACGGCGTCTCGAGGCGTCCTTGGGTCAGGTCTTGTTTGAAAAAAGCCGCGCCGGTTATTTGCCCACCAGCTTGGCGAGCACCTTGGCCGAGCAGGCCGAGCGTGCCGAGCAAGCGCTGGAAGCGGCGCGTATCGGCGTGGAGCTGGGCGCAGAAGTGATCAGCGGCACGGTGCGCCTGACGTGCACCGACTCGGTATTGCAGGGCGTATTGTTGCCAGCCCTGGCGCAGTTCATGCCGAATTTTCCGGCGTTGACCCTTGAGTTGAGTACATCCAATGACTTCGCCAACCTCAGTCGCCGTGACGCCGATATCGCCTTGCGCCTGACCAATACACCACCGGAACATCTGGTGGGACGGCGCCTCGGGACCGTTTCCTATCGCGTCTGCGCCAGCGCCGGTTATCGGCAGCAGCATGCCACGCAGGAGTGGGCGGCCTTGGCCTGGATCGCTCCGGATGACTTTTTGCCCGACCACCCGACAGTCGCCTGGCGTCGCCAACACTTGCCCGGTGTGACCCCCAGTTATCGCTGCAACAGCATGTTGTCGGCCACCGAATTGGTGCGCGCCGGGTTGGGGGTGGCAGCCTTGCCGGATTTTTTGCTGGGGGAGAAGCATGGAGTGCAACCGTTGGGACCGGCCCTTGCCGGGTATGACACTGCCCTGTGGTTGCTGACGCGCCCGGACTGCCGGGCGCTGCGTTCAGTGGTGACGTTGTTCGATGAGTTGGGGCGGCATGTGCGACTGCCTGGCCAAAGCCTATGACTTCTCTGTCGAGTGGACGGCAAGCCTGGAGAACGGCGTGCTCAAGCTGAGCGAGCGGCCAGCGACTCGGCAAGGGTCACGCGGTTGCGCCCGCTGTCCTTGGCGGCGTACAGCGCTTTGTCCGCCGCGTTGAGCCACATATGGGCGTGGGTGAAATGCGCGGTGTAAGACGCCAGGCCAATGCTCAGGCTGACCTGCAGCGCCGGCACTTGCGGGTCGCGGTAACGGCTGAATATCTCCCGCAGGCGCTCCATCTGATGGCTGGCCTGCTCCAGGGATACGTCTGGAAGAATCACACAGAACTCGTCGCCACCGTAGCGGCCGGCGAGGTCGTTTTCCCGCACGATGCGTCGCAGTTCCCAACTCAGTTGTCGCAACACCCGGTCACCGACAATGTGGCCGTAAGCGTCATTGATCTGCTTGAAGTGGTCGATGTCGATCAAGGCGATGGTGGCGTGTGACTGTTGCTGCTGGCAACCGTGGAATTTGAGTTGCAGCAGGTCTTTCCACGAGCCGTGGTTGAGCAGCCCGGTCAGGCTGTCGGTGCGGCTCAGGGCACTCAACGCACGCTTGTGTTCCGAGAGGCGGATGGCCAGACGGTAACTGGCCATGCCGATGGCGAGCGGGTAGAGGATCAGCATCGGCAGGCAGGCATACACTTGAACCAGGCTGACACCGGGGTTGAATGAAGGCCCGAACACCACCCAGGCCACCGCGATACCCAGCCCTTGCGCGATCATGCCTTGAAACATCAATTGTTTGCCGCCTGCTGCCACGTTGTGCATGGTCATCATCGCGAGGATGGTGACGGCGGTCAGCGGGATGAACTGCGTGGCTGCGGCCCAGAATCCACCGGCCAGCGAATCACACAGCAGATTGCGGCGTTCGGCCTGATAGGGAAAGGCCGCGTGACTCGACAACTGATAGGCCAGGTGCGGCCAGATAAACGCGTTGAACAGCCATAGACCCCAGACCCAGGCGGGCATGGACAGTGGGTACAACGCGGCAAACACGCAAAGGCTGCCGATGGCCAACCCGATAATGCGCGGCCGATAAATGCGTTTGGCAAATGACAGCCCTTTGCCTCGTAGGTTTTCCATAAGTCCCTGCGTCGGTTTTTTCTTTTTGGAGGTTACGAAAACGAGTGTATCGAGAGGTCATTTATGCCAAATGACAGGTCAATATTGTCTTCGATTCGTGCAGGAATAATCAGTGTCCTTTCGGGCCATTTACGCGGGAATGCTGGGGTTGAGGCGAAAACGACACGTCTCTGTCGCCTGGACGACAGGATTGACGCAGCTCAGGTTCAGGGATGGGCGGTGATTTCGTAGCCAGCCAGAAACAGGTCCATCGCTGACTCGATCACATTGGCCTGAGTGGCCGCATCCAAAGGGGGCTGGCCGAGGGTGATTTGTGGCCATAAGGCGAAGGCTTTGAGCAGGCTGTGCACCTGATGGGCGGCAAAACCTGGGTCGACCGCTTTGAATCTGCCGTCTTCCTGTGCCGCGCGTACCCACAAGGTGAAACTTTCCTCGCGTTCGCTCAGGCGGTTGACCATGTCCTGGGCGCGTTCTGGAGAGTGAATGGTGGCCGCGATGGCGACACGAGCCAGGTCGAGAAAATTGGCGTCCGACAGCATGTCCATCTTTGCTTGTAGCAAGGCGCGCAATTGTTCGCGCAAAGGCCGGTCAGTGCTGTAAGTCACCTCCAGTTGCGCCGCGCTGCTGGCCCATAGTTGGTGCAGGATTTCGGTAAACAATTCCTCTTTGCTGGGGAAATGGTTGTACACCGTGCGTTTGGACACGCCCGCTGCGGCGGCAATTTTATCCATGCTGGTGACCTCGAAACCGTTGGCGCGAAATTCGCTGATAGCGGCTGCCACGATGGCTTCGCGTTTACGGTCGGTGAGGCGCTGAGGTGCAGTCATGGGTAGGCTTCGGCTCTGGTGGAAAAAAATTACACTCGGTAGTTTACTTGCTCCGGGATTTGTTGCAATCTTGAAACTACACTGTGCAGTGTAGTTGTTGATCTGCATCAGAAAGAACGTTCCGGAGTTATTCTGAAATGACCACGACCCCCACCCGTCTCGCCACCCCTTCTACCTTACACAAGCCCGCCGAGCAGCAAGGTCACTTCAAGAATCACGCCCCTGTACAACGGGCAGGCTTTGGCAAAACCTTGCAGATATTCTACAAGATGCTCTTCCACAAACCCCGCAGCACCCGGCCCGTCGGCGAGATTCCGGTGCAGCGGCTGACCCGCGAACAACTGTTCGTCGCTCCGGATCACAGTGTCTACCGGCTAGGCCATTCCACGGTCTTACTGAAAATGCGCGGTAAGTTCTGGCTGACCGATCCGGTGTTCGCCGAGCGCGCATCGCCTTTGAGCTGGGCCGGACCCAAGCGTTTCCATCAGCCGCCCATCACGCTCGATGAATTGCCACCGATTGAAGCGGTGATTCTTTCTCACAATCACTATGACCACCTGGACCGCCAGGCGGTGATGCAATTGGCCGACAAGACCCGTTATTTTCTCGCGCCCTTAGGTGTCGGCGACACGCTGATTACCTGGGGAGTGGACGCCAGCAAGGTCCGGCAGCTGGATTGGTGGCAGGACACCGTAGTCGACGGCATTCACTTTATCGCGACCCCGGCCCAGCACTTTTCGGGTCGAGGCCTGTTTGATGGCAACCAGACACTTTGGGCTTCATGGGTAATGATCGACGGTAGCCGACGCATCTTTTTCAGCGGCGATACCGGTTATTTCGATGGCTTCAAGCGTATTGGCGAGCGATACGGGCCGTTCGACCTGACGCTGATGGAAACCGGAGCCTACAACGTTGACTGGCCCGATGTGCATATGCAGCCAGAGCAAACCTTACAAGCCCACATCGATCTGAAGGGGCGCTGGTTGCTGCCAATCCACAATGGCACCTTCGACCTGGCGTTTCATGCCTGGCATGAACCTTTTGATCGCATCATGGCCCTGGCCTGGGAACGCAATGTCCGGATCACCACGCCATCCATGGGGCAGCCTTTCATGCTGGCGGCGCCGGAGCGCGGAAGAGCCTGGTGGTTGGAGGTCGAGTCTCAACCTGTTGAAGAACAGGTTATGAGTTGAAGGGCGGTTAGAGCATCCCGTGGGCAAAAAGGACTTTCAAGGTGTTTCCGCCTGAAGGGGAAACTCGAAAAGGGTGCGATCATTCCCGGAAATTCATTTTCCGGGAGTAAGTCTTGATGGAAGACACATGTGGGAAACCCCTGACGCCGGGTGTTGCATGCCCTTTCGGAATACCGTCGCAGGCCAACAGTTTTCAAGTATTGCCTTGTACCACGAGCATTCTCCCAGATGCCTCGAGTGCTGTGGTCGGCGCTTCGGGCACTCCTCGGGGGGGGATCGAATTTGAACCGGTAAGCGCTCATGCCGCCTATGGGGTAGCGTTGGCCCAGGGCCCCAGATTCGATGTGCCGGGGCCAATGATGAAAGCCGTGCGTGACCCTGCATTATCGCTGACGGCCTTGAGTGGTCTCGATCCCGTGGGCCCCGTCATGGTCGAAGTCCCTCCGGCCCAGGACAACAGCGGGCTGAGCACGCCTCCTGCGTTGGCCGGTTGGCGTATTGGTTTCGCTGACGATTATCTGCGCAGGGGCGAGCGCGAAACCGCGGAGCACAGTCGGGTTTTCCTGCGGACGCTGGAGGTGCTGCGTACTGCCGGGGCGCAATTGGTGCCGGTGTCTGCTCAGATACCCGATGCCGCGTTGTACTTCAGCCTTGAGTCGCGCAATGAGATCGATGATCGAGTGACTGAACATCGTCTGGACGCGTTGGTGTCCGAGCAGCAGAGCCCAGCCTTTCATACCTCCTGCAAGGCTGGATATCCCGGTATCTGCCTGTCATTCAGCGACGATATCACCGGCGCCGGTGTTGCCATCTGGTTCTATGGTGCTCGTTGGGCGCGCGACTCATTGTCCGTGCTGGTCCAGGCCTATCAAAAGGTGCTGCTGCAAAATGATCCGCTCTGAGCGGATGAATCCTCCATGGGCTGTGAGCGCCGGGTTGAGCCTATTTACACCCCATTGGGTTGAGGTGTCGTCGGCCCCGTTGAGGCGCGCGTGGAACCGAGCAGCCGTGAGAAGAACCCCCGGGCGGAGCTGGGGACAGCCTGTGAAGCCGACGAAGCGGGTCTGTTCATTCCCCAGCCGGGTGCGAAACCGGGAAAAAACACCAGGCCCTCGGCTTCCAGGCGAAACGCCAGGGTAAGGCGAGTCTCGTCGTCCACGTCGGCATGGCGTTCGAAGCGTTGAATGGTCTGCGGCGCAACGCCGGTTTCCCGAGCGAGGTCTTCCTGGCTCCAGCCCAGCATTGCGCGGGCCTGGGCGCTGTGTCGCGGGGTGAATTGATGAAGGACGATTTGCTGATCTACGGTGCTGCTCATTGCCAGAGAGGACATGGGGATTCTCCAGAAGTCCGACGGGGAAGACAAACTATACTGTGTTTTTGTACAGTTGTTTTGACCGCTCATCAACTGGATTTTTCCGCGCCGGCCTATCCGCTCTATTTCGCGGCTTCCAGGCCCGGTGCCTCGCGAATGATCAGATGGTCGAGGTTCTCGATATCAGCGCTGAACACGCCGAACGTCTGCTCGGGGTTTTTCTTGCTCGGTACCTGTTTCAGGTTCGGTGTTACCCCGTAGAAGAAGCAATACAGCGGCCGCTCGTTGTCCACTGCCGCCTTGATCTGTTCCAGGAACGCTTTGCGCTTGCGGTAGTTCTCGATCAGTTTCTTGTTCAGGTAAACGTTGACGGAGTAGGGCTTCTTGTCGAGCCAGACCTTCTTTTCGAAGTCGATGCGAAAGCTGCTGGTGTAGTCCTTGATCGCCTTGATCCGACCCCAGTAAATCAGGCCGCTGTTGTCTTGCAGGTATTCGATTTTCTTGAAAAACGTCCAGTACGTCGCCGTGTGCTCGCCAATCTTCAACGGCATGCGCTTGAGCTTGTCCTTGTCGTCGAAGTTCGACACGTAGCATTCCACCGGATGGGCGAAAACACTGGTTTTATCCGGCGTGACCGTGACATTTCCGGCACTGTGGGAGGTGTCGCTATTGTTCGAGAGCGTTTTCGCCGGATCCGGCGCATCTGAACCTTCGGTGCCGAGGGCGGAGGTTTTGCGTTCGTACTGACGTCGAGTCAGCACAAATTCCGTCGGGAAACTTTCCTCGCGCTCGTCCTCGCTTTCGCCTGCGTCGGCCTTGCGACTGGCATAGCGACAACCTTCAATATGCCGAGTGCTGGGAATGTTCTTGAAGTGAGGGGTGCGCCGATAGTTAACGTTTTTCGCATTGAAGGTGCCCAACACATTGCCTGCGGCAAAGGCCACGCGGCATTCATCGTTGGGGCACAGAAAACTGTCCCTGTCGGAATCGAACGCCGCGGTCTCGTCGAAATTCAGCTCACGTACGTCGTAGATCGACAGCTTTTCTTCGAGCGCCAGGCTGTAGGCCGTGTCGAATTTCATCGGGGCTAGTCCGTGGGAAGGTTCGCTATTAATAGCCGGAACGTTGGCGTAGTACAAACCACCCACCACCGATCATTCTGTAGCAGCTGTCGAGCCCCGGCGAGGCAGGGTGAAGCGCGGTGTTAACGCGCTTTCAACTTCAATCGAGCACGGCGCTTCTTGGCTGAATGAAAATGCCGCCAATGTGCATCCTGCGCCGCCGCCAACAACTCCCGATCACCGCGTGTATCGCCCCAGGCCCGGAGTCGATAGTCCGCCAGATCCCCATACACCGCTTCAAGCCGCAGCACCTTGTTCTCGCAGCGACAGTTATTCCCGGTGAGACGTCCACTCAGCACACCGTCGACCACCTCCAGCTCAGTCCCGATCAACTTGATCCCGAGCCGATCGGCAAAAGGCTGCAACACAATTGCCGGCGACGCCGAGCACAACGTCACCTGCGCGCCAGAACCAATCTCATCCGCCACCGACTGCAACCCGGCTGGCCGCATCAATTTGTTCCAATAGGCACGACAGTATTCCTCGGCTTTCTGCTGAACCCAGGCTTTTTCGACGCCTGTCATAAAGGTACGAATCAACTGCGCCTTGAGCTCGTCACGGCTGATCTGACGCACCAGAAAGCGCAACCCGGGCAACGCCAGTTTCAGCATCCTGCGGTTGAATTCCTGCTTGCCGAAGGCGAACTTGAGGAAGGGCACAAAACTGTCGTGGTGAGTCAGGGTACCGTCAAAGTCGAAGACTGACAGTACCTTGGCGTCCACTGGGCCGGCTTCTAGCATGTCTGGGGTCACGGGTTGGCCTCGGTCCTATCTAATGTTTTTTTTGGAATGCACTGGTTGTGACCGCAGGAATTTACTCCTGTATCAATCGTGTGATTTTCGAGTAAAGACCGGCGGTAAACACATCCCGGTCACTCGACCGGTGACAACGCTGATGGCAATTGGGGCACAAGGCTACAGCATTGGCGATGCGATCCGAACCCTTCTGGGTGAGGTGCTTGACGTGATGGGCTTCAAGACATGGCTGGCCGTCGACTTCAACGGGCGCGGTTGAAGCGCATCGTTCACAAATATGTCGGTGTATTTTCCATAAAAAAGCCCTGCGTGTGATCGCAGGGCTTTAATTGTTGCGTGATTTTGAGTC
>NZ_JCAXED010000031.1:0-4407 GCF_059758795.1 Pseudomonas sp. GQ91
GCCGCGTCGGCGCCGTAGCTGACGTGCAGGGCAATATCCCCCGCATGGACATGCGTCAACTGAACCGAGACTTTGCCCTGCGCGTTGGTTTTTTCGTCGAGTGTGACGTCGCCCGCACTGCGTGCGGACGCGTTATTACGCGCATTGGTTTGCGAACCGACGGCGGTCAACACCGCCCCTGCCGGTGCACTGAAGGTTACGGCCTCTCCTTGCAGCGGCGCACCGCTACCATCCTGCATCGTGACGGTGACTTGATTGGCCTCAGAGCCATTGGCCGCAGCACCGTTCTTGTCGACCGCGTGCGACACACTCACACCACTGACGCTGGTGATGATCGTGGTGTTGATACGGGCCGTGCTATTGCCATTCACATCCCTGGCGATCGCGCTGACCAGATAGGTGTTAACCGCAGGCGGGTAAGTGAAGTTCAGGGCCAGCTTGTTGGTCGGATCAGGCGTCGCCGAACCGCCGGCGGCCACCAGGGCCGAGGTATCCCACTCGATGGCGGACAACGGGTACTTACTGGTCAAACTGGCGACAAGCGTATCAGCACTGCTCCCGACACCCGCTTTGGTCGGCAAGGTCATGTTTAACAGCACTTGCTTTTGGTAATCCAAAACGATGTTGTTATTACGCTCCACCAAATCCAGACGACTGCCCGCCACGGAGCGCATTGCCGCCACGGCTGAGGGGTCAAACTGTTTGGACATCGATTCGCCGAAACGATAAGTAAATCCCAGCTTAACTTGGGAGTCGCTTTTACTACCGGATCCAGCCTTATGATCAACACCCCAGGTCAGCAGGGGAAACGGCGTATGTTCTAAACCGACAGTCATTGCCTGAGGGTTGCGCTGGCGAGCATTTTTGCCGAATAGCGCCACGTCTTTACCGTAATACTTCTCGTACATCACCTTACCCCCTAACTGAGGGTAAGACGGCAAATAAGCCTGGGCGCGAATATCAAAGCCATTGGCCGGACGCTCATTGTAATCGGCAAAGTCTCGCGACTGATGCCAGTCGCTCAAGCGCTTATAAGAGTTGCCGGCCAGTTTCAGGTTGTCATGAAAGGCTTCTGCACCGACGCCCAATCGACGATTATGCCCCGTCGTGTCCACATCATAAAAAGTGTTCAGGCCCAGCAGCCACCGCGCCGTCATCTGATGACGCACGCCCGCGCCAACGTTCAGCGTATTGCGGCTGTCCTGGTTGCGCCCGCCCACTTGAGAGAACAACAGCGTGCTCTTGGCATCCACAAGGGGCACCAGGATATCCACGGCACTGCCGTTCAGATTGCCCTTGTCATCCACATTGATTTGCGCGCGAGCGGTGCCAAATTGGTTTAACCAGGCCTGCGCCTCCTGATTCACAGCGCCCACCGCAGCCCCTTTGGCCATCGAAGCGGCATCACGGCCCGCGTTGTCCGAGGCGACAATTCCGCCCAACTGTTTGACGGCGCCGACGTGGACGCCCTCAGCCTTTGCGGGCTCAGGTGTTGATTTAACTGCGACGTCCGCTGGACCCGCTGGCACCAGCAGCTCATCGCCAACTGTTAACTCAGAGAACGGCTTATTAAAGGTCGGGAGTGCGTTGAGCTTTTTAAGCTCCATCACCGTCAAACCGTATTTTTTGGCAATCGACGACACCGACTCGCCCGCCTTTATGGTGTAGAGCTGCGTCTTGGAAAAAGTTCCAACGCTTGCACCCTCCGAGCTCAACAGCGGAGTCGCCACCGCGTCAACCATAATAAACAGCTGCAAGACAAGACACAGTAACGCGGTACGCCGAAAGCTAGACTCGCCTAATTGAAAAAAGTTAGGGGTATCAAAACCAGAGAGTGCTTGCGTTGCTCTCATACTAGAAATCATTTAACCCTCACAGTAAGCGCGCCCCATATGAAGGGCAATCAAAGCGCTATAGAGTTATAGTTTTGCGCGACCTTACGCGCGTTCGCAGCCAAAGATTGATTGTGCTGACAGGGTGCCGGGCGACGGAGTGGGCAATCAAAGAGCCGCACCCATTACAAGCCGACATACTTAGCCCCCTGCCCGGGGTAAAAACTTAATGCGTAACGCTGATGGACAAAACCGCACGACCAAACTCCCAGGGCCGTGAGCATTAGCTATAAATCTATTTATGGCTGACTTTATATCCGTACATTGCTACCACCCAGAAAGAAACAGAGTGCTTAGCGTGGACTCTTATTTTCTACGAAAGAGATTAACCCTATATCACCAACTCGAAAACCAGACCTTTACCGCCAGCGCATCAGATAAATCCCACAGACACCACACACATCCCTTACAGTCCAGCTTGATTGAGTCCTGTATACCACAGGACTCAGGCCACTCAGCTTCAGCCTGATTCGCCAATGATTGTAGTAGTGTATGTAGCCCTCTATCCCTGCTTCAAGGTCATCAAGACTGTTGAATTTGTTCAGGTAAAAGAGCTCAGATTTCAACGTTCCGAAAAAGCTTTCCATAGCTGCATTGCCAGCAGTTTCCTTTACGGGACATGCTTGGCGTTATCGCATACGTCAGAGCATGAGTCGCCGCGGAAACTGCTGGGACAACGCGCCAATGGAGCGAGTGTTTCGGAGTTTGAAAACTGAATAGATACCAAGCGTGGGCTACATGACGGCCCAAGAAGCGCACCGAGACATCAGCCATTTTTTGATGCATCGGTACAACTGGATTTGACCTCACCAATTCAACGGTGAGCTGGCGCCAGCTCAGGCCGAAGAAAAACTTAAAGTCGTGCCCGGGATTAGTTGACCACTACAGTTTCGACAATATCAGCCATGACTGGTTGATCTCCAACATTCCCATGGATAAGGCGATTTTGCAGAAATGGCTCCAGGCCGGTTATGTCCACCAGAATCAACTGTTTCCCAGCCACGCCGGAACCCCGCAGGGAGGCATCATATCCCCGGTGTTGGCCAACATGACGCTGGACAGGTTGGAGGCGATGCTGGCGAAGAGATTTCCCAATGCAAAGTGGACAGCCCGAAAAATGCGCGTGGTGCGCTATGCAGATGACTTCATCATCACAGGCTGTTCGAAAGAGTGGCTGGAGAATGAAGTCAGGCCCGCTGTGGTTGATTTCTTGGCAGAGCGTGGACTTGTCCTCTCTCCGGAAAAAACCAAAATAACGCACATAGGGGACGGGTTCGACTTCCTCGGATGGAACCTGCGCAAGTACAACGGCAAGCTCCTGATCAAGCCGTCCAAGGCGAACATCGGGGCTCTACTTGCCAAGCTGCGAGAGTTGATCAAGACCAACAAAACGATACGGTAGGCTAACTTGATAGGTTTGCTCAACCCGGTTCTACGGGGCTGGGCGAACTATCACAGTCATGTCGTCGCCAAGAAGGTCTTCAACCAGGTGGACAGCGCAGTGTGGGAGATGCTCTGGCGATGGGCGGTACGCCGCCACCCTCGCAAGACACGCCGATGGGTGAAGGATCGGTATTTCAAAGTACAAGGGGCGCGTCGATGGGTATTCTCATGTGCTGAAAAATCCGCCGATGGTCGGAAGCGTCAGTACACGTTATTGGACGCCTCGGACACGCCAATTGTGCGACATATCAAGATCAAGGCTGCTGCCAACCCTCACGACCCTGAATGGGATGAGTACTTCGAATCCCGATGGGGCAAAAGAATGCTTATCTCCCCAAAGGGTCGAGCCAAGCTGTATCGGGTGTGGCTACAGCAAGGTGGCCGCTGCTGCGCATGCCTTAAACCGGTCACCAAAGACACACCATGGCATAGCCGCCATGTTGTGAAGCTGAGTCACGGAGGGACGGATGCGGCCGCCAATCTTGAGATCTACCACCTGCGGTGCCCAAGGGATGTGCAATTTGCCAACGTCGACGATGTACAACCGGGAGCCCAATAGCGCCTTAGTAGAGGCTTGAGCCGTGTGCTGGGAAACTCGCATGCACGGTTCTTAGGGGGTTGGACGCGGGCAACCGCGTCTGACCACCCGACAACCATATCCGACCATGGGTTCCTGGACGCAAGAACTGGCTCTTCGCCGGGTCGCTACGCAGCGGAAAACGAGCTGCGGCGATCATGAGCTTGATCCAGTCTGGGCGGCTGAATGGTCATGATCCGTACGCCTATCTGAAGGATGTTCTTACGCGCCTGCCGACGCAGCGGGCGAGTGAGATCGAGCAGCTGCTTCCGCATAAGTGGCAGCCGGTTTAATCACGCAAGACGTGATGCCCGGACGCATACGTTTCAACTACATACTTTCGGGCTGTCGGCCAGCCCAAGTCGGGTGAGTTCAATCACGTCTTGCGCCTGTTGCAGTACCCGGCGTTTCCATGGGTCGGTATCAATATAGAAGGCATCGCGCAGTTGGCGTTTAATCTGCAACTGTCGAGCTTTGGTGACCGCGGGTTGATTG
>NZ_JCAXED010000032.1:0-3061 GCF_059758795.1 Pseudomonas sp. GQ91
TGGTTGCTCTGGATTAGAGAGCCGACGCAAATTGCTTGGGTGTTATATGGTCAAGCCTCACGGGCAATTAGTATTGGTTAGCTCAACGCCTCACAGCGCTTACACACCCAACCTATCAACGTCGTAGTCTTCGACGGCCCTTCAGGGAACTCAAGGTTCCAGTGAGATCTCATCTTGAGGCTAGTTTCCCGCTTAGATGCTTTCAGCGGTTATCTATTCCGAACATAGCTACCCGGCAATGCCACTGGCGTGACAACCGGAACACCAGAGGTTCGTCCACTCCGGTCCTCTCGTACTAGGAGCAGCCCCTCTCAAATCTCAAACGTCCACGGCAGATAGGGACCGAACTGTCTCACGACGTTCTAAACCCAGCTCGCGTACCACTTTAAATGGCGAACAGCCATACCCTTGGGACCGGCTTCAGCCCCAGGATGTGATGAGCCGACATCGAGGTGCCAAACACCGCCGTCGATATGAACTCTTGGGCGGTATCAGCCTGTTATCCCCGGAGTACCTTTTATCCGTTGAGCGATGGCCCTTCCATACAGAACCACCGGATCACTAAGACCTACTTTCGTACCTGCTCGACGTGTCTGTCTCGCAGTCAAGCGCGCTTTTGCCTTTATACTCTACGACCGATTTCCGACCGGTCTGAGCGCACCTTCGTACTCCTCCGTTACTCTTTAGGAGGAGACCGCCCCAGTCAAACTACCCACCATACACTGTCCTCGATCCGGATAACGGACCTGAGTTAGAACCTCAAAGTTGCCAGGGTGGTATTTCAAGGTTGGCTCCACGCAGACTGGCGTCCACGCTTCAAAGCCTCCCACCTATCCTACACAAGCAAATTCAAAGTCCAGTGCAAAGCTATAGTAAAGGTTCACGGGGTCTTTCCGTCTAGCCGCGGATACACTGCATCTTCACAGCGATTTCAATTTCACTGAGTCTCGGGTGGAGACAGCGCCGCCATCGTTACGCCATTCGTGCAGGTCGGAACTTACCCGACAAGGAATTTCGCTACCTTAGGACCGTTATAGTTACGGCCGCCGTTTACCGGGGCTTCGATCAAGAGCTTCGCGTTAGCTAACCCCATCAATTAACCTTCCGGCACCGGGCAGGCGTCACACCCTATACGTCCACTTTCGTGTTTGCAGAGTGCTGTGTTTTTAATAAACAGTCGCAGCGGCCTGGTATCTTCGACCGGCATGAGCTTACGGAGCAAGTCCTTCACCCTCACCGGCGCACCTTCTCCCGAAGTTACGGTGCCATTTTGCCTAGTTCCTTCACCCGAGTTCTCTCAAGCGCCTTGGTATTCTCTACCCAACCACCTGTGTCGGTTTGGGGTACGGTTCCTGGTTACCTGAAGCTTAGAAGCTTTTCTTGGAAGCATGGCATCAACCACTTCGTCATCTAAAAGATGACTCGTCATCAGCTCTCGGCCTTAAGATCCCGGATTTACCTAAGATCTCAGCCTACCACCTTAAACTTGGACAACCAACGCCAAGCTGGCCTAGCCTTCTCCGTCCCTCCATCGCAATAACCAGAAGTACAGGAATATTAACCTGTTTTCCATCGACTACGCTTTTCAGCCTCGCCTTAGGGACCGACTAACCCTGCGTCGATTAACGTTGCGCAGGAAACCTTGGTCTTTCGGCGTGGGTGTTTTTCACACCCATTGTCGTTACTCATGTCAGCATTCGCACTTCTGATACCTCCAGCAAGCTTCTCAACTCACCTTCACAGGCTTACAGAACGCTCCTCTACCGCATCACCCGAAGGTGATACCCGTAGCTTCGGTGTATGGTTTGAGCCCCGTTACATCTTCCGCGCAGGCCGACTCGACTAGTGAGCTATTACGCTTTCTTTAAAGGGTGGCTGCTTCTAAGCCAACCTCCTAGCTGTCTAAGCCTTCCCACATCGTTTCCCACTTAACCATAACTTTGGGACCTTAGCTGACGGTCTGGGTTGTTTCCCTTTTCACGACGGACGTTAGCACCCGCCGTGTGTCTCCCATGCTCGGCACTTGTAGGTATTCGGAGTTTGCATCGGTTTGGTAAGTCGGGATGACCCCCTAGCCGAAACAGTGCTCTACCCCCTACAGTGATACATGAGGCGCTACCTAAATAGCTTTCGAGGAGAACCAGCTATCTCCGAGCTTGATTAGCCTTTCACTCCGATCCACAGGTCATCCGCTAACTTTTCAACGGTAGTCGGTTCGGTCCTCCAGTTAGTGTTACCCAACCTTCAACCTGCCCATGGATAGATCGCCCGGTTTCGGGTCTATTCCCAGCGACTAGACGCCCTATTAAGACTCGCTTTCGCTACGCCTCCCCTATTCGGTTAAGCTCGCCACTGAAAATAAGTCGCTGACCCATTATACAAAAGGTACGCAGTCACAGAACAAAGTCTGCTCCCACTGCTTGTACGCATACGGTTTCAGGATCTATTTCACTCCCCTCTCCGGGGTTCTTTTCGCCTTTCCCTCACGGTACTAGTTCACTATCGGTCAGTCAGTAGTATTTAGCCTTGGAGGATGGTCCCCCCATATTCAGACAAAGTTTCTCGTGCTCCGTCCTACTCGATTTCATGACTAAGAGATTTTCGCGTACAGGGCTATCACCCACTATGGCCGCACTTTCCAGAGCGTTCCGCTAATCTCAAAGCCACTTAAGGGCTAGTCCCCGTTCGCTCGCCACTACTAAGGGAATCTCGGTTGATTTCTTTTCCTCAGGGTACTTAGATGTTTCAGTTCCCCTGGTTCGCCTCTTGCACCTATGTATTCAGTACAAGATAACCATCTTATGATGGCTGGGTTCCCCCATTCAGACATCTCCGGATCAAAGTCTGTTTGCCGACTCCCCGAAGCTTTTCGCAGGCTACCACGTCTTTCATCGCCTCTGACTGCCAAGGCATCCACCGTATGCGCTTCTTCACTTGACCATATAACCCCAAGCAATCTGGTTATACTGTGAAGACAACATTCGCCGAAAATTCGCAGGCTCAATTAAGAGCCACACACAAATTTTACCTTAGCCTGATCCGTTACCAGTGAAAGTAACGT
>NZ_JCAXED010000033.1:0-2659 GCF_059758795.1 Pseudomonas sp. GQ91
AGCGTCGGTGTGCGTGAGTAGGCGGCCCTCGGCATCACGCTCGAAGTGCTCTTCGGTCTTGTCCGGGTGGATAAGCCGCACCAGTTGCCCGGCGCGGTACTCGTAGGTGGTGACGTTGGCTTCGGCGTCGGTAAAACAGCTGAGCTGGCCGAGTGCATCGTAGTCCCACTGGCTGACTTTGCCCGAGCAGTCGATGTAGCGGATCAGTTGGCCGTCGGCGTTGTAGGACAGTTGTTTGCTGCCGCCGTTGGCATCGGTGATGACCACGGGCAGGTTGTCGCTGCTGTAGGTGTACTGGGTGGTGTTTTCCAGCGGGTCGACGGTTTCGATGATGTTACCGCGTTGATCGTAATCGTATTTCCACAGGCCGCCTTCGGCGTCGCGGGTTTTGAAGCGCTGATCCTGGTCATCGTAGGCGTGATGGACTGACGAGCCGTCCGGGCGGGTGTGCTGCAGCAGGTTGCCCCGGTCGTCGTAGGCGTAGTTGTCGGTGCTGCCGTCGGTGTGGATATGGCGGACAACATTCTTGGCGTTGTCGCGGAACAGCCATTCTTCATTACCGTCCGGGTAGATGACGCGGTAGGTGTAGCCGAGGATGTCGTAGTAATACCAAGTCTCCTGGTCCAACGCATCGGTCACGTAGGTCAGGCGGATGTTTTCATCCCACTCCAGGCGGGTGTTGTAGCTGCCATCATCGGCCCATTCGCGTATGGCCTTGGCATCGGGGCCTTGGCCTTGCCATTGCAGGTTGATGCCGCGCCCGGTGCGGTCGGTATAACGCGTGATCAGGTGATGCTTATATTCGTAGTTCCACTGCGCGACGTGTTCGTCGCGTGCAGCGATCAGGTCGCCGTGTTCGTCGTAATCGTAGCCGGCCAGTGGCCGCGATGGCTGGCCTTCGTGCATCAGCCACAGGGCGGTGATGCGGCCGTGTTCATCAAGTTGGGTATGGACATGGTGGTGCGCGGTGTCGTCTTGATAGGTGACCAGGTCTGAAAGTACTGCTTGGCCCGCGTGTTGGTGCTCGTAGTGCAGGGCGATGCGGGCGCCGCCACGCAAGGTTATGCCGCTGAGCAGATAGCGATCACCTTGCTTTTGAAACGTTTCCTGGCTGTCGTGGCCACGTACGACAACCAACGTGTTGACCGTGGTGCGAATCAGCAACACCCCTTCGATCGGGTCGTAGTGGTGCTTGCTGATCGCAAGGTCGGGGTAACGCTGGCTGCGTCCGTCGTAACCGTGGTAGCTCAGCCCCTCTTCATCCTGGTCAATACGAATCGAGAACGGCGTGATCCAGCGTGCGCCAAGGCTTGCCTGATCAAACGCCGCAAGGCTGGAACGGTAGGTCCGCGTCCACTCGAGCGGGAAGGGCCCGGGCAGGGAGAAATCGGTGTGTTCCAGCGTTTCACTGCCGGTGGCGAAACTGATGCTGCGACGAGTGCCTGAAGGAACGGGGGAATTGCAGTCTTTACAGCGATTGGGGTCATGGCTGGCTTTGCGCTGAGTTGACTGGGTGACCTGTGCGCCTTGGCCGTGAGTCGCCTGAACACGGTTGTTCTGGTGACTGGAGGCATTGGCCGCTTGAGTACCCCGTCGCTTGCGGGCGGCCAATGCGCTGACCAATGCCATGATCAGGTTGCCGATACTGCCGATTTTGTTCGGATCCCCTAACCCTTGAACTTTCTGCGCTACCGCCAGGCCGATCCTGTCGGCGGCACTGGCGACGGTGAGCAGCTTCTGACACACGGCTTTGGACAACAGCCGGTCGTCGATGATGAACTGGGCGGCAATGCCGACAACCGGGCCAAAGAAGAAAGAGCCGACCTTGGCTTTTTTGGCCAGCGCCTGCTGCCCTTGCTCGCTGGCAATGCTTCTGAGCATGCGGGCAAAGGCGGCGCAGGCTTTCTGGATTTCTGCGGCGATTTTGGTGAGCAATTCGCTGAGACGCGCTTGTATGGCGTTGGCAAAGTCTTCAAGTGCGCCGCGGGTTTTGTCATTGAGGTTCTCTTCCAATGCACTGAGCATGGCCGCCGAAATGGCGGGCAGGCCGTTGCGCCTGACGGCTGACAGCGTGGTGCGCACCGCCAGCCGTGCTGGCCCGACACCTGGAAATGAGACCAGGCCGACGACATTGACGCCAAAGCTGACCCAGGTAAGGAAGTCGTTTTGATCGCCGTCAATCAGGGTGAGCAGGTCGCCTATGGCATCCATAGCGGCAAAGACGGTGCCGACACCCGGAATCACCGCGCCGGCGGTCTGAACAGCATTCCAGCCGATGGCGTCGTTGGTGAGTGTGCGCAGCCACTCGTCGAGCTTTTCCTTGCCCGCATCGATGTCATTTTTTGAGGTGGTATTGAGCGGGGCGGTAGCCGATTGGCGCGGTCGTGGAGTCGCTGCAGTCATGGGGTCTTCTCCGAGCGCTTGCGTGGCAATCGGAGCATCTCGGCATTTTTCACGAGTCTCTGAGGTAACGGGGAGGCAAGGCTGGCCGACGTTTGCTTGGTGGTGTTGAGCACTTTGTCCAACAGGGCTTGCGCGTGTGCGGGCAGTGGTTGGCTGGAGGCTTCAGGGGTACCCGCTTCTATCTGCTCATGGGGGCCCGGAAAGCCGGGATCGGTCCAGACATCGACCGGGTCTTTGCTGAAAAGCACTTTGGCCG
>NZ_JCAXED010000034.1:0-2167 GCF_059758795.1 Pseudomonas sp. GQ91
CCCGTTGACCGTGACCTTGGGCAATGGCGAGACCATCACTATTGGTGTGAACCAGTCCAGCGGAACCGTTTCGGTTCTAGCGCCAAATGATGTTTACACAGGCGATCAAACCGTCAGCACTGCAATCACCAAAGTGACTGGCGGCGAGCACTTCGAAAATCTGGTTCCGGGCACCGACACCGTCACCACGACTGTCACTGACACTCCGGGTACCGATGACACCACCACTGTCACGCTGAGCGCGCCTAGCTCCGTCAACGAAGGCGGCCAAATCACCTACACCGCTACGCTTTCCAATAAAGCAGGCAGCGACGTTACGCTGAAGTTGGATAACAACTCGACCATCACCATCAAGGCCGGCGAAACCGTCGGCACGGTCACCGTTGATGCACCAACTGATGACGTGTTCATCGACAAGTCTTCCGAGACCGTCAAAATCACTGACGCCACGGGCGGTAACTTCGAAAAACTGGAAGTTGCTGGAAATGGTGCGACCACCGTCGTCAATGACACCATTGATGATGTGAAGGTTGTATTGACCGCTACCAACACTGTTGGCGAAGGTGGCCAGATCATCTATACCGCGTCGCTGGTCGACAAGGCTGGTAATGCTGTTACCAACATCACCAATCCGCTGACCGTGACTCTGGGCAATGGCGAGACCATCACCATTGGTGTGAACCAGTCCAGCGGCACTGTTTCGGTATTGGCGCCAAATGATGTGTATGCCGGCGACCAAACCGTCAGTACCGCTATCACCAAAGTGACCGGCGGCGAGCACTTCGAAAACCTGGTTCCGGGAACTGACACTGTCACTACCACTGTCACTGACACACCGGGTACCGATGACACCACGACCGTGACCTTGACGGCGCCGTCGTCGGTTAACGAAGGCGGCCAGATCACTTACACCGCTACGCTTTCCAATAAAGCAGGCAGCGACGTCACTCTGAAGTTGGACAACAACTCGACCATCACCATCAAGGCTGGTGAAACCGTCGGTACGGTCAACGTTGATGCGCCAACCGATGACGTGTTCATCGACAAGTCTTCCGAGACGGTCAAGATCACTGATGCCAGTGGCGGTAACTTTGAGAAATTGGAAGTTGCAGGCAACGGTGCAACTACCGTCGTCAATGACACTATTGATGACGTGAAGGTTGTGCTGACCGCTACCAACACTGTTGGCGAAGGTGGTCAGATCGTCTATACCGCGTCGCTGATCGACAAGGCTGGTAATGCTGTTACCAACATCACCAATCCACTGACCGTGACCTTGGGCAATGGCGAGACCATTACCATTGGGGTGAATCAATCGAGCGGCACTGTTTCGGTTCTGGCGCCAAATGATGTGTATGCCGGCGACCAAACCGTCAGCACCGCCATCACCAAGGTGACCGGCGGCGAGCACTTCGAAAATCTGGTACCTGGAACCACCACCGTCACCACGACTGTCACTGACACTCCGGGTACGGATGACACCACGACCGTGACTTTGACGGCGCCATCGTCGGTTAACGAAGGTGGTCAAATCACTTACACCGCGACCTTGAGCAACAAGGCCGGGTCTGACGTCACCCTGAAGCTCGACAACAACTCGACCATCACCATCAAAGCCGGCGAAACCGTCGGCACGGTCACCGTTGATGCACCAACTGATGACGTGTTCATCGACAAGTCTTCAGAGACAGTCAAGATCACTGACGCTACTGGCGGTAACTTCGAGAAATTGGAAGTTGCTGGCAACGGTGCAACTACCGTCGTCAATGACACCATCGATGACGTGAAGGTTGTGCTGACCGCCACCAACACTGTTGGCGAAGGTGGTCAGATCGTTTACACCGCTAGCCTTGTGGATAAAAACGGTGCTCCGGTGACCAACATCACCAATCCCTTGACCGTGACCCTGGGTAATGGAGAGACCATCACCATTGGTGTGAACCAGTCGAGCGGCACTGTTTCGGTATTGGCGCCAAATGATGTGTATGCCGGTGACCAGACCGTCAGCACCGCTATCACCAAGGTGACTGGCGGCGAGCACTTTGAAAATCTGGTACCTGGAACCGACACCGTCACCACGACCGTCACCGACACACCGGGTACCGATGACACCACGACCGTGACTTTGACGGCGCCATCGTCGGTTAACGAAGGTGGTCAAATCACT
>NZ_JCAXED010000035.1:0-2153 GCF_059758795.1 Pseudomonas sp. GQ91
CTGGCGCATCTTCCAGCAACGCAGCGTGCCGCAGATCCTCGAAGGGCTGTGCAACGAACGCCATTGGGGCGCCTGCACCCAGCACCTGAGCGAATCCCATCTGCCCCGCGAATACTGCGTGCAGGCGGGCGAACTGGATTGGGATTTCTACCAGCGCCTGGCCGCCGAAGAGGGTCTGTTGTCGATCTTCCAGCACAGCGCGGCCGGACATCAGTTGATCCAGGCCGACCACATCGCCAGCTTCGGCCTGCTCCCAGGCGAGCCGCTGGTGTACCAGGCCAACCCTGGTGGCGATCAAGCACAACCGGCGCTGCACACCTTCACCTACCGCGAGCAGGTGCGCAGTGCCAACCAGACCCAGCGCGACTACACCTTTACCCACCCGCGCTACAACCTGGAGCAGCGGCAACAGGCCCGTCAACTGGAGCACCAAAGCCCCAACTACGAGCGCTACGACTACCCCGGCCGCTACAAACACGATGACGCCGGCAAGCCCTTCACCCAGACGCGTCTGCACGCCCTGCGCCGCGATGCGCGCACCGCCGAGGTCAGCGGCGACGATGCGCGCCTCGTGCCGGGGCTGGCCTTTGACCTGGTCGGCCATCCGCGCGACGACCTGAACATGGGCTGGCGCGCCGTATCCATCAAGCACATCGGTCGGCAGCACACGTCGCTGGAAGAAGACGCCGGCGGCAGCGAGGTGGGCACGTATTACAACTTCACCGCGACGCTGATTCCCGACAGCGTCGAATGGCAAGCACCACCGCGTCCCACACCCTGCATCGAAGGCCCGCAGATCGCCACGGTGGTCGGGCCGCCTGGCGAAGAAATCTATTGCGACGAACATGGCCGGGTTCGCCTGCAGTTTCCCTGGGACCGCCAAGGCCAGGAGGACGACCGCAGCTCCTGCTGGGTGCGCGTCACCCATAACTGGGCCGGCGCCGGCTGGGGCCACGTCACCCTGCCTCGGGTCGGCCAGGAAGTGCTGGTGGGGTTTCTGCATGGAGACCCGGACCAACCGATAGTCATCGGGCGCAGCTACCACGCCGTCAACCGCTCGCCGTACACACTGCCGGCGTTCAAGGCCCTGAGCCCACTCCGCAGCAAGGAACTGCACGGCGAACGCCACAACGAACTGCGCCTGGACGACACCACCGGGCAAATCAGCGCCGCCTTGCTCAGCGACCATGCCGCCAGCGCCTTGACCCTCGGCTACCTGACCCAACCGCGCCCCGGCGGCGGCGGGCCACGCGGCGAAGGTTTCGAACTGCGCACCGATGCCCACGGCGTGTTGCGCGCTGGCGGCGGCCTGTTACTGACCACCCAGTTGCGCGCTCGCGCCGCCGATCATCACACCGACCTGCCGGAAACCGCCGAACAACTGGACACTGCTCGGCAACACCACGCCACCTTCGCCAGCGAGGCACGCGCGCATCTGGCCCAGGACAGCGGTGATCAGGACGAAGTCGCCGCCGCCCTCGAGGCCCAGCACAGCGCCATCCGTGGCACCGGCGGCAACCCAAGCGCCAACCAGTACCCCGAACTGGCCGAACCCCACCTCGTACTGCACAGCCCGGCCGGCATCGCCAGCAGCACCCCGCAATCGACCCATATTGTCAGCGGCGAACACCTGGCCCTGAGCAGCGGCGGCCACACCAGCCTGGCCATCGGCAAGCGCCTGCTGATCAGCGCCAGTCGCGGCATGCGCACCTTCGTGCAAAGCCTGGGCTGGCGCCTGGTGGCGGCCAGCGGTGACATCGACATCCGGGCACTGAAAGACAACATCAACCTGCTGGCCCAACTCAAGGTCACCGTTACGGCCGAGCGCATCACCCTCAGCGCCAAGGAAGAGATCGTGATCCAGGCTGCGGGGAGTAGCACCACCTACAACGCGGGTGGAGTTACCCATGCCACCCGAGGGTTGTACACCGTGCATGGCGTGGATTTTATCTACAACACTGCGAAGAGTAAGGCGGCGGCGTTTGCACAGGAGCCGAAGGCGGGGAAAGGGAATCTGGAGTTGTTTCAGCAGTACGCCAATGGGTTTGCGTTCAAGGGAGGCGAGTATCAGGTCGAGGATGCGCTGGGCAAGATCATCAAGGGCAAGCTGGATGGCAATGGTTTTGCGGCGGTAACGGGTGTTGCTCCAGGCC
>NZ_JCAXED010000036.1:0-2024 GCF_059758795.1 Pseudomonas sp. GQ91
AAAGGATCCGATCGGGTTTGCGGGTGGGCTGAATGTCTATGCGTATGCGCCGAATCCGGTGGATTGGGTCGATCCGCTAGGATTGAAGGATGAACCAGCATTAGGAAGCGAAGAAAACCCGTTTAATACGTCGAGAGCAGCCCGGCGTGAATCTATGAGACAAGCAGGAATACCGAAAAGCCAGCAACCAGTTAGTCAATCAAAAAACAAATCAGGGTGGGAGTACCGTTATGAAACGCCTCAATCTGGTGGTGGCAGAGAGTTGGCATCAGTGCAACAACAAACAATGGATGTTAGCCATCCGGATAGGCCTCACTGGGAAGCTGGTAAAGTCAAGCTTGATGACGACGGAAATCCCAGAATGAGTAGACACGGACGTCCGCAAGTCCGTAATGGAAAAGGAAAGGCTTTTTATAGGTGTTGTCAATGAAAATAAATTCTTATAAGAAAGAGTTATTATATAGAAAGGCTCAAGGCAAGAAAATATCGAAAAGATTTGAAAAAAAATTAAGTAACATTTTCCTGGAGACAAACGAAAAGCTCTCCCGGATAGGACTACTTGAAACAGATATTATTATTGAAATTCTGAAAGCAAGGAGCATAAGCTACCACGAGGAGAAGACTTTTATTTCCACAACTGAGTGCTTGAATTTTATTTCAACTGAAATATCTGGAAAAGAACACTACGTGCTAATTGATGAGGATTGGAAGCTATGTGGAGCAGTACGGATAGGGCCCAACACCAAATTAAATATTAATTTTAATTTCAATGAAAATGTTAGCGATGAATTAAGATTTATATCATTAGACTTTTCCATGCAAGTATCTGTCGATTATACCTATGACCATGGCGACCTTGTAAATGAATGCTCTATCAAAAAATACACAGCATCACAGGCCTGAAAGTCGTATTTTCATCCTCATTAATATCAACAAAATAAAGGAAGGATCCGATCGGGTTTGCGGGTGGGCTGAATGTCTATGTGTATGGGCCGAATCCAGTTGAGTGGGTTGATCCGTTTGGGCTGGCTAAATCTGGACGCTGGCAACCCGTAGGAAATGGCAGAATTCGCATTGATCCCCCTCACGTAGAGAACACAAATCAACAAACCCATGCTCACTGCGAGTGCAAATCTAGACGCAAAGAAATCGTCATAAACCAAGATGGCACCCAAAGCCATGGATCTCGCGGAGATATCTCGGGCCTAACTCGCACTGAAAAAGAATTTTTGAAAGATAAAGGTTTTGATATATGAAAAAGCTAAACGCCTTCACCATTCACGGAACAGCCATCAATTCCAGCCATGAGCTAAAACTTGATGAAATATCAATTGTAGCTGATGCCAACACACTAGAATTGATCGGATTTTTTTTTATTAACGCAGCCAAAAAAATGAAGAAAAACGAACTTGAGCACCTGCATCTTCAGGATGTAACAAGCAATTTTTCATATGATAAGCACGTAGACATTATTATTTTGAATAAAGATATAGTAACGACCACGTCTAATTGATGCCTGTTATTCGCAGGACACCACAGACAAAAGCGGCTCGGTGATCGAGTCCATCACGTACTTCGGACTCAACTTCCAGTGGAGGTTGATAGCATCAGGATCGCCTGTGGCGCAACCCTGATCGCAGTAGTTTTCACTGTGCCGTACTCCGACGCACTGCTCTTTAACAACTGGACATCATCGGCATTGGCTTGATCGCGTTAATGCTTATGCCTGCGGTGGTACGACTCAACGCGGCAACATCATCGAGACTATCGACCCGCTGGAGAACACCACCCAGTACAGCTACAACAGCGATAACCTGCCCGTGGTCATCACCGACGCCAACGGCGACAGCAAGCAACTGGCCTATAACACCGACGGCCAGCTCAGCCGCTTCACCGATGCCGAAGGTCACGTCACCACCTACGAGTACCGCGCCGGGCAGTTGGTACGACTGATCCACCCCGACAAAACCGAAGAACTCTTCGAGCGCGACGCCGAAGGCCGCTTGCTGACCCACACCGACGCC
>NZ_JCAXED010000037.1:0-1713 GCF_059758795.1 Pseudomonas sp. GQ91
CCCTTAAGTCACGCCGTACCCGCTACGCTGCGGGCGAGCGCGGGTAAAAAATGGGCACGCCGACTGGGTCGGGTGCTCATTTTTTCATTCTACTTTTTCTCCAGGCGCTCAGCCCTAAATTCATCAAGATTGGTCAGGCTTTTTTTCCAAGTAAAACTTTAGATATTTTTTGGGTCTTTCTTGAAAGGCACGTGCCTTACCGAATCTGTAAGCGTCATCAAAATATTTATAAGCCTGTAAATAATTCTCCAGCTCAAAATAAACCATTCCCACGTTAATCAACGGCCCTGTGTCGATATCTGACTCCCGGCCATCCAAGGTCTTTTGCGCCCAGTCTTTAGCGGCCTTAAAGTTATTGTTGTCGAAATACAGATTGAAAAAAGAACCTGTGACCCATGATGACAAGGGCGTCCATGCCAGCTTTGGATCAGGCAGTAAGTCCCACGCTTTTTGGTACAGGGCTTGTGCTTCATTTTTTTTGTTTTGCTCATCGAGCTCATTACCCGACGCCATGATGCCCATTATTTCGTCTGCCAGAGTTGGGTTCTCATCTGCTAAGTCTTTCATATGACAATCCTCGACTAATAAATGGGCTTTTCTGCGGGGCCAATAAAAATGTCAAAAGGTGACTGTCAAAAGGTGTCAAAAGGTGACGGATCTATTTTCAATCAAGTAAATCCGTCACCTTTTTTCCTCCTTTTTCCTGCTCCCATGCCACGGGTGTTAGCTCGTCCGGGTCAAAGTTTATCCAGGCTCGCAACCAGAGTGGTGTAAAACGGCACGCCCAGCTTATCGATTACTTTGATTCTTCCCCCTTCCTCCTTGAGGTCTTTGAGGTAGGGGCCGAACATCACTTCATCGGGCGCGGTTCGCAAGATCTCTTTGTCGAGGATCAAAGTGTCTTTCTTCACGACCTTAAAGTGCATGAGGAAGCAGTCAATCGTTAAGTGGCATTTCAGAGCGCACGCGTAGTCAGTTCCTTTTATTTTTTTTTGTTTAAATGTCCACTCGTTTCTATAGTGGTTGCGACGGAATTCATCAATTGCGCTTTTCAATAAGTCGTCGGGTAGGGCTGTGTGTTTTGCGCCTTTCTCCAAGCCTTCCAACAAAAGCTTAATAAAAAACTCATTCAACTCACTGGCCGATGTGCATTTTTTATAACGCGCTGTATCCAAGGTGAAATTGATGATGAGCGCCCCGCTGGAGTTTATATAGGGGGCCTTCGTTACTTGGCTGGTTCCGACAAAACAAATTTTCTTAAAGTTCGGCGTCTCGAATTTTTCGGCGCTCAGACTACGCTCAAGATAATTGCAAATTGATCGGCTTTGATCGCGAAACGAATGAATAATATCGTCGCTGAATTCAACCAAGTCCGGATATAGGTATATCTCTTTTAAAATCATGGTCTTGAGTGCCTCACTGGGTCTAGTTCCTGCCTGCGTCGATTCGCATTTCTTCGTTCCCAGTGCTCGATTTTCCAACGAGCACCTGGGCCGGCCGGAACCTTTTTGATGACTCGGGATTGATAGCGTCCAGCGTTACCAGATTCTGCGTTCCATTTTCTAACCTGGGTTTCGGCACGCACCGATTTTCAGTGTCAAAAGGTGACGGATCTATTTTCAATCAAGTAAATCCGTCACCTTTTTTGACCAAAGAACAGGCCAGTCATGTCCTCAACGCTGTTCTCGAAGAAATCACCGGCGCCCTGCACCA
>NZ_JCAXED010000038.1:0-1599 GCF_059758795.1 Pseudomonas sp. GQ91
CGGCAGCACCGTCAGCACCACCATCACCGGGGCTACCGGCGGCAACTTTGAAAACCTGGTGCCGAGCACCACGCCCGCCGTGACGACCGTTACCGACTCGGTCGACACCACCACCGTGACGCTGGGCGCGCCTAGCGCTGTCAACGAAGGCGGCCAGATTACCTATACCGCCACGCTGTCCAATAAAGCGGGCACTGACGTCACGCTGAAGCTGGATAACGGCTCCACCATCGTCATCAAGCAGGGCGAAACGGTCGGCTCCGTGACAGTTGATGCGCCCGGCGATGACGTGTTCGTCGACAACAGCACCCAGACAGTCAAGATCACTGACACTACGGGCGGCAACTTCGAGAAACTGGAAGTCGCTGGTGACGGTGCAACCACCACCATTAACGACACGATCGACAAGGTCGATGTGGTGCTGACCGCCACGCCTACCGTTGGCGAAGGCGGCACCATCGTCTACACCGCCAGCCTTGTGGATAAAAACGGCGCGCCGGTGACTAACATCAGCAACCCGCTGACCGTGACCCTGGGCAATGGCCAGACCATCACCATCGGTGTGAACCAGTCCAGCGGCACTGTCACTGCGCCTGCGCCGAACGATGTGTATGAAGGTACTCAGACCGTTACCACCGCCATCACCAACGTAAGCGGTGGCGCGCACTTCGAAAATCTGGTGCCGGGCACCACGCCGGTCACCACCACTGTGACCGATACACCGGGCACTACCGATACCACTACCGTAACCCTGACGGCGCCCGCCCAAGCCAGCGAAGGCGGCACCATCACCTACACTGCGACCTTGAGCAACAAAGCCGGCAGCGACCTGACCCTCACGCTGAGCAATGGTGATGTCATCACCATTGCCAAGGGCGAAACCACAGGCCAGGTGATTTCCACGGCGCCAGGCGACGATGTCTTCAAAGATGCAGGTCCGATCAACGTCACGATTAATCCGGACGTCGTAGGGGGTGGTTTCGAGAAACTTGATATCGCACCCGGCGGGGCGACGACGCAGATCAATGACACCATTGATGATGTGAAGGTTGTGCTGACCGCTACCAACACTGTGGGTGAAGGCGGCCAGATCGTTTACACCGCCAGCCTTGTGGATAAAAACGGCGCTCCGGTGACGAACATCACCAATCCGGTGACCGTGACCTTGAGCAATGGCGAGACCATCACCATTGGGGTGAACCAGTCGAGCGGCACTGTTTCGGTATTGGCGCCAAATGATGTGTATACCGGCGACCAGACCGTCAGCACTGCGATCACCAAAGTGACTGGCGGCGAGCACTTCGAGAACCTGGTTCCGGGCACTGACACCGTCACCACGACTGTCACTGACACTCCGGGTACTGATGACACCACGACTGTCACGCTGAGCGCGCCTAGCTCCGTCAACGAAGGTGGCCAAATCACTTACACCGCGACCTTGAGCAACAAGGCCGGGTCTGACGTCACCCTGAAGCTCGACAACAACTCCACTATCACGATCAAAGCCGGCGAAACCGTCGGTACCGTGACAGTCGATGCGCCAACCGATGACGTGTTCATCGACAAGTCTTCCGAGACGGTCAAAATCACTGACGCAAC
>NZ_JCAXED010000039.1:0-1578 GCF_059758795.1 Pseudomonas sp. GQ91
GTTCAAATACGATCCAGCAGGCCGTTTACTCAAGGAAACCGGCTTCGACCAGCAGACCACCCACTACCTCTACGACCACGGCAGTAACCAAACGACCCGCCGCCTCGACGGTGACCGCGTCAACGAGTTCGAGTACGACCCACTCGGCCGCCTGATCGCTCGCCACGCAGGGCATAAGGAAGGCCTCGAATGGCAGACCGAGACCTTCGCCTACGACGGCAATGGCAACCTGCTGCTGGCTGAAAACGCCGCTTGCAAATTGCAATGGTTCTACGACCGCGCCGGCAACAATACCCGCGAGCACCAATACCTGCGTTATCTACAAGAACCGCATGTAGCCATCTGGAAACACGAGTACGACGCCCTCAACCAACGCATCGCCACCACTCGACCGGATGGCCATCGGGTCAGTTGGTTGACCTATGGCAGCGGCCATTTGCTGGCCTTGAAGGTCGACGACACAGAGCTACTCAGCTACCAACGCGACAACCTGCACCGCGAGATCAACCGTGACCAAGGCAACGGCCTACAACAGCGCCAGACCTGGACACCCAACGGTGAATTGTTGGAACAAGCACTGGGAAAACGCGGCGACTCCCAACGCCTGGTGGTGCGCAACTACCGACACGACGTCGCCGGCCAACTGACCCGCATCGACGATACCCGTCGCGGCGCACTCAGTTACCGCTACGACCCGCTCGGCCGACTGCTCGCCACCACCACCATCACCGGTGAAGAAACCTTCGCCTTCGACCCGGCCAGCAATCTGCTGGACCCGCAAGCACCGCGCCGACCTAACCACTACGGCCCGCCAAAACTTCTCGATAACCTGCTGCGCGACTACGTCGGCACCCACTACAGCTACGACGAACGCGGCAACCTCAAGGAGCGCCTGCACAACGGCAAAAAATCCCACTTCACCTGGGATCTATACGACCGCCTGATCGGTTACGCAGATGACAGACTGACCGCTACCTTCGCCTACGACGCACTGGGCCGACGGCTGTTCAAACTGTCCAAAGCCAAGTACCACGACCGCCGCGAAGCCGGGCCGATGTGGAACAAGATGGAGCGAGCCAAGCTCGACGAGCAGTATGGCTGCGGCTACACCATCTACGGTTGGGACGGTGATGTACTGGCCTTCGAAAGCCGCAACAACGACAAAAGCGAGCGCCTGACCCACTACTTTTTTGAACCAGGCAGCTTTGTGCCGGTGGCTCAAGCCATCGAGCAGCGCAGCATCAACTTGCTGCCTGAACCCGTCTATGAAGGCGATTACGACATCGACCGCGATCCGGTGTGGCAACACAAGGCCACGCCGATTCCGTTCAATGCGTTTGCCTGGTATCAGTGCGACCACCTCGGCACGCCGATGGAGCTGACCGACGAACAGGGCGACATCGCCTGGGCTGGGGTCTACAAATCCTGGGGTTTGGCCAAGGAACAGCGTAGCGAAACCGCCAAGCGCGCAGATGTCCGTAATCCGCTGCGCTTTCAGGGGCAGTACTTCGACATTGAAACCGGGCTGCACTACAACCGGTATCGGTACTATGATCCGCAGGTAGGGCGGTTTATTGG
>NZ_JCAXED010000004.1:0-414068 GCF_059758795.1 Pseudomonas sp. GQ91
ATTCAAATACGATCCAGCAGGCCGTTTACTCAAGGAAACCGGAAGGCCTCGAATGGCAGACCGAGACCTTCGCCTACGACGGCAACGGCAATTTGCTACTGGCCGAAAACGCCGCCTGCAAGCTGCAATGGTTCTACGACCGCGCCGGTAACAATACCCGCGAGCACCAATACCTGCGTTATCTGCAAGAACCGCATGTAGCCATCTGGAAACATGAATACGATGCCCTCAACCAACGCATCGCGACCACTCGACCGGATGGCCATCGGGTCAGTTGGTTGACCTATGGCAGCGGCCATTTGCTGGCCTTGAGTGGGAAGGTTTATTGGCAAGGATCCGATTGGGTTTGCGGGTGGGCTCAACGTCTATGCGTATGCGCCAAATCCAGTTGGGTGGATTGACCCGCTCGGGCTGGCAACCAACAGAGGAAGAATCCAAGCTCAAGGGACAAAACTTGAACAGTCGGTAAGTTGGAACCAAGACTCACCCCTTACCGCCGCTGATGCAAAATTAAAACTAGATGAACTCAAGGGAAAACTAGGCCGTCAAGATTTGAGAGCTAGGGAAGAAGCCTTCGGCGCACATGAACGTGTGGATATAGAAGTCAGCTCTGGAACAGCATTTACGGGTAAATAATATGTTCAACGACTACCTATCCACCCCAAGCACATACAAAAAACTTGAAAGCTACATCAAAAAACTTTTTATCGAGCTTGCAATTTCACACAACATAAATATTGAGAGCTTTATTACTCCTTTTTATAAAACTACATTTTCCAATGGAAGCCCCTTTATGGACGCCAACCCCATATTTTCGGTAAAACACCAAAAAACAGGAAACATATTAAAAATAGTTCTGAATGAAAACATCAGCAAAACCACTTCCACCACTAAAAAGTCAGAACTAGGGCATGAAACATCCATCATTTCAGCTCAAAAAAATCTCACATCAATTAAAAATGAAATATCTAAATGGCTCAAAACGCTTGCCACTTAAATTAGTCATTGTCTATCGCCAGTGCCCGCACACATCATTAGCTTAATCGCCAGTAACCACCACAATTCTTCAATCTAAAAAACAAGACGAGGCAGTATGAACAAACCGCCCTTCTCCACATTTCCTCCAGCAGAACGAGACAGCCGTCTTCACCAAGCAGCCAGAGAGAGAGTGCTATGAAATGATGCCAATAATTCGACTCGGAGATACCACCGACCACGGCGGTATTGTCACCGAATCCATCCCCCACACCAACCTCAACGGCAAGCCGATGGCCGGCAAAGGCAACTTGGTGATGTGCCCCTTATGCAAAGGCCCCTTCCCGATTGCCGAAGGCAGCAGCACCTATTCCGTCAACGGAATCCCCGTAGCACTGGACGGCATGAAGACCGCCTGCGGCGCTACACTGATCGCCAGCGGTTCTCATGGTGCCGTTCATCGCTGACCGGCCCACTCGCTCTTTAACGCTGGCATCGCTTCAGTGCAGTGGCGTGGTACCAATGCGACCACCTCGGCACGCCTGTGGAGTTGACCGACGAACACGGCGACATCGCCTGACGTGGGCTGCACTACAATCGGTATCGGTACTTATACTGAGACGTAAAAATTATCAGGCTGGCAACACCCATGGAGCGGCATAAAGGAGTAAGGAATGATCCAAGAACAAAAAAAGGAAATAGGTACAGGAAGGAGATCAAGCACGTTTCGGAGCGTTGGCGCGGAGTACTCCGGTGTGCGTCTGCGCGCGCTGTTGAAGGAATGCAGGATTGCCCCGATGGAGTTCGCGCTGTTTGTGAGGATCAGCCCGCAGCGGCTGAACAACTGGTTTTCGAGGGGTATACCAGAACAGCGGCTCGAAGATATCGCACGCTTGTTGAGCGTTAATGCCGACTGGTTGGCAATGGGGACTGGGGAGAAGTACGTGACAAGAACTGACTTACGAGGACGTCGAGCGCCTGCACGAACGTTCTGTCTGTCCTCGGGACGAGACGCTGCGGGCTGACTCTCTCGGGAATGGGTTCAGCAGTCGATGAGCCCGGCGACGAACTCATCTCCGCCCAAACGGGCCAAGATGCCGGGTTAACGACTTGCAGGACAATGAGGTGACCGCTGGTTTGCAGGAGGAACGCGCTTTTGCGAGAGCAGACATACACAAAACAGACGCGCGTCAGACTAAAAAAATGCCCGATACACTGTATCGGGCGTTTTTGTCAGGACTCAATCAAACAGCATTCAACTAAGACAGATCAGCGGCTTACCAGACCAGAATGCTGTATTTGCGAAGTGTCCCCCTGGCGCAGCGAATGCTCGATAACCACGTTGTTTATCGAGTCGACGGTGATCCCAAGACGCTGCTTCGCAATTGCCAGGCCATAGGTCGCGAGTTCCTCGTTCGAAAGCGACTGGTTTACAGGCTCCGCTTCCACCAGCAACGTAGCGTCCTTCAGCATACTGACACCGATAAGCAACAGTTCACCTGTGCCTAGTGCTACCGAGCCGTGTGATCGAGTTGCACCTTCGTCGTGCAGCTTCGGCAGGTTACGCAGGCTGGATGCGACTTTCTCCAACAGAATGTTGTTACCCATGTCGCTCGCCGAGTATTTCCCTTGCGCCTGCAATTCCTTGCCCACCTGCGAACTGTACAAATTCAACACGCTTTTCGCGGCGGGCATGGAAACACCATCTTCGACGGTCAGGCTAACGTTGCCGTTTGCGGTCAACAGGCCACCACGTAATGGCTCGCTTGCGGCGAGATCCAATGCGCCCGGCGCTGTGGCCACGTCATTCGACACCAAGGCACTGGTAGCCACTGGCTGGGTAGAACGTGGGGTAACCTGGCCTGGACGAGTTTGCGGCTGGTTCACAGTCAAGGCGGTGCCGTTGGCACCTTCTGTTTTGCCCAGCAGGCCAACAGGCGTGTAAAGCGGCGCGTCGACCGAAGCGCTGCCGCTGACCTGATCACTTGCCAACTGATAATTGGCAAGGTCATCTCCGGTCAATTGCAAACCCACCACAGTGACAGGCTTGTCACGGCCAGCCCCCGGGGTGAGGAAGTCAGCACTGCCCACTGCCCCGACATGGTCCCCCGCAATAACACCTTGCAGCGTCACATCGCGAATCGTCGCCGTGGTGCGTCCGTCGTGCAATTTGTCGGCAATTTCAACCGTTGCCGTCAGGGTTTTCTTGTCGATGGTGCCGGTGCCAATTTGCGCGTCGGTGTTGAAGCTGTAGTTGCCTGCCTCTTCGCCACCGAGGCTGATCCCGCTGCCGGTCACCGATTTATCGATACCCGCGTTCTTGTTGATGAAACTGCCCTGGTTACCGACGACCAGCAGTTCATCAGCATCACCGTCGATTACGCCGATCAGTTGGACGTTGCCCAGGTTGGCGTTGGTTTTACCGTCGTAGACTTTGTCGGAGACGTCAGCCGTGGCGGTCAGGGTTTTCTTGTCGATGGTGCCGGTGCCGATTTGTGCGTCGGTGTTGAAGCTGTAGTTACCCGCCTCCTCACCGCCGAGGCTGATCCCGCTGCCGTTTACCGACTTATCGATGCCCGCATTCTTGTCGATGAAGCTGCCTTGGTTACCGACAACCTGCAGTTCATCAGCATCATCGTCGATTACGCCGACCAACTGGACATTGCCCAGATTAGCGTTGGTCTTGCCGTCGTAGACCTTGTCGGAGACGTCAGCCGTCGCCGTCAGGGTTTTCTTATCGATGGTAGCAGTACCGATCTGCGCGTCGGTGTTGAAACTGTAGTTCCCCGCCTCCTCACCGCCGAGGCTGATCCCGCTGCCGTTTACCGACTTATCGATGCCCGCGTTCTTATTGATGAAGCTACCTTGGTTGCCTACAACCAACAGTTCGTCAGCATCACCGTCGACCACGCCGACCAATTGGACATTACCCAGATTGGCCTTGGTCTTGCCGTCGTAGACCTTGTCGGAGACATCAGCCGTCGCCGTCAGGGTTTTCTTGTCGATGGTCCCGGTGCCGATTTGCGCATCGGTGTTGAAGCTGTAGTTGCTCGCCTCCTCACCACCGAGGCTGATCCCGCTGCCGGTCACCGATTTATCGATACCCGCATTTTTGTCGCTGAAGCTGCCCTGGTTGCCAACGACCAGCAGTTCATCAGCATCACCGTCGATTACGCCGATCAGTTGGACGTTGCCCAGGTTGGCGTTGGTTTTGCCATCGTAGACTTTGTCGGAGACGTCAGCCGTCGCCGTCAGGGTTTTCTTGTCGATGGTAGCAGTACCGATCTGCGCGTCGGTGTTGAAGCTGTAGTTACCCGCCTCTTCGCCACCCAGGGTGATCCCGCTACCGGTCACCGACTTATCGACGCCCGCGTTCTTATTGATGAAGCTGCCTTGGTTGCCTACAACCAACAGTTCGTCAGCATCACCGTCGATTACGCCGACCAACTGGACATTGCCCAGATTAGCGTTGGTCTTGCCGTCGTAGACCTTGTCGGAGACATCAGCCGTCGCCGTCAGGGTTTTCTTGTCGATGGTCCCGGTGCCGATTTGTGCGTCGGTGTTGAAGCTGTAGTTCCCCGCCTCCTCACCGCCGAGGCTGATCCCGCTGCCGTTTACCGACTTATCGAAGCCCGCGTTCTTATTGATGAAGCTACCTTGGTTGCCTACAACCAACAGTTCGTCAGCATCACCGTCGATTACGCCGACCAACTGGACATTGCCCAGATTGGCATTGGTCTTGCCGTCGTAGACCTTGTCGGAGACATCAGCCGTCGCCGTCAGGGTTTTCTTGTCGATAGTAGCGGTGCCGATTTGCGCGCCGGTGTTGAAGCTGTAATTACCCGCTTCTTCGCCACCCAGGCTGATCCCGCTGCCGGTCACCGACTTATCGACGCCTGCGTTTTTGTCGATGAAGCTGCCTTGGTTACCGACAACCTGCAGTTCATCAGCGTCACCGTCGACCACGCCGACCAACTGGACATTGCCCAGATTAGCGTTGGTCTTGCCGTCATAGACCTTGTCGGAGACGTCGGCCGTTGCCGTCAGGGTTTTCTTGTCGATGGTCCCGGTGCCGATTTGCGCGTCGGTGTTGAAGCTGTAGTTACCCGCCTCTTCGCCACCCAGGCTGATCCCGCTACCGGTCACCGATTTATCGATACCCGCATTCTTGTCGCTGAAGCTGCCCTGGTTGCCGACGACCAGCAGTTCATCAGCATCACCGTCGATTACGCCGACCAGCTGGACATTACCCAGGTTGGCATTGGTCTTGCCGTCATAGACCTTGTCGGAGACATCAGCCGTCGCCGTCAGGGTTTTCTTGTCGATGGTAGCAGTACCGATTTGCGCGCCGGTGTTGAAGCTGTAGTTGCCCGCCTCCTCACCGCCGAGACTGATCCCGCTGCCTGTCACCGACTTATCGATGCCCGCATTCTTGTCGATGAAGCTGCCTTGGTTACCGACAACCTGCAGTTCATCAGCATCACCGTCGACCACGCCGACCAGTTGGACGTTGCCCAGATTAGCGTTGGTCTTGCCGTCATAAACCTTGTCGGAGACATCAGCCGTCGCCGTCAGGGTTTTCTTGTCGATGGTAGCGGTGCCGATTTGCGCGTCGGTGTTGAAGCTGTAGTTACCCGCCTCCTCACCACCCAGGCTGATCCCGCTGCCGGTCACCGACTTATCGATGCCTGCATTCTTGTCGCTGAAACTACCCTGATTACCGACAACCAGCAGTTCATCAGCATCACCGTCGACCACGCCGACCAGTTGGACGTTGCCCAGATTAGCGTTGGTCTTGCCGTCATAAACCTTGTCGGAGACATCAGCCGTCGCCGTCAGGGTTTTCTTGTCGATAGTAGCGGTGCCGATTTGCGCGTCGGTGTTGAAGCTGTAGTTACCCGCTTCTTCGCCACCCAGGCTGATCCCGCTGCCCGTCACCGTTTTATCGACGCCCGCGTTCTTGTCGCTGAAACTGCCCTGAGTGCCCACCACGTCCAGCTGGCCGACATCGCCACTGAGCACACCGATCAACTGAATGTTATTCAAGCTGGCCGCGGTCTTGCCGTCGTAGACCTTGTCTGCCACGTTCGCCGTCGCGATCAGGACTTTTTTGTCGATGTTGCCGATGTCACCGCTGACACTGTCGGATACCAACTGGTAGCCATACACCTTGGCATCACCGTTCTGCGCTTCGCCAAGGCTGATGCCGCTTACGCTGACAGTCTTGCCGCTGCCGGCGTTTTTGTTGTCGTAGCTTGCGGTGTCATAGCCGGCAATGATGAGGCTGATGTCGTCGCCATCGATAGCGCCCGAAGCAGCCGTGAAGTTATCTGCTTTCACCGTGGCATGGGCATCGCCGTCGTAGGTTTTGCTGACCTCGCCAGTCAGGCCCACCGTGACTTTGGGCGCGACGGTGTAGATATGGCCGTTTCCGCTGGACTGCGCCAGCGTATCGCCGTAGTGGGCGTTGTACTGTTTGAAATCCAGCGGCAGGCCGCCGCGCACGTCCGCGTCCGGGCTGGTCGAGTAAGTCAACCAGCGCCCATTGCTATTGGAGGCGTTCAGCGCCGCGCTGCCGGCGTGATTGATGAAGTTGCGCGCGGCACTCAAGACCACGGCGTCGCCGGTGCCCTCGCCGGTAACGCTGCCCGTGCTGCCGATCACAACATCCGCCTGGCCTGCACGAGCGATCACGTGCCCGGTCGAACTGGTGTTCTGCAGGGCACCATCAATTTGGATGTTGCCGTTGAGCAAGGTCAGGCTGTTGTTGGCGTTGAAACCGAAACCGCTGTTGTTCACGGTGGTGGTACCGGTACCGTCCGCGCGGCCGATGGTCAGGTTCATGATGTTGTCGAGCTTGCCGAGCGTATTGGCCGTTGCGATCCCATCGGTGCCATCCAGGGAAATATTGGTGGCGATATTCCAGGGCTCCAACCTGAGGCTGGCGGTCGACACGTTCTGCAGCGTGGCCTGGGTGAAATCGATGTTGGTCGCGCGCAGAGTCAGTGCGTCGTTACCGGTATCGAGCTTGACGTTGCTGGTGAAATTGATGTCGCCGTCCGTGTAAATCGATGCCCCGCCGAGCATGGTCAGCGGCGTAGAGAAATTGACGTCACCACTCAGACTGAGCTTGCCGCCCAGGCGCTTTTCACCCGTAGATCCGCCCAGGCCCTTGGCGCCCATCGCATCACCAAAAAACAGCCGCCCGGCCCCCAGGGTTATGTCGCCCGTGAGCGTAGCAATACTTTCCGCATACGCGGTTGTACCAAAGGAAAGGTACAGGTTGCCGCCGGCGGTGTTGATCGGCGTGTTGATGGTCAACGCCCCCCGGCCGCCGGTGTCCGAGTCGCTGGACAGCCGCACATAGCCGCCATTGGTCGTGACGGCACCGGCAATGGTCAAGCCGTCGGCGCCCAGCAGGGTAATACTGCCTGCCCCCGGAACACCGCTGCCGATAGTCGAGACATTATGCGTCGGCAGGTCCGCGATCGCTGGATTGGCCCCAGCTCCGTGGGCAATGAGGTTGAACGAGTTCCTGATCGACCCCGTCCCGGTGCCCCCCGCTTGCATATAAATGCTGCCGGTACCCGATACTTCCAGGGTGTTGGCCGCATTGGCGAAGCTGATCACTGCATCGCCGCCGTCCAAGGCTTCAGCCCGAAAACTGACATCGTCCTGCATCGTAATGGTGCCATCGCCACCATTTTGCGTCAGATCGGCAAAGGTGATGGAATCAGTGGCTTGCAGCAACACGTTGGCGGTCTGGGCCTCCAATGCCTTTTCGGTCACGGTACTGCCGGTAATCGCGTCACCTGCCGTACCGCCGCCGCTGACAGTGATATTCGCGGGATCAAGCAACAGGTCGCCGGTACGCCCGTGACTGGCGCGCGCGTCGGTAATGCCGCTGTACTGCAGCGTCTGTTTGCCGGAAACCTCGACTTTGCCGCCGTTGCCGCTCTGCGCACCGCCACGTACCGAGACCGTACCGGCGAAGCGCGTGCTGTCATCCGCCCAGAACACGGCGGTACCGCCGTCGCCCCGGCTTGTCGCATCCGCACGCACCGACGTACGTGCATCCACTGTGACCTTGCGCGCATTGGCCACGCCGGCGTCCTTACCTTGCCAGCCGCCGCCTACTTTCACGGTGCCGCCGCCGAGGGTACCGCTGGCATCCAGCGCAGCGCCAGTCAGCGCAATCTGCTCGCCGGTGATTACGATGTCGCCACCCTTACCCTGCTGCGAAGACACATCCAGCACGCCAGCCACCTGGGTCGAGCCGCCCTGGTCGTCGCCGTCCAGCAAAATACGGCCATTGCGCTCAAGCATGCCCTTGGCTTCGATGAGGCCGGTGTTGTTTACCACACTGCTGATGGCGGCATCGGCCGAGCGTGCGCTCAGCGTCACCAGTCCTCCATCGGCGCTGATCTGGCCGCTGTTCTGGACCAGCGCGTCCAGCACGCCACGGTCGACGTTCACGCTGACCAGGCCGTCGCCATTGAAGTCCAGGCTGACTTTATCGCCCGCCGCAAGCGCCGTGCTGCCGCCTGGCGTGTGGATCACGCCGCTGTTGCTGACGTGTGGCCCGATCAGTGCGACAACGCCACCTTCTGCGGTAGTGATGCGCCCCTGGTTACTCACCAAGCCGGCACCCGCACCGTCGCGCAATGTCGTTTTGCCCGCCAGAAAGTCTTCATCGCTGATCTTCAACGAAGAGGCGACCAGCCCACCCACATTGACCTGGGCACCCTTGCCGATAACCACCCCGTTGGGGTTCAGCAGCCAGACCTGACCGTTGGCGTTCAGTTTGCCGAGGATCTGGCTGGCATTGCCGCCGCCCACCACCCGGTTGAGTGCGACGCTGGCGCTGTTGGGCTGCCGGAAGGTCACGCTGGCGTCACGGCCGACATCAAAGCTGTTCCAGTTGGTCACCAGCTTGCCGGTGGATTGGTCAATCACCATGTGGTTGCCGTTTTGCGAAATGCTGCCAACGCCGCCGACTATCGCGCCACCGGTCGGCAGATCGGCCGCCTGGGCCAGGCCCGCGCCCAATAGCCCCAGCGCCGCGAGAGTGGCGATCAATCCACCCCGCTTGCCACGGGCATTGGTGTGTTCGGAAACAGCAACATAGGCTTGGGCGGCATCGCTCCAGACCAGACGGTAAACATGGTTCAACGAGGCGTTCTTCATAATGGAATGCTCTTGAGAGTTCGGAGGCTGGAGGCGGAATCAGAAAGCCACGGACGTTTGTAGCCATGCGCGCCAGTCGCTGGAGCGACTGTCCGCGTCCAGGCCCGAAAGGCTGCGACCGGGGTTGTTGTCCAAGGTGCGCGCGACCGCGGTACGCACCGTCCAGTTGCCGACCCAGAGGTTGGCGCCCAGCCCAACGGCATTGAGGTCATAACGATTGGTATTGCCGGCATTGTTGACCGAACCCTCCCACTGCTTTTCATGCAGCCAGATGCGGCCGGTGTCGAAAAAACCCAGCGCCTGGAACTTGGCCATCGCCAGGCCGAGATCGATATCGCGCCGTAATTCCAGGGTTGCCAGCCAGCCATGATCGCCCGAGGCCTCGCCAACGGGATAAGCGCGCACGCCCGCCGGTCCGCCCAGCAGAAATTTCTCGGATGAATCGAGGTTCTGGCTCGCCCATTGGGTGGACACCGCGCCGAACACCGTCCAGCTGTCAGTGGCTCCCAGGCTTTGCAGGCGCGACAGGCGCAAGTTGACCTTATGGAAATCACCGTCGCTTTTGGCGCTGGTACGGTCAGCGAGCTCATCGTCGCGATTGCCTGAAAGGTCGAGCTTGCCAACGGTCAAGGAGGCGCTGGCATCCGTCACGCCGCCACCGGCGAAACTGTCGAAACGGTTGCCGCTCAGGGCAAAGGTAAAGTTGTCCAGGGTACGCTCACGCAGTTGGCTGCCGAGCCCACGGTCTTCCAGTTCCCGGCGCTCATAGGTACCGGTAACGTCGAGGTTTTGCAGGCGCGAACGAATCAATGGATACGTCAACCCCAGGGAACCGCTCTTGGCGGTACCGCGCAGGTCCAGAGGCCTGAACACTTCCTGGTCTACGTCATAACGCAAGTAAGAAGCCGCCGCGAGCAGACGCAACCCCGAAGGGCTCAGCGGCAAGCTGTAGCCGCCGCCCACCACCGAGCTGCCGGTGGTCTTGCTGAGCCCGAGGTACAAGCGATCGCCGAAGCCAAAGGGATCATCGACGTTGAGTTGCGCATTGCCCCGCGCCGTGCCGGTGCTTCGGTTGCCATAGTTGTCCGCCGACACGCCGCCGCTGAAGATCGGCCCTTGCGTGGCATTGATCAGCAATTGGCTGCTGCCCGGTTCAGCACCACGATCCAAGGCCGAGTGGGCCACGATGCCCGGCTGATCATTGATCAGCAGCAGCGCCCGCTCCAGTTCGCGGGCACGCAGTACCTGACCTTCCGGCAAGGCGGCGCTGGCGATGTCATGCAGGCGCTGCGCAGACGTACGGGTCTGCCCGCTGACCTTGATACGCTCTGCGCCTGACTGCAGTTCGCCCTGGACAATCGCAATCTCGAGCACACCTTCGGTCAAGTCCTGGCGAGGCAAGTACGCCCGCGCAAGTACGTAACCCTGACCGCGCAGATAACGGGTCAGGCTTTCTACCAGTCGCTGCAACGCGGGATGGTCGAGGGTCTTGCCCAGGACAGGCGCAACCAATGCATGCAGATTCTCGTGGTCGGCCAGTTCGGTATCACCGCTGAAACGAATGGCATTGAGCTTGACGCGCAATCCTGAGTCTTTCACCGACGAGGCGTCCGACGGGATTTCGAATGCCGGTGGCGGCTGGGTCGATCGACGCTCGGTAGGGACGGTCTGCTGCTGCTCGTTGAGCAATTGCCCGGCATCCGGAATCGTCAGTGCCAGACTTAAGGGGGCGGCAGTCGAACCGACCAGAGCGATCGTCCACTGCAGCAGATGCCTGCTCACATACATCGAGTCCCTGTGAGAATTGCGCATCGTTAGTTACTCCGTTGGAAAACTGTCCGCACCGACATGGAACGGAAAATGTACGGCGCACAGTTTTCCAGGCGCCGCACAACAGCATCTTTGAATGACGGAATAAATATTTTGCTGGAGCGGATACAGCTCAATAAGCCTGCAAAATCGAGCAACGGCCCACGGCGCACGCTCAGGATTTCCGAGCGCGCCCAGTGACGGCAATCAGTGGCGGACGTTGAGCGTCAGGCCGACGGTCCTCGGATCACCGGGCAGCACGCCATAGTCGCCGGCCCCCAATAAGGAATACACGGCGGTGATGTACTGCTTGTCGAACAGGTTGCGCGCCCAGCCTTCAACGCTCCAGCTGCGCTCATGGTCGCGCAGGCCGACGCGCAGATTCGCCAACCCGTAGCCTGGCTGATAGCTGCCGGGACCGCCTTCGAGGGTGCCCTGGTAGCCGCTTCGCAGGCTGTAGTCCAGACCCGAATATGCTTCCAGGCCTGCCTCCAGTGGATAGCGCCAATCCACCCCGGCCGTGGTGTTCCACTCGGGCGCGTTATAAAGCCGCGCACCGCTGAGGTTGCAGGTCCATTGCCCGGAGCCCGGCGGGCAAGGTGCATTCTCGAAGTCGCGATAACGCGCATCGCTCCACGCCGTGCCCCAGCGTAGGTCGATGCGTTCGTTCAAACGCCAGGCGAAGTCCAGCTCGATACCCCGCAGGCGCACCGCGCCGACGTTCAACAGGTTGTCGCGTAGCGGCGGTGACAGCGTATCGACCGGTCGACTGTAGGTCAGCGCCTGATAGTCATCGACATCGGTTTGATACAGCGCGAGATTCATGCGCGCGGCATCGTTCCAGAACTGGGTTTTCACCCCGACTTCCATCGACGTGGCCTGCTCGGCCTTATAGGTCGGGTTGACACCGGGGCTGACCACATCCAGATTGATGCCGCCGGCTTTCGAGCCGCGGGACACACTGGCATACCCCAGCACCTGCTCGTTGAAACGATAGCTCAGGCCCAGCAGACCGGAAACATTGTGTTCGTCAATGGTGCTACGCCGGTAATAGCTGCCGCCCAAGGCGACATTGCGCAGCAGTTGCCCGCCTACCAGCGAAATCGGATCGCGCTCCAATGGCGCAAGATTGACGACCTCGCGGGAAATCCAACCGGTCTTGCGCTCCTCGGTGTAGCGCAGACCGAAGGTCAATTCCAAAGGCTCAAGGGGACGCCAGGTGTATTGGCCGAACACCGCACGGCTGTCGCCCTTCTGCTCGCCGTCGAAACGCTGGCCAGCGCCGTTCAACAGGCTGGCGGGAATCTGCTGCGGGCGGGTCACGCCAAAGGCCGCCAGTTCCGGGCGGTCACCGAGAAACCAGGCGCTGGCGTCCTTGCCGAAGTCCACATCCACCGTGCGGTCCAGGTGCTGTTGCAGGTAATAAAGACCGACCACGTAATCCAGCCGATCATTGACCTTGCCCGCCAGGCGCCATTCCTGGCTGAACTGGCGTTGATCGAGCCCGCTATCCGCTTGCGCGATCGCCAGCCCGCTGCCGTCTCCATCGCGAGGATTACGAAAACGCCAGTCGCGGTACCCGCTGAGGCTGGTCAACACATGCTCGTCATCCAGCGTCCAGTTGAGTTCCAGCGACAGACCATTCTGCTGGCTCCGGGTCCGGGTCAAGCCATCTTGTTGGGTCTCGCGTCGATACGGGTCCGTCGGCAACAAGGTGTAGCGCATGAACCGCGCGCGATTGCGCGTTTCCTGGCTGTACTGGCTCGCCAGCAACGCATTGCCAGTCTCGTCCTGCCAGGCGCGATCAGCGCTCAGGCGGGCGCTGAAGCGCGCATTCGGCGCCCATAACAGCTGACCGCGCAGGGCCTGACGATTCTGATCATTGAGTCGCGATCCGTTGTGCAGGTTTTCAACCTCTGGATCACGGGTGCTTTGCGATGCGCTGAGTCGCCCCATCAGCACTTCGTCTACCAGCGGGCCTGACAGCACACCGCGATATTCACGGGAACCATGGCTGCCCAGCGAGGTTTCGGCGCTGGACTCCAGATAAGGGGTGGGCTGGCGCGTGACAATATTGATCGCCCCGGCGCTGGTATTTTTGCCATACAACGTGCCTTGCGGGCCACGCAGCACTTCAACGCGCTCAACATCGAGCAAATCGCTGAAGGCCATGCCCGAGCGACCGAGATAAACCCCGTCGACGAAGACCCCGACGCTGCTTTCCAGCCCGTCGTTATAGGCGGTGGCGCCAAATCCTCGCAGCCCCAGACCGGCATATCGCGCGTTATGCCCCGACACCACCAGCCCGGGGATTCGCTCTTGAATACCCTGCAAGTCATGCAGGCCACTGTCGTCCAGTTGCTGGCCGTCGAGCACGCTGAGGGCGATGGGTACGTTCTGCGGCTTTTCCAGGCGATGCCGCGCAGTGACCTGCGTCTCGTCCAGCACCAACGCTGATGGCGCGGCCGCCGTCGATTCGCCATCGGCCGCTGCGAACGGGGCCCAGACCAGCGGCCCCCATAACAAAAGACCCGCGCAGGAAGACCACGCAAGGACACCCGGAAGGCAGCTCCTTGGATTCTTTTTATTGTTCATGGACCGAATTCTGCCGCTCAGTGAGTGTGTGCTGGATCAGCGCCTGAATGCCTGCAATCAGCTCGTTTCCGGAGGCGGGCTTGAGTAACGTGGTATCGAAGTCCAGCGTTTGCGGGTAACCGACGGGCCGTCGTGGCGGCGCCGAGGAGTAAAGCAGCACGGGCAACTCCGGACGCTGTGCTCGCAGGCGCCGCAGCAGCGCCCAGCCGTCCATGACCGGCATTGCCTGGTCGGTCATCACCAGGTCAAACGACCCTGTATCGACGAGGGCCAGCGCGCGCTCGCCATTCTCGGCAACGGCTACATCGACGCCATAGCCGGTCAAGAAATCGTAGAGCCAGTCGCGATTCAGCTTGACATCATCGACCACCAGAATTCGCGTGCCCTCGCCGTCAAAGGCCAGCCAATTGTTCTGCTCCGAGGCTGAATCCAGCTCATCTTCGCCGGCAAGCTCCAGTTCCAGGCTGAAGCTGAAACAACTGCCACGTTGCGCCTCGGACTGCAGTTCAAGGGTGCTGCCCATGTGCGCCAGCAATTGACTGACGATGGATAAGCCCAAGCCGCTGCCTTCATAGTGGCCGGCGTTGCTGCCACGCCGAAAGGGTTCAAGTATGTGGTCCAGTTCTGCCGAATCGACGCCGATGCCGGTGTCCGTCACGCTGAAGCGCAAACGCGCGCGCTGAGCATCCGAGCCAGCCTGCTGGGTCACTTCAAGGGTGATACAGCCATGACGCGTGAACTTGGAAGCGTTTGCCAACAGGTTGATCAAGACTTGACGCAAGCGCCGGTAATCGGCCCTGACCAGCGCCGGCAGGTCTTCGGCAAAACGGCAGACAAACAGATTGTCCTGTCGTGAGGCCAGTAATCGCCCGTCCTCTTCGACCTGCTGGAGAAATCGATACAGGTAGCCCGCAGCCAGCGAAAGTTCCAATTGCTGCAGTTCGCTGCGCGAAAACTCCAGCAGCTCGTCAATCAGCTCCAATTGATGGCGCGCGCTGTTTTCGATGCGATGACTGTAGTGCTCTGCGCGGACCGGATCGCTGGCGAGCATCCTCGCGTAATCAATGATGGTGACCAGTGGCGAGCGCAAATCGTGACTGATGCGCGCCATCAGCGAGCTGCGCGCCTGGAGGGAGTCGTTCAACTGCTGGGTGCGCAACGCTACGGTATTTTCCAGGCGCTGGTGTTCGGCTTGCTGTTGGCTCTCAAGATCCGCCAGGGCACGTCTTTCGCGGGTGCGGCCACGGCTCACCTCGACCACCAAGGTGCACACCAGCAGGACGATGCCGGGTATCGCCGAAGACAAATCATGTCGATTGGCCTGGGCCTGCCACGGCAACTGATAAAGGGTCAGGACATAGCGCGTCACGAATTGCACGCCGAACAGAAACACCACGATCCAGGCCATCGGGTTAAACGTAATGCCCTTGCGCACCCCGATCGCCAGGGTGAGCGGCAAAATGACGTAGATGCCATAGAGAAATACCAGCGAGGCCTTTGCGCCGTCCTGCGCATCGATCCCCAGCCCCCACAGGCGACTGGCGGCAAACCCGACCAGTTGCAACGAAAACAGCCATCCGAGGATTTTCGGCAAGCGCCTGACCTGCAACAACACCCGCGCGTAACCCAGGAAAAAGGCGAACGAGACAATACTGAAGAAGGTGAATATCTGCGGGGTAAGCAGCGAGGCTGCGGGCCAGAACGTGAGGTAACCGTTGGTGGCGCAGGTCAGCAGAATGTAGCTCAACAGCAACCCCGCATGCACACGCAATAACTGCGAGCGCACTATCCAACCCACGAGCAGGCTGAATGGCACGAACACAAATACGATGCCCAGCGCGATGCCGTCCACCAGGTCGACGTATTGGCGCGTTTCCAGCAAACCACGATCGGACCACAGTTGCGGGTCTATCAGCAGCAATGAGTCACTGGCAATCCGGATCAGCAGCGTAACCTGCTCGCCTTCCTGCAATTGCAAGGGAAACACCGGCTGTCGAAAGGGCATCGGCCACTGGTCCAGCGGGTAGTCGGCGCCAGCCCGCAGCACTTGCTCGCCGGAGGCGCGCAGCACGTGCATTTGAATGTTCTGCAGGCGCGGCTCACCTACGGTCAGCCACTGGGTACAACTGCCGCTCGCCGCATTCCGAAGGGTCAACCGCAACCAGAACGCGGCACCGGAATAGTCAGGACGCGCCCATGTATCCATGGGGTGAAAGCGTTCGCCAGGCACCGCCAACACTTGCGCGGCAGTCAACTGTCCACCCGTGTCTTGCAACACTTGCGCCGAGGGGGTCAGCGCCTGGCGATCTGATCGGCACGCGTCCACGACTGTGGGTGCGGCTTGCCCTGCTCCCATGCCGCTTATAAATAGAAGCAACAGACGAATCCAGAAGGTCACGTACGCCCACCAGCATCCTGCGTTCCCTGTGCCTGCTGCCTGAACTGGCTGGGGGTCATTGCGAATCTCTCGCGAAACGCAGTGGCAAAGTTTGCGGCACTTTTGAAGCCTATTTCTTCGGCTATGTCCTGCATGTTCATCGAACCGCTCAACAGCAGCTCCTGTCCCCGGAGCAGGCGTGCCTCGCGGATATAACCAAAGACCGTGGTGCCGAGGCGCGCGCGAAATATGCCAGACAGTCGTTTTTCGTGGGTCCCTACCGTCAAGGCAATGTCGGCCAGGGATGGCAGCACTTCCAGGTTCTGCCCGATATAGCGCATGGCCGCCTGCAGCACAATCTGCTCCGCATCAGCCGGCGTCGCGAGTTCGGCAGGCAGCGCCTCGGCCGCTTCCCCACGCCGCGTCAGTTGCAGGTGCAGGCGAATTCGCGCCAGGACTTCATGGGGTTCGAAAGGTTTGAGCACGTAGTCCACACCCCCCAGGGCAAAACCCTCGAGCCGCTCCTCCAGGGTGCTGGAAGAGGTCAGGAAGATCACTGGCGTGCTGCGCGTAGCCGCTGCTTCGCGCAGCAATCGGCACAGGGTGAACCCGCTCATTTTCGGCATTCGGACATCGAGCAGAATCAGATCGGGACGCAGCGTCAGTGCGCGCTGATAGCCCTGGTGGGGATCACTGGCGAAAGAAAGTCGCCAGGGCTGTGTCTGCAATAACTGCAGCAACGGTCGAACTTCGCTGACACTGTCGTCGATAATCAAGACATGGGGTTTGGTACAGGGTGAAACAGCATTGACCTGCATCGATCCTTCCTGGCGTCTCATCTATCAGCATGTTTAGTTTTATTAGTGACGGCAGCATACAGAGCATTCTTGAACGAATAAATATAACCAAAGTAAATGCCCGCACTAACCGTGCGACGCCCCTCTGGCTCCCCGCCCTTCTTGGCAAAATCGAACGCGCGCGGCGTTGCCGCGGGTAACGGAATCATAAAAGACACTGAAACCTGTGCTTTCAGTTCCACATAGAAATCCTGCTCCTGTCAGGTCCGCACATGCAGGCCCGACCAACCTTTTGTCGCTGCAAACCACCTCCGCTGATTGTTGACACTTGCACTTAAGGTATTATGGTATACCATCATACACAGACCCACTCACATCCAGCTGGAGCAGCCATGAGTTTCGAAATCCGCAAGATCGTCAGCTATGTAGAAGAAACCTTTATCGAAGGCGGCAAAGCCTCGGACACGCCGGTGACCATGGTCGGCCTGGCTGTTGTGTTGAAAAACCCATGGCTGGGTCGTGGTTTCGTCGAAGACCTGAAGCCGGAAATCCGTGCCAACTGCTCCGACCTCGGTGCGTTGATGGTCGAGCGCCTGGTGAGCATCATCGGCGGCGCCGACAAGATCGAGGCCTACGGCAAGGCGGCCGTGGTGGGCGCCGATGGCGAGATCGAGCATGCCTCGGCGATCATCCATACCTTGCGTTTCGGCAACCACTACCGTGAAGCGGTCAAGGCCAAGAGCTACCTGAGCTTCACCAACAAGCGCGGCGGCCCGGGGACCTCGATCCAGATTCCGATGATGCACAAGGACGACGAAGGGCTGCGCTCGCACTACATCACCCTGGAAATGCAAATCGAAGACGCTCCGCGCGCCGACGAGGTTGTCGTGGTGCTGGGTTGCGCGGATGGCGGTCGCCTGCATCCACGGATCGGTAACCGCTATATCGACCTGGAAGAACTGGCCGCCGAAAAGGCCCAGTAAACCCAAGCGAGTTATCCCAATAAAAAAGGTATGCAGGAGCGCTCCATGATTCGGCTCATCGCTGAACGCACCCCGGCTGGTACCAGTTATCTGGCGACCGGCCAAGGCCAGCCTGTGGTTTTGATCCACGGCGTGGGCCTGAATAAAGAAATGTGGGGCGGCCAGGTCGTTGGCCTGGCCACGCAGTACCGCGTGATCAGCTATGACATGCTCGGTCATGGCGCCAGCCCACGCCCGACCGCCGGCACCCCGCTGCTCGGTTATGCCGATCAACTGCTGGAGCTGCTCGATTACCTGCAATTACCCAAGGCGACGGTGATCGGGTTCTCCATGGGGGGGCTGGTCGCACGGGCGTTTGCCTTGCATTACCCGCAACGCTTGCAAAGCCTGGTGGTGCTCAACAGCGTGTTCAACCGCAGCCCCGAGCAGCGTGCCGGCGTGATCGCCCGCACTGCCCAGGCAGCCGAACACGGGCCAGACGCGAATGCCGAAGCCGCACTGTCCCGTTGGTTCAGCCGCGAGTACCAGGCGGCCAACCCGGCGCAAATCGCGGCTTTGCGCCAGACCTTGGCGGGCAACGATCCGCAGGGTTACCTGACCACCTACGAATTGTTTGCCACCCAGGACATGTACCGCGCTGACGACCTAGGCAGCATCCAGGCGCCAACCCTGGTCGCCACCGGTGAACTGGACCCCGGCTCGACACCGCAGATGGCCCGGCAATTGGCCGACCGCATCCCCGGTGCTACCGTCGCGGTGCTGGCCGAGCAACGGCATATGATGCCGGTCGAATCGCCGCGTCTGGTCAACCAGCTGCTGCTGGATTTTCTTGAAACGGCACACGCCCAACAACATCCAATAAAGGGGATCGTGGCATGACGCTTGAACGCTTCCAGATGTGCATCGGCGGTGAATGGGTCGATGCCCTGTCCGGCAAGACCTTTGACAGTCTCAACCCCGCGTTGGCCCAGCCTTGGGCACAACTGCCCGACGCCGATGAAGCGGATGTCGAGCGCGCCGTGCAAGCTGCACAAACCGCCTTCGACAGCCCGGCCTGGCGTGGTCTCACCGCCACCGCGCGGGGCAAGCTGTTGCGCCGCCTCGGTGATCTGATCGCCGACAACAAGGAGCAACTGGCGCAACTGGAAAGCCGCGACAACGGCAAATTGATCCGTGAAACCCGCGGCCAGGTCAGCTACCTGCCGGAGTTCTTTCACTACACCGCGGGCCTGGCGGACAAGCTCGAAGGCGGCACCCTGCCCCTCGACAAGCCGGACCTGTTCGCCTACACCGTGCACGAAGCCATGGGCGTGGTGGCCGCGATCATCCCATGGAACAGCCCGCTGTACCTGACCGCGATCAAACTCGCGCCGGCTTTGGCGGCGGGCAATACCATCGTCATCAAACCCTCGGAACACGCCTCGGCGAGCATTCTCGAGCTGGCGCGCCTGGCCCTGCAAGCCGGTATCCCGGCGGGCGTGGTCAACGTGGTCACCGGCTACGGCCCGAGTACCGGTGCCGCCCTCACCCGCCACCCACTGGTACGCAAGATCGCCTTCACCGGCGGCGCGGCCACCGCGCGCCATGTGGTGCGCAGCAGCGCCGAGAACTTCGCCAAGCTGTCACTGGAACTGGGGGGTAAATCACCGAATATCATCTTTGCCGACGCCGATCTCGACAGCGCCATCAATGGTGCGATTGCCGGTATCTATGCGGCGTCCGGACAGAGTTGCGTCTCCGGTTCGCGCTTGCTGGTGCAGGATGAAATCTACGATGAGTTCGTTGACCGCCTGGTCGAACGCGCCCGGCGCATCCGCATCGGTAACCCCCAGGAAGATGCCAGCGAAATGGGTCCCATGGCCACGGCACAACAGCTCGCGGTGGTCGAAGGCCTGGTGGCGGACGCCATCGCCGAAGGTGCCCGCCTGCGCATGGGCGGCAAGCGGCCACAGGATCTGGGCGAAGGCTGGTTCTACGAGCCGACTCTGTTCGAGTGCGACCGCAACTCGATGAAAATCATGCAGGAAGAAGTGTTCGGCCCGGTGGCCTCGGTCATTCGCTTCAAGGATGAAGCCGAAGCACTGGCGATCGCCAACGACTCGCAGTTCGGCCTTGCCGCCGGCATCTGGACCCGCGACCTGGGCCGCGCCCACCGCCTGGCGCGGGATGTGCGCTCGGGGATCATCTGGGTCAACACCTACCGTGCCGTGTCCGCCATGGCGCCCATCGGCGGTTTCAAGAACAGCGGCTACGGACGCGAAAGCGGCATCGATTCGGTGCTGGCCTACACCGAACTGAAGACGGTGTGGATCAATCTCTCCCAGGCGCCCATGCCTGATCCTTTTGTGATGCGCTAAGAGTCCAGAACCATGATCGAACCCGGCATTTACAAAGACGTCATGAGCTCGTTTCCTTCGGGCGTCACGGTGGTCACCACCCTCGACCCGGACGGCGGCATCGTCGGCATCACCGCCAGTGCGTTCAGCGCGCTGTCGATCGACCCGGCGCTGGTGCTGTTCTGCCCAAACTACGCCTCGGACACCTACCCGATCCTGCGCGACAGCAAGCGCTTCGCGATTCACTTGCTGTCCGCCGACCAGACCGCCGAAGCCTATGCATTCGCCAGCAAGGGCAAGGAGAAAGCCAAGGGCATCGAGTGGCACCTGAGCGAGCTGGGCAATCCATTGCTGACCAAGGCCACGGCGATCATCGAGTGCGAGCTGTGGCGCGAATACGACGGCGGGGATCACGCGATCATCGTTGGCGCGGTGAAGCATCTGATCCTGCCCGAGCAACCCGTCACGCCGATGATCTACCACAAAGGCAAACTGGGCCCGCTGCCCACCCTGGCTTGAGGAGCGTTGAACGATGAGCAACGACAAGTATGAACAAGGCTTGAAAATCCGCACCCAGGTGCTGGGCGAGGCTTACGTGAAGCGCTCGCTCGAGAACGCCGACGATTTCACCCGGCCGCTGCAGGAGATGGTCACCGAGTACTGCTGGGGCCATGTGTGGGGCCGCGAGGGTTTGTCGCTTAAAGAACGCAGCATGATAAACTTGGCGATGATTTCGGCCCTCAATCGGCCCCACGAACTCAAGCTGCATATACGTGGCGCCTTGCGTAACGGACTGAGTCGTGAACAAATACGCGAAATTCTGCTTCAGGTTGGCATTTATTGTGGGGTTCCCGCGGCCGTAGACAGTTTCCGGCTGGCCCGGGAAGCCTTCGCCGAAGCCGACGCCGAGGCCTCCAGTTAACCGCTTCATTCAGAGCAGCCCCCATGAAACGCCTGCCACTCGACGACAGCTTCAAGGTCAATCACAACCCGGTTACGCTGCGCGAAATCGTGCTGGAAAAACTGCGAAGCGCCATCATGAACTTCCAGCTCTTGCCGGGCGATCGCCTGGTGGAACGCGACCTGTGTGATCGCCTGGGCGTCAGTCGCACCTCGGTGCGCGAAGCCTTGCGCCACCTGGAGTCGGAAGGCCTGGTAGAGTTCGCCGACGCCAAAGGCCCGCAAGTGGCAGTGATCACCCTGGCCGATGCCGTCGATATCTATGAACTGCGCTGCGTACTCGAAGGCTTGATCGTGCAGCTGTTCACCCTGCGCGCCAAGGCAAAAGACATCAAGGCCCTGGAAAAGGCCCTCGAGGAAAACCGCAAGTCCCTCAAGGATGGCGAACTGCAACAGGTCATCGACTCGGTGCAAGGCTTCTACGACGTATTGCTCGAAGGCTCCGGCAACCATATCGCCGCCACCCAATTGCGGCAGTTGCAGGCACGCATCAGCTACCTGCGGGCAACCTCGGTGTCCCAGGAGAACCGTCGCGGCAGCAGCAACCAGGAAATGGAGCGCATGGTGCAGGCGATCAAGAGTGGCGACCCACTCGCCGCCCACCAGGCCTGCGTCGATCACGTGCGCGCGGCAGCAGCCGTCGCGCTGGATTACCTCAAGCGCAAACAGGAAGAGACCGGCAAGATTCCGGACATCACCCTGCCGATCGCGCTCAAAGAACCACGCATAGGTCACTGAGCATGTTCAGCCCGCGCTTTTGCCCTTGCTGCGGCAGCAGTGACCTCGGTCACCAGTTGCCACCGGGCGATACGCATGAGCGCCTGATGTGCCGTGGCTGCGGCCATATTCACTACGTCAATCCGAAAATCATCGCCGGCTGCATCATCGAGCAGGACGGTAAATACCTGCTGTGCCAACGTGCGATCCCCCCACGCCCGGGCACCTGGACGCTGCCGGCAGGTTTTATGGAGGGCGGCGAGACCACCGAACAGGCGGCGCTGCGCGAAGTCTGGGAGGAAAGCGGCGTGCGTGCCGAGATACTCTCGCCCTACTCGATCTTCAGCGTGCCGAAGATCAGCGAGGTGTACATCATTTTCCGCGCCATCGCGCAGGAGATCACCGGCCAGTTCGGCCCGGAAACCCTCGACTACAAATTCTTCGCCCCCGAGGATATTCCCTGGGACAGCATCTATTACCCGGCCATCCGGCAAATCCTCGAACGCTATATCGAAGAGCGCCAGGCCGGGGTCTACGGCATCTACATCGGCAACGACGACAGCGGCAAGATTCACTTCATCCGCTGAGGCTGCACGGCGATCTACCTGTGGTAGAGAAATTGTCTGTGGGGGCTTGCCTGTAAACAGAGTGGGCTTGTCCTGTGGCAAGGGGCTTGTCCTGTGGCGAGGGGCTTGTCCTGTGGCGAGGGGGCTTGTCCCCCGTTGGGCTGCGCAGCAGCCCCCAGACCAGCCGCAGAGGAGTGCCCGATACGCCGCATTCTACTTTATTGGGGCTGCTTCGCAGCCCAACGGGGGACAAGCCCCCTCGCCACAGGACAAGCCCCACTGCCACAGACAAGCCCCCTCGCCACAGGACAAGCCCCACTGCCACAGGACAAGCCCCACTGCCACAGACAAGCCCCACTGCCACAGGACAAGCCCCACTGCCACAGACAAGCCCCCTATCTACAGGATGGTGTTCGGCGCGCGCCGTCAGGGCGCCACGCCTTCCACAATGATCACCTGCGCCTGGGCCACACCCTCGCGATGGCGCTTCGCCTGCTGATACAGCTCGGACTCGTAACACGCCACGGCCTGCTCGTAACTGTCGAACTCGATCACCACGCTACGCTGCGGCGTGCGCCCGCCTTCCAGCGCGGTGCTGCGGCCGGCCCTGGCGAGGATCCGACCGCCGTACAGCGCGAACGCAGCCGGTGCGCGCTGGGTGTAGTGGGTGTATTGCTCGGCATCGGAAATATCTACATGGGCAATCCAGTAGGCCTTCATCGCGACATCCTCTTGCTTAAGTTTTGTGGTATACCATAATACATACAACCAACAACTTGAGCACCTCCACATGGCCTTCAACAGCATTGCAGAAATCATCGAAGACTACCGCCAGGGCAAAATGGTGCTGCTGGTCGACGATGAAGACCGGGAAAACGAAGGTGATCTGTTGCAGCCCGCCGCCTGCTGCACCGCCGAAAGTATCAGCTTCATGGCTCGCGAAGCACGGGGCCTGATCTGTCTGACCCTCACCGATGAACACTGCCAGCGCCTCGGCCTGGAACAGATGGTGCCGAGTAATGCCAGCGTGTTCGGCACAGCGTTTACCGTGTCCATCGAAGCGGCCACAGGTGTCACCACTGGCATCTCCGCCGCTGACCGCGCACGCACTGTGGCAGCAGCCGTCGACATCGATGCCGGTCCTGCCGACATCGTGCAACCGGGGCATATTTTCCCGTTGCGCGCCAAGGACGGTGGCGTGTTGACCCGCGCCGGCCACACTGAAGCCGGCTGCGACCTGGCACGCCTGGCCGGGCACATCCCGGCCTCGGTGATCGTCGAAGTGATGAATGACGACGGCACCATGGCTCGCCGGCCGGACCTGGAAGTATTCGCGCGCAGACACGGGATCAAGATCGGCACCATCGCTGACCTGATCCACTACCGCCTCAGCACCGAACGCACGGTGACGCGCATCGGCGAACGCGAGCTGCCGACCGTACACGGTACCTTCCGCCTGATTACCTTTGAAGACCGTATCGACGGCGGCGTGCATATGGCGATGGTCATGGGCCAGGTGCGCCGCGAGGAACCGACCCTGGTGCGGGTGCATGTGATTGATCCACTGCGCGATCTGGTGGGCGCCGACTACAGTGGCCCATCCAACTGGACGTTGTGGGCCGCCTTGCAACGCGTCGCCGCTGAAGGCAGTGGCGTGGTGGTGGTGCTGGCCAATCACGAGTCCTCCCAAGCCCTGCTGGAGCGGGTGCCGCAGCTGACCCAGGCACCTCGCCAGTTCAGTCGTTCGCAGTCCCGCATCTATTCTGAAGTAGGCACCGGCGCACAGATCCTGCAAAACCTCGGCGTGGGCAAGTTGCGCCACCTCGGCCCTCCGTTGAAATACGCAGGCTTGACCGGCTACGACCTGGAAGTAGTGGAGAGTATTGCCTTCATTTGACCCTGGAAACCTGCGTTGGCGGATGGCCGGTATGGCAAAATGCTTGCGCAAATCTTGGAATACCATAATATGACATTCCACAGGCCGGATGACGCTCAAGACATCAACCGGACCGACTGCTCCCGATAGGCGGGCATTCAAAAGCCCCGCTCATAAACACAACAATGAGGGCGTAAAAATGGTGTTGAACAAAGCTGTAGCCGCCGTGCTGTTTGCGGGACTGCTGAGCGTGACCAGCCAAGCCGTGCAGGCGGCCGAAAGCGTCAATTTCGTGAGCTGGGGTGGCAGTACCCAAGACGCGCAGAAGCAGGCGTGGGCCGATCCTTTCAGCAAAGCCAGCGGCGTCACCGTGGTCCAGGATGGCCCCACCGACTACGGGAAACTCAAGGCTATGGTCGAAAGCGGCAACGTTCAATGGGACGTGGTGGATGTCGAAGCTGACTTCGCCTTGCGCGCCGCCGCCGAAGGCCTGCTCGAACCCCTCGACTTCGCGGTGATCCAGCGCGACAAGATCGACCCGCGATTTGTCTCCGAGCATGGCGTGGGCTCGTTCTTCTTTTCCTTCGTGCTCGGCTACAACGAAGCCAAGCTCGGCGCCGGCAAACCCCAGGATTGGACCGCGCTGTTCGATACCAAGACCTACCCCGGCAAGCGCGCCCTCTACAAATGGCCCAGCCCCGGCGTGCTGGAGTTGGCTCTTTTGGCCGACGGCGTCGCCGCCGACAAGCTCTACCCGCTGGACCTGGACCGCGCTTTCAAGAAACTCGACACCCTCAAGAAAGACATCGTCTGGTGGGGTGGCGGCGCGCAGTCGCAACAGTTGCTGGCCTCTGGTGAAGTCAGCATGGGTCAGTTCTGGAACGGTCGCATTCACGCCCTGCAGGAAGACGGCGCACCGGTTGGCGTGAGCTGGAAGCAGAACCTGGTCATGGCCGATATTCTGGTGGTGCCCAAAGGCGCGAAAAACAAAGCCGCTGCCATGAAGTTCCTGGCCTATGCCAGCAGCGCCAAGGGCCAGGCCGACTTCTCCAACCAGACCGCCTATGCACCGGTGAATATCGACAGCGTGCAGCGCCTGGATTCGGTACTGGCGCCGAACCTGCCGACGGCGTATGCCAAGGACCAGATCACGCTTGATTTCGCCTACTGGGCCAAGCAGGGTCCGGCCATTGCAACACGGTGGAACGAATGGCTAGTCCAATGAAAATGAGCGCAACCACACCGACCGGGAGCGCCCATGGCGCTGTCGGCGCGGCTCCAGGCCACGCGGCAGTCCCTTCCCTGGCACAGCGCTGGCGCGGCTCGGGCAACCTGATCCCGGCCCTGCTGTTTCTCGGCCTGTTCTTCCTGGCGCCGCTGATTGGCCTGCTGTTGCGCGGCGTGCTGGAGCCGGTGCCAGGCCTGGGCAACTATGAACAGCTGTTCGCCAATTCGGCGTACACCCGAGTGCTGCTCAACACATTTTCGGTGGCGGGCCTGGTGACCCTGTTCAGCCTGCTGCTGGGCTTCCCGCTGGCCTGGGCAATTACCCTGGTGCCGCGCGGCTGGGGGCGCTGGATCCTCAACATCGTGCTGTTGTCGATGTGGACCAGCCTCCTCGCCCGCACTTATTCATGGCTGGTGTTGCTCCAGGCTTCAGGGGTGATCAACAAGGCGTTGATGGCGATGGGCATTATCGATCAACCGCTGGAGATGGTGCACAACCTGACAGGCGTGGTGATCGGCATGAGCTACATCATGATCCCGTTCATTGTGCTGCCGTTGCAGGCGACCATGCAGGCCATCGACCCGATGATCCTACAGGCCGGCTCGATCTGTGGCGCCAGCCCCTGGACCAATTTCTTCCGGGTGTTCCTTCCACTGTGTCGGCCGGGGCTGTTTTCCGGCGGGCTGATGGTGTTTGTGATGTCCCTCGGTTACTACGTCACTCCGGCGCTGCTCGGTGGCGCGCAGAACATGATGTTGCCCGAGTTCATCATTCAGCAGGTGCAATCGTTCCTCAATTGGGGCCTGGCCAGTGCCGGTGCCGCGCTGCTGATCGTCATCACGCTGGTGCTGTTCTACTTCTACCTGAAGCTTCAGCCGGAATCCCCGGTTGGCGCCAGCAACGCGAGGTAAGCCGTCATGCTCCTGACTCCCAATGCCATGAGCCGCAGGATGCGCCTGGGCCTGTACACGACCACCGGCCTGATTGCGTTGTTCCTGCTGTTGCCGATCGTGTTTATCGTGCTGCTGTCGTTCGGCTCATCGCAATGGCTGGTGTTTCCACCGCCGGGCTGGACGCTGAAATGGTACGGGCAGTTTTTCTCCAACGCCGACTGGATGAACGCCGCGGTAGCCAGCCTCAAGGTCGCGGTGCTGACCACCGTGTTCGCCGTCGCCCTGGGCCTGCCCACCGCGTTTGCCCTGGTGCGCGGGCGCTTCCCCGGTCGCGAGCTGCTTTACGGCCTGTTCACCCTGCCGATGATCGTGCCGCTGGTGATCATTGCGGTGGCGGTGTACGCGCTGTTCCTCAAGCTTGGCTACACCGGCACGATGTTCGCCTTTGTGGTCAGCCACGTCATCGTCGCCTTGCCGTTCACCATTATCTCGATCATCAACTCGCTGAAGCTGTTCGATCAGTCGATTGAAGATGCGGCGGTGATCTGCGGCGCATCGCGCTTGCAGGCGGTGTTCAAGGTGACCTTCCCGGCGATTCGCCCGGGGATGGTGGCCGGTGCGTTGTTCGCTTTTCTCGTTTCGTGGGACGAAGTGGTACTCAGCGTGATGATGGCCAGCCCAACCCTGCAAACCCTTCCGGTGAAGATGTGGACCACCCTGCGTCAGGACCTGACGCCGGTGATCGCCGTCGCCTCGACGCTGCTGATTGGCCTGTCAGTAATGATCATGATGATTGCCGCCGCCGTTCGCCGGCGCGCTGAAACCCGCGCCTGAGCGCCCAGGAGTAAAACATGAGTGCAGTGATCAAAGATTCCGCGCAGAAGCATGACCAACCTCTGGTCAGCCTGCGCAACCTGAACAAGTACTACGGCGAATTTGCCGCCGTCGACACTATCTCGTTGGACATCAAGGACGGTGAATTCCTCACCTTCCTCGGTTCCAGCGGCTCGGGTAAAAGCACCACCCTGTCGATGCTCGCCGGCTTCGAAACGCCGAGCAGCGGCGAAATCCTGGTCGACGGCCAATCCCTAGTCAATGTACCGCCGCACAAGCGCGACATTGGCATGGTGTTCCAGCGCTACTCATTGTTCCCGCACCTGTCGGTCCGCGACAACATCGCCTTCCCGCTGGCGATCCGCAAACTGGCCAGCGCCGAACGCGAGAAACGCGTCGACGCCATGCTCAAGCTGGTGCAGTTGGAACAATTCGCCCATCGCCGCCCTTCGCAATTGTCCGGCGGTCAACAGCAACGGGTCGCTATCGCCCGTGCGCTGGTGTACGAGCCACGCATCCTGCTGATGGACGAGCCCCTTGGCGCCCTCGACAAGAAACTGCGTGAAGACTTGCAGGATGAACTGCGTCAGTTGCATCGACGCCTGGGCATCACCATTGTCTACGTGACCCACGACCAGGAAGAAGCCATGCGTCTGTCCCAGCGCATCGCGATTTTCAGCCATGGCAAGATCGTCGGCCTGGGCAGCGGTTTCGACCTGTACCAGAACCCGCCGAATGCATTTGTCGCTTCCTTCCTCGGCAACTCCAACTTCCTCAAGCTCAAGGCCCAAGGCAACGCGGTGGCGGCGTTCGAGGGGCAATCCTTATCGATCCGCCTGACCACCGGGCTGCACACCGACCAGGATGTGCTGCTGATGGTACGACCGGAAAAAGCCCTGGCGCTGAGCATCGAACAGGCCGCCGAGCAGCCACTGGCCGTCGGCTGGAATGAAGTCTCGGCGGTTGTCGGCGAAGTGTTGTTCCTCGGCGAAAGCCTGACCTGCAGCGTGAAAACCCTGGGCGGTACCTCAATGACGGTCAAGGCACTGTATGCTGCGGGCATGCCACTCAAGTCCGGTGATTCGGTGCGCGTGCGCTGGGCGACGGCGGATGCGTGCGTGTATACCGAATGGCAGGACAGCGATCTGAACAAGGCTGCAGGCGCGCACTGATCGCAGGCCAAAACACGTCACCTTGAGGCCGCCACAACGTCGGGTTGTGGCGGCTTTTTTTAGCCGGTAGGGAATCTCAGGCTTGAGTTGGGCTGCGAAGCAGCCCCAGCAAGCCGAATACGCTGTATCAGATACTCCGTAGCGGCTGCTTTTGGGGCTGCTGCGCAGCCCTACGCGGGACAAGCCCGCTCGCCACAGGCGATATTCGTCAATTTCTGAAAGTTGTGTAGATGCCTCTGCCCAAAGGGGCGAGGGGACTGACCGAAGTATGCCGAGAAAATGGGCGACCTGAAAAAACCGTTTTGATTGTGGATTCGATGCCGATCCTTCAGGTCAGAAAAGTATCTGAAATATCCCCGTTCAGCCCCTTCAGATCAGATCCAGCCTTTGGCCTGTCGAGAACCACAACTAACCGCCCCAAAAGTACCAAATGCCTGCCACAGCGGCCCAAACGTAAGCAACGCGATAGGGCCACAACGCCCAACGCTTCAGCGTTAAGGGAACAGCAGCCAGTTCGATCTCGGTCACGAGGCCTGCTTGCAAATAGGGCTTGGGATTTGACAGAAAATCAATCATCAGCCCCATGCGATGAAATCTGTCGATTCGCCGATTCCTTCTTCAGAAACGTTTATGTCTACGCACTTTTTCGTTTTCACTGAAATAACTTTCCAACTCGTCGAGTTTTCGGTACTCGGTATATAACATCACCGCAAAGCCACTTAACGCCCCGGAACACATAACAATGGTGTAGGCGAGAAAAAATGACACTGCTAGGCTCCTTTTGGTTGAAATATCAAATCACCATCGGTTTCTATGATCTCACCACCCAGAAACGCACCACCGTCGCCGAGTACACTACCTCGTGCATACCCTCCCCCTTCGCCCTTCTACATTGCGCCTCTCTCCCAGTCATACACGCCTCCTTGAGTTCCAACCCCGTCACTCCCACATCCAGCGCCAACCCCAGATAAGTCCCTTTACTCAGCCACTTAGATGTCTGTCCAATCGCCCGAATCCGTTGCGCATACCCTGCAACCTCACCTGCTTCCTCTAGGGAACAGCTCACGCTGTAGGTGTCAGGAACAATCACCAACTGACCCGGCGTTACCAATCCAAGGCGCAGGTGCCGGTTCAACACATCGAAATGACCGGAGCGCTGCCGACTAGGGGCGCCGTCCATCAAGCGGGATTTCAAACTCGAGTAGTCCGCGGTTCGGTCGTTGATATACCCTTGCGCCATGTTTCACATCCTGGATGCAATTAGAGATGGCGTCGAAAAATAAACAAGCAACTACGACCCCAGACACAAGCCAGAGGGGTGAAATAATATTTAGGAATTTGCCTACACAGCGAAGAAATAACGCCGGCAGAAACGTCCTGGGGCTCGGTCATCTCTAGGTGCTGCACGCAATCACTAAGCTGCAACGCCCCTTCCGGCAATCAGGGTAACCAGAGCCTAGATACAAAAATGCCCGGCATTGACCGCAATGCCGTGCAGTTAAGAAAGTCGCGTGCCAAACACCATCCTGTGGCGAGGGGGCTTGTCCCCCGTTGGGCTGCGCAGCAGCCCTAATAAAGACAAATGCGGTGTATCAGGCACTCTTCAGCGACTGGGTTTTGGGGCTGCTGCGCAGCCCAACGGGGGACAAGCCCCCTCGCCACAGACAAGCCCCTCGCCACAGGAGATTCAGCCTTAACTGCACGGCATTGCGGCATTGGCCGGGCATTTCAACTGGTGCGAGGACTAGTCGGTATAACCTAACCTCACCGCCTTGACCTTCTGCGCCTGCTGACGTGTGGCCAGGCAGTAATACAATGGGCACGTCACCACCAACCCCACCAGCCACGACAAGTCCGCGCCTTCCACCAGGTTGGCCCACGGCCCGACATACAGCGATGTATTGGCAAATGGCAGTTGCACGATGATGCCAATGAAGTACGCGACGATGGCGTGCGGGTTGAAGCGCCCGTAGATTCCGCCGTCGGCCTGGAAGATCGAGGCAATGTCGTAGGCCCCACGCTTGATGAGGTAGAAGTCGATCAAATTGATCGACGCCCAGGGCACCAGCACCAACAACAGCGCCAGGATCAGCCCGATAAACTGCGAGATGAAATCCTCCGAAGCACCCAGCGCTACCACACAGCAGCCCGCGAGGATCACGCCCGACAGCATCACTCGCACCTTGATGCTGGGTGTCCACTGGCTGGCGAAGGTCTGGATCGAGGTGATGATCGACAGCACCGCGCCATACAGATTCAGGGCGTTGTGACTGATGATATTGAGCAGGAACAACACCATCAGGATCGGCCCCAGCCAACCGGTGGCTTGCTTGACCGCGACCATGGCTTCGGTGCCTTCCGGTGTGGCCAAGGCAGCTACCAGACCGAAAGCAAAGGACAGGATGGTGCCGAGAGTGGCGCCCAGGTACGTCGCAATGAAGGGTCGGGTAATGCCGATATCCGCCGGCAGATAGCGCGAATAATCGCTGGTATAGGGTGAGAAACTGATTTGCCAGATCACCCCCAAGGACACCGTTGCCAACCAGCCGGCCAGGTTGAAGCCGCCACGGGTCAGAAAGTCCGCCGGCAACTCATGGGCGAAGATATAGATAAAGCCCGCGAGCAATGCCCCCCCCATCACCCAGGTGCCGACACGGTTCAAGGTATGGATAAAACGGTAGCCGATCACACCGATGGCCGTGGCGCTGAGCGCGCCGATCAGGATACTCGCCGGCATCGGTACCGACGGCACGATACCGACAATGGATTTACCGGCCAGCACAATGTTGGAGATGAAAAAGCCGATATAGATCAGCGCCGCGAAAAACACTATCAACAACGCGCCATAGCGCCCGAACTGCCCACGACTCTGCACCATCTGCGGAATGCCCATTCGCGGGCCCTGGGCCGACGCAAGCGCAATCACCACCCCGCCAAGCATATGTCCAAAGGCAATCGCCAGCAGCCCCCAGACCAGATTGAGATGGAATACCTGGGCCACCATGGCTCCGGTAACGATGGGCAGCGGTGCAATGTTGGTGCTGAACCATAAAGTGAACAGGTCGCGGGCCTTTCCATGGCGTTCCGCGAGGGGGACGTAATCGACCGTGTGATTCTCGATCAGGGGGTCTTGCCGGGACATCTGGGGCATGGAAATGAACTCGCGTTTGTCTGATCTTATAGTTGTTTGACGCCAAACCGGGAGAGCTCTCTGGCTCCCAAGTTGAACACCATATTATGGTATTCCAACATTTTCACAAGGCTGATCCGTCATTCTGACACGTATCTGATCCGTTATTGTGATACATGGCAGAACGCTATTTATTGGAAAAATCCCCGTATTTATTGAGCTTGAGCACAAACCTGTACGCTCATCGGTCACAGGAAAAAGCGCTTGCACAGATCGTATTACGGTATACCATCAGACTTACAAATTTATAAAAACTGCTTCACCGCCAGAGGACCTTCCCATGATCGATGCTGCCATCTACAAACAAGTGATGGGGTCGTTTCCGTCCGGGGTTACCGTGATCACCACGCTTGACGACAACGGCCAGGTCGTAGGGCTGACCGCCAGTGCGTTCAGCTCATTGTCCATGGACCCGGCCTTGGTGCTGTTCTGCCCCAACTACAGCTCCGACTCCTACCCAGTCCTGATCAAAAACAAACGCTTTGCCATTCACGTACTTTCCGGCGGCCAGCAAAACGAAGCTTATGCTTTTGCGCGCAAGGGCAAGGACAAGGCCCAGGGCATCGAATGGACCTTGAGCGAACTGGGCAACCCGATCCTGGCCAATGCCTCGGCAGTGATCGAGTGCGAGCTGTGGCGTGAATATGAAGGCGGCGACCACGCGATCATGGTCGGCTCGGTGAAGAACCTGATCGTGCCCCAGCAGAACGCCGGGCCACTGGTGTATTGCCACGGCAAGATGGGCGCCCTGCCCGTCGTTGCCTGACAGATCCCGCGCGAGGGCGCGGATGAAGAGAAACATTTTGCGACTACATCGTATTATGGTATACCAATAATCGGTCCACCGAACAGCTGTCACCACTGACAGGCTTCACAGGGGCGAGCGTATTTAGGGCCTGCAGTCGACAGGCCGATCACAATAGATCCGAGGTAAGCATCATGAAGTTTTCCCTGTTCGTACACATGGAGCGCTGGGATGAAAGTGTCAGCCACCGCCAGTTGTTTGAAGACCTGAGCGAATTGACCCTGATGGCCGAGGCAGGTGGGTTCAGTACCGTGTGGATCGGCGAACACCACGCCATGGAATACACCATCTCACCCAGCCCGATGCCGCTGCTGGCTTACCTCGCGGCCAAGACCACCACCATTCACCTGGGCGCGGGCACCATCATTGCGCCGTTCTGGCACCCATTGCGGGTGGCGGGCGAATGCGCCTTGCTCGACGTCATCAGCAACGGGCGCATGGAGGTCGGCCTGGCCCGTGGCGCTTACCAGGTGGAATTCGACCGCATGGCCGGAGGCATGCCCGCCTCCGCCGGCGGCGCGGCGTTGCGCGAGATGGTGCCGGTGGTGCGTGCTTTGTGGAAGGGCGACTACGCCCATGACGGCGATATCTGGAAATTCCCGACCTCCACCAGCGTGCCCAAACCGATCCAGCAGCCTAACCCGCCGATGTGGATTGCCGCGCGCGATCCAGACTCCCACAACTTCGCGGTGGCCAATGGTTGCAACGTGATGGTCACCCCATTGATGAAGGGCGACGAAGAAGTCCTCGACCTGAAAAACAAATTCCAGGCCGCGCTGGATAACAACCCGGATGTGCCACGCCCGCAATTGATGGTATTGCGCCACACCCACGTGCATGCGGTCGATGACCCTGAAGGCTGGAAAGTCGGGGCCAAGGCGATCTCCAGGTTCTATCGGACCTTCGATGCCTGGTTCGGCAATAAGGAGGTGCCCGTCAACGGTTTCCTCGCGCCGAGCCCTGAGGAGAAGTTCGCCACCCGCCCCGAGTTTGAACTGGAAAGCCTGCACCGGACCGCCATGATCGGCACACCCGAAGAAATCATTCCGCGGATCCGGTATTACCAGGAACTGGGGGTCGACGAATTCAGTTTCTGGTGTGATAACAGCTTGTCCCACGCAGAGAAGAAAAAATCCCTGGCGCTGTTTATCAAGCACGTGGTGCCGGCATTTCGCTGAACCGCGCCCTGTCCTATCCACGCCGGCACTCGCCGGCGTTTTGCGTTTTGGCCGTTGCTCAGGGGTCGTCTGCTCATGCACCTCTCCCACGCAAAGGCGAGGATTGACAGACCTTACAATGGATCCATTATAAAAAAATAAAAACAGAATTGCGCGATAATCGCCCATAAATTCCCAGAACAAGCCCACGGCAATGTTGACTCTCCGTAGTTTTCACCACTTAATGGATCCATTAAACAAAAATAAGTACAAGCCTGGAGAGCTCCCATGTATCCCAAGAACACGTGGTACGTTGCCTGCACCCCCGATGAAATCGCTCACAAGCCCCTCGGCCGGCAGATCTGCGGTGAAAAAATGGTGTTTTATCGCGGCGCGGAAGGCAACGTCGCGGCCGTCGAGGACTTCTGCCCACATCGCGGCGCGCCACTGTCCCTGGGCTATGTCGAAAACGGCAACCTCGTCTGCGGTTATCACGGTCTGGTGATGGGCAGTGACGGCAAGACGGTGGAAATGCCCGGTCAGCGGGTACGGGGGTTTCCGTGCAACAAGAGCTTTGCAGTGGTTGAGCGCTACGGCTTCATCTGGGTCTGGCCCGGCGATCAGGCCCAGGCCGATCCCGCATTGATCCACCATTTGGAATGGGCTGTGAGCGATCAATGGGCCTATGGCGGCGGGTTGTTTCACATCAAGTGTGATTACCGCCTGATGATCGACAACCTGATGGACCTGACCCACGAAACCTACGTCCACGCTTCCAGTATCGGTCAGAAGGAAATCGACGAAGCGCCGCCGCTGACCACCGTCGAGGGCGACGAGGTGGTGACCGCCCGGCATATGGAAAACATCATGGCCCCGCCGTTCTGGCGCATGGCCCTGCGCGGTAACAACCTCGCCGATGACGTACCGGTGGATCGCTGGCAGATCTGCCGCTTCAGCCCGCCCAGCCATGTACTGATCGAGGTCGGCGTGGCCCACGCCGGCAAGGGCGGCTATGACGCCGCTGCCGAACACAAGGCCGCGAGCATCGTGGTGGACTTCATCACTCCGGAGACCGAGACCTCGATCTGGTACTTCTGGGGCATGGCGCGCAACTTCAACCCCCAGGACCAGGAACTGACCGCCAGTATTCGCGAAGGCCAGGGGAAGATCTTCAGCGAAGACCTGGAGATGCTCGAACGCCAGCAACAGAACCTGCTCGCGCATCCGACCCGCAACCTGCTCAAGCTCAATATCGATGCCGGCGGCGTGCAGTCGCGCAAGGTGCTGGAACGCCTGATCGCCAAGGAGCGCAGCGCGCAACCGCAACTGATCGCCGCAACCAGCGCCTGACGCCGCCTGCACCGAGCGCGGCGTCCTCATCGCGCCGCGCCCTGCCCTGTGCCTTTACCGAATAAACAGAAGTGGCCGCTCGCAGCGGCAACACGCCAAGGACCGAACATGATCGACGTGGTGGTGGTATCCCGCAACACTGAAGCCGAGGACATCTGCAGCTATGAACTGGCGAGCCTCGATGGCAAGCCGCTGCCGGCCTTCAGCGCCGGCGCGCATATCGACGTGCACATGCCCGACGGACTGGTCCGCCAATACTCGCTGTGCAATCACCCGCAAGAGCAGCATCGCTACCTGATCGGCGTGCTCAAAGACCCGGCCTCCCGAGGCGGCTCCCAGTGCCTGCACGAACAGATCCATACCGGCGCTCACCTGCGCATCAGCGAACCGCGCAACCTGTTCCCGCTGGTGCACGGTGCCCGACGCAGCCTGCTGTTTGCCGGCGGTATCGGCATCACCCCGATTCTGTGCATGGCCGAGCGGCTGGCCCAGGCTGGCGCCGACTTCGAACTGCACTATTGCGCCCGTTCCAGCGCGCGCGCGGCCTTTGTCCAGCGTCTCAAGGATTCGCCGTTTGCCGAACGGGTGTTCCTGCATTTCGACGAAACCCCGCACACCGCCCTGGATGCCGCCAAGGTCCTCGCGATACCCGCAGACAATGTGCATCTCTACGTGTGCGGTCCCGGTGGCTTCATGCAGCATGTGCTCGACAGCGCCCGCGCCCAGGGTTGGCAGGAAGACCACCTGCACCGCGAATATTTCGCTGCGGCCCCGGTGGACAGCAGCCACGATGGGCGCTTTTCGGTCAAGCTCGGCAGCAGTGGCCAAGTCTTCGAAATACCGGCCGACAAGACCGTGGTCCAGGTCCTGGAAAGCCACGGCATCGAGATTGCCGTGTCTTGCGAACAAGGCATTTGCGGCACCTGCCTGACCCGGGTCCTGGAAGGTGAACCGGAGCACCGCGACCTGTTTCTCAGCGAGGAAGAACAAGCGCTCAACGACCAGTTCACGCCTTGTTGCTCACGCTCGAAAACGCCGCTGCTGGTGCTGGATATCTGAGGAGGCTTACTCGGTACGCAGAATGATCTTCATCCGCTGGTCTGCCGTCGCGCTGCTGAAGACCTCGGCGTAGCGCAAGGTGGCATTCGCATGTTCGCGCATGATTGCCTCGGCCCGCGCGCCCTGGCGACTGACCAGGGCATCGAACACGGAGTGGTGCTGCATGTGGGCATAGTTGAAGCGCCGGTATTCGCGAGCCATGTCCTCACGGTCCACGGCCAGCGCGGTGACCGAAGCGAACGGCAGGTGATCGTTGCGCGCCAGCGCGTCGGCAATCGCGGGGTTGTGGCTACCCTCGACGATGATCTGGTGAAAACGCATGTTGAGATCATGATAAATCTCAAGATCGTCTTCGGTCACATACCCCTTGTCGAACAACTGGTCACCCTGCACCAGGCACAACTCAAGCGCCGCCCGCGCCGCCTCGGATAACCCTCGCTCAGCGGCCTGGCGCGCTGCCAGGCCCTCGAGCACACCCCGAACCTCGACCGCTCCGGCGATGTCGTCGGCACTCACCGAACGCACCTGAAAACCGCGCCCGCCAAAACGCACCAACAGGCCTTCCTGCTCCAAGGTGCGGAATGCCATGCGCACCGGCATCCGTGACACACCGAACAGTTGCGCGGTGGGGATTTCCATCAAGCGTTCACCCGCCGCCAACTCGCCAGAGGCGATCATCTTGCGTAGTGCGACCAGCACTAATTGACCGGGCTTACTCATCCAGACACTTCCAGGAAACGTGGGCCGTCATAGTACAGCAAGGCTTGGGCCGCTTGCAGGCGAACCGGGCAGCGGACCGTTGTAGCTGACGCTCCGGGGAATGCCGGGCGGGGCGCTTGAATACTTATCCGCTTTGTCGGTAACGCTGATGTACGCCCCGCCTCGCTCTCCTTACAGCGCCAGCGGATAACTGATAATCAACCGAGTCTGGTCAAAATCGCTGCTGAAACTGCGCCGATTGGTCGCGTTATTCAGGCGCACACTGAGGTTCTTCAAATCACCACTCTGGAAGGTATAGCTCACCTCCGTATCGCGCTCCCACTCCCTGCCGTTAGTGCCAGTCTGGGTGGTGGCGTTCTCCCCATGGCCGTAACGCACCATCGCCAATAGCCCTGGCACGCCCATCGCGGCAAAGTTGTAGTCATAGCGGGCCTGCCAGGAGCGCTCATCAGCGTTGCTGAAGTTACCGTTGAACATGTCATTGCCCAAGGTCCGGCCACTGCTGCCGTAGACTGACATCCACGGACTGTCACCACTGACCTTCTGCAGACCCAGATACAGGGTATGGCCGCCAGTGGTCGCCGAGAGCAAGGCAAAGGCGGTGCGGCTCTGGATCTCCCCGATACGCGCACGCCCATCATCCTTGTCGATGAAGTAACCCAGGTTCGCCCCCAGCACCCAAGCGCCCACCGGCTGCTTGTGCAAGAGGTTGAAGTAGCTCTGACGGTAGATGTCTTCAAGCTGCGAATGCCAGGCCCCGACCAGGGTTCGCTGCTGGTTGAAACGATATTCGACACCCGCGTAATTGAAGCCATCGGCGGTAACGCCCGGAGCCGCCCAGGCCGAGAGGTCCTGCATGTCCGAAGAGTTGCGCAGGCTCACCGAGCGGTACTGCCCGGCCTGTATCCCCAGTCCTTGGATTTCCCGGGAATCGAGCATGGCCCCGCGAAAGGTCTGAGGCAGTAGCCGACCATCGTCGTAGCGCAGCACAGGAACATCCGGCAGTAATTCGCCGACCTTCAATTCGGTGGCCGACATGCGCACCTTGAACGCCGCACCGGCGCGTCCGAAATTATCCGCCGCCCGCCCATCGCCTTGTACCGGCAGCAGATCCGAACCACTGGTCCCGGGACTGCTGTCGAGCTTGAAGCCGAACATGGCGATGCCGTCCAGACCGACACCAACGATACCCGGCGTGTAGCCGGAATTGAACTTGAGAATAAAACCCTGGGCCCATTCTTGGACCTGACTCTTAGCCGCTCCGCGATCGCGAAAATCCCGATTGAAGTAATAGTTGCGCACGAGCAGATCGGTCTTCGCACCCTCGAGAAAACCGGCGTCTTCGGCCCAGGCCGGCAGGCCGATGGACAAGGTCAGCGAAGCTGCGGTGATCGAACGTGCAAGGCTGTTGTGAGAGAGGTTCATTATTATTGTTTTCCGTTTTTCATAGGCGCAGCCGTCCCCCGGCAGGCAGCTTGGGACCTGTCGTTCAGTGGCTGCAGAAAAGGCCCGGCACAGCCGGGCGTCAATCAGCTGTGGCGAGTGCTAGGCGCTGGCCAGCGCAGGTTCGGCCTCGGCCCTGGGCAGCTTGAGGAGTAACAGACAGCCGGCGGCAATCACGAACACACTGGCAAAAACCCCGTACAAGTGCAGCGGCTGCCAGCCGTCGTCGAGCAGAAAGCCGGCCACGGTCGGCGAAATAATCGCGCCGATCCGCCCGATACCAATGCCCCAGCCGACTCCGGTGGCACGCACCGAAGCGCCATAGACCACCGGCGACAGTGCATAGAGACCGGCGACACAGCCGTTGGAGAACAAGCCGATCAACAAGCCGAGCCCCAGGGCCGCGGCAATCGAGGAGCCCGAGCCGACGAACAACACCAGTAAGCCGGCCGTGATCAGCATGAACAGCGACAGCACCCGGGTCAGCGGCCAGCGTGAGGCCAGGCCACCGATCAGCGCCGCACCGAAGATTCCGCCGACGCTCAGCAGCACCCCGCCGGTGATGCCTTGCTGTGCCGACAAACCAGCGGCGACCAGCAGTTTCGGGGTCCAGCTCATGACGAAGTAGAAGCCGAACATCACCAGGAAAAACAGCAGCCAGATCAGCAACGTGGTGCGGCGCATGGCTGGCGCCAAAAGCTCGCCGAAACCGCTGGCAGCGCCGGGTTGCTTGAGCATCGCCGCCGGCATTTGCGCCAGCGCTGGTTGCCCCAGGCGCCGGGCCAGGCGATTGATCCGCGCCAGGGCGTTGGCCGGGCGGCGGGCGAGCAGAAAGTCCAGGGACTCCGGCAGCCACAGCAGCACCAATGGAATCACCACCAAGGTCACCACGCCACCAAACAGAAACACCGAGCGCCAGCCCCAGTGAGTCAGCAGCCACACCGCGAGCAAGCCGCCGAGAGTCGCGCCCAGGGCGTAGCCGGTGGATTGCAGGCTGACCGCCAAACCGCGCCAGCGCTTGCTGGAGTACTCGCTGGCAATCACGTTGCTGCTGGCCAGGATGCCGCCGATGCCCAGGCCTGTAAGACCCCGCAGCAAGGCCAGTTGCACAGGGGTCTGACTCAGCGCCGAGAGCAGCATGCCGAGCCCGGAAATCCCCAGGCAGAACAGGATCAATGGGCGACGACCGAAGCGGTCGGCCCAGGGCGCGATAAACAATGAACCGGCGGCCATGCCAAACAGCCCAGCGCTGAGCAACAAGCCGATCTGTGCACCGCTCAGGCTCCATTCGGCCGACACCGAGGCGGCGGTAAACGCCATGACCAGTACATCGAAACCGTCGATCATGTTCAGCACAATGCAGATGCCGATCGCCACGTATTGAAAGGAATTCATGGGGCCGCTGTCCACGCGGCGCTGCAGATCGAAGCTCATGACCGGACCTCCGCGTGCAGAACCCACAGCGACGGAGAAGTAGACAGCAGCGTACACGCGCACCGGTGGCCAGCAGAACCCACGCAGGTGTGCGCCGTTGATAAGCCATTCATGACGAAACCCTTCTTGTAGTTTTTATCGGGATGATCAGGAGGGCTCCTGCCATCGCCAGGGCGCTAATTAACCCGCTAATGGATCCACGAACAAGAGCCTCCAAACGTGGGAGCGCAGGAAAAGCATTCCAGGCCGATGAAAAACCATCAATAAATACCTTTAATATCAATCACTTAATCATATAAAGCGTCACACACATTTCCGTTCGATTATCGATCACCCACGCGTGTTTCCGGCACTCGGTGATCTTTTGGAGGTGTACCGCTGATCGAAGCGAACAATGGATCCACTAGACAAAAGCCAAGGCTGCCCGTGCGCCCTCTATCGCGGCCAGGTGCGGCGCCACCCTGGACGGCAAGTAGTTGAAGAAGAAGCCGGCGCTTTGCAGTTTGCTGGCGCGCAACGGATCTTCTTCCGGCAGCGCCCTGGAGACCCGCGCCGCCCGCGCCCAGGCCATGGCCAACAAGCCAATACCGCACAACTGGAGAAAATCCGCGGCGGCCCGATAGGGATATTCACTGTCCTCCCGTGCCCGTTCGCGTATGTCGTCGACCACTGTAGACAGTGTGTCGCACACGCGCTCCAGAGCGCTGGCGAACGCCGCGCATTCGGCTCGTTCCGCGCCCTGCCTGGCCTCGTCGCGCAGATGCGCCATCAACAGGCCGAACGCCCGGCCCTGATCTCCCAGAACCTGGCGCAGCAGCAGGTCGTTGGCCTGGATTTCGTTGCTGCCCTCGTAAAGCATGGCGACGCGGCTGTCGCGCAGTGTCTGTTCGATGGCGAACTCGGTGAGGTAGCCGTAACCGCCGAAGACTTGCAAGGCGTTGCTCGCCTGGCGAAACCCCTGCTCGGTGAAAAACGCCTTGATGATCGGCGTCAACAGTTGCGCCAGTTGCGCGGCCTGCTGGCGCCCCTGGGGATCCGGATCATGTTCAGCCTGATCGAGCAGGTGAGCGGCCCAATAGCCAACCGCCCGCAAGCCTTCGCTGGTGGTGCGCAGTTCCAGCAACACGCGACGGACAGCGGGGTGATAATGGATCGGGTCGGCGGCTTGGGCCGCTACGCCTTCCGGACGCAGCGGCGCTCGCATCTGTAGGCGTTCGGCGCCATATTCGCGGGCGTTCTGCCAGGCCGCCTCGACATGCCCCAAGCCTTGCAGGCCGACATGCAGGCGCGCCGAATTCATCATCACGAACATGGCCGCCAGACCCCGATTGGCCTCGCCGATCAGCCAGCCTTGGGCACCTTCGAACACCAGCGAGCAGGTGGCGCTGCCCTTGATGCCCATCTTGTGTTCGATGCCATTGCAGTGCAGGTCGTTGGCTTGGCCATCGTCCAGTAGCTTGGGCACCAGGAACAGAGAAATACCGCGGCTTCCCGACGGCGCACCCGGCAGGCGCGCCAGCACCAGATGCAGGATATTTTCCGTCAGGTCGTGCTCACCGCCGGAGATGAATAACTTGTTGCCGTGCAGCCGATAACCGCCGGCGCCATCGGGTTCGGCGCGACAGCGCAGCAGCCCGACATCACTGCCAGCCTGGGGCTCGGTCAAGCACATGGTGGGCAGCGCCTGGCCGCTGACAATAGCCGGCAGATAGCGTCGCTGCAGCCAGGCCGCGCCATGGGTCTTGAGGCACAAATAGGCGCCGTGGGCGATGCCGGTGTACATGGCCCACGCGTGGTTGCTGGCGTAAAGCATTTCTTGCAACGCCGCATCGAGCAGTTGCGGCAAACCCTGTCCACCCAACGCTTCGGCACAGGCCAGCGCCGGCCATCCGCCCTCGACATAGGCTTTATAGGCATCAACAAAACCCTCAGGGGTACTGACCCTGCCCGCGCGCCACTGACAACCCTGGCGATCGCCACTGCTGTTCAAGGGCGCCAGCACGCCCTCGCTGAAACGCCCGGCCTGTTCCAGGACCTGCATCGCCAAGGACAGGTCCATGCCTTCGAACGCTGGGCTGCGGCGCCACTCCCCGGGCGCCTGGAGCCAATGTTCAAGCACAAATTGCATATCGCGCAGGGGCGCCTGATAGCTCCACATGGGCAACCTCACAGGATAAAAAAACAGTCGCCCGCCCTGTTGGGCGAGCCAAGGACCTCAGGCGCGGTACGCCGGGTTTTCGATCAACAACGCCATGCCCTGCCCACCCCCCACGCATGCGGCAGCAATCCCGTAGCGCAGATTGTGCTGGCGTAATTGCCGGGCCAGGCTCATGACCAGACGCAGGCCGGTGGCGGCCAAGGGATGCCCCAGCGCCAGGGATCCGCCCTCGACGTTGAGCCGGGAACTGTCCAACTCCAGCTCCTGAACCACCGCCAGCACCTGGGCGGCCTGCGCTTCGTTGATCTCGAAACGGTCGATATCGTCCAGGTTCAGCCCACTGCGTTGCAGCAACAGGCGAATCGCCGGTGCCGGCCCGATGCCCATGAACTCCGGGGCCACACCGACTACCGCGCTGGCCAACAGTCGGGCCAGGACCGGCGCGGTGCACGCCGAAGAGCGCCCCACCAGAGCGGCCGCGGCGCCATCGACCACCGCACAGCTGTTGCCGGCGGTTTGCACGCCCCCGGCATGCACCGCGCGCAAGCGGGTCAGAGCCGCAAGGTCGGTGGGGCGTGGATGACTGTCCTCGGTGACCGCACTGGCGCGACGCGGCAAGTTGATGCCACGGGGCTGATACCCCTCAAGCTCGAACACCTGATTATCGACGGCGACGATTTCTTCGCTCCAGGCCCCCGCTTTCTGAGCCTGCAAGGCCCGGTGGTGACTGGCGCAGGCATACTGATCCAGCGTTTCACGGCTCAAGCCAAACCGACGCGCGAGGTTATCGGCAGTGGCGATCATATCCAGCCCGGGAGCCGGGTCGTACAAGGCTTCCCAGAGAAAGTCCTTGAACGCCACTCCCGCACCTAGACGAAAACCATCTCGATGGGTGTAGGCCGCAATCGGGTTGCGCGACATCGATTCACTGGCCACGCACAACGCCAGTTGCACCTCGTCGCGCAGTTGTCCGGCGGCCTGGCGCAACAGCTCGAAGCCAGTCCCGCAGATGCGCTGCACCCCCAGCGCCGGGACCGATTGCGACACGCCGCTGTACAATCCGATATGCCGTGGCAGCAGGTAGGCATCAAAACTGGCCTGGGCCATTGAGCCGGCCAGCACGCTGTCCACCGCCAACGGATCGATACCGGCCCGGGCCAGCACCTCACGGCCGACCTTGATCCCAAGGTCAATCGGCGAAACCTGGGCCAACGCCCCACCGAGATCGACCCAAGGCGTGCGCACGGCATCGAAAATCGCCACATCGACAAAGGCTGAGTACTGCCCGGCGCTGCTCACGGCTTGGGCCCCGCTCGCAGGAGCGTGGCGTCTTCGCCGCGATACAGCGCCTCGACCCTGGCGGCGCGCCACTGCAATACCGCGCGCTGATTGATCGAACCTTTATCGGTGATTTCCCCACGATCGATGGAGGCCGGTTCATCGAGCAGAACGATCCATTCCAGGCGACTGGCATTCCCGGTCGCCTCGCGGTTGAGCCGCTGCAGCCAGTCGTAGAACCATTGACGCACCGGCCCGCTGGCCAACACTTGGGCATCGCTGGCCTCGGCGTCCAGACCTGCCAGCCGCCGGCATTCGTACAGCCGTGGAAACACCAGGGCTCCCAGGCATTCGCGGTCCGGCGCGGCAATCACCAGGTCCTGGACATAGGGCGAACCTTCGAGGACCGCGCGATTGCGCAACGGCCCGACGCTGACAAAGACCCCGGAGGACAGCTTGAAGTCTTCGGCGATGCGACCATCGAACATCAGGCCCAATTGCGGATTGGCCGGATCCGCCAGCTTGATGGCGTCACCGGAGCAGTAAAAGCCGTCTTCGTCGAAAACTTCGGCGGTCTGCTCGGGCGCGCGCCAGTAGCCGGGCATGATGTGCGGACCACGAAAACGCCCTTCCAGCTTGCCCTCCAACGGCACCAGGCGTACCTCGCAGCCCGGCGCCGGCAAGCCGATATAACCCGCCATCGACAGCGGCCCGGTGGTAAAGGTGCAGGACGGCGCCGCTTCGGTCATGCCGAGCCCGGCCATCATGCGGATGCGCTCGCCGCAGTGCTGCTCGGCCACGCGGTCAAGACGGTCCCAGATACTCTGCGACAGGCCGGCGGCGGCGAAGAAAAACAGCTTCATGCGCGCAAAAAAACGCTGCCGCAGCTCGGCATCCTGCTCCAGGGCATTGACCAGCTCTTCCCAGCCCTTGGGCACCGTCAGGTAGGCCGTGGGCGAAACGTCCTTGAGGTTGCGCAGGGTTTCGGCAAAGCCCTGGACCGTGGGTTTGCCATCGTCGAGGTAAAAGGTGCCGCCGTTGTACAGCACGATGCCGACGTTGTGACTGCCGCCAAACGTGTGGTTCCACGGCAGCCAGTCCACCAGCACCGGCGGTTCTTCACCGAATACCGGAAAGGTCTGCAACAGCATCTGCTGGTTGGCGCACAACATGCGTTGGGTAGTGACCACCGCCTTGGGCAACTTGGTCGAACCCGAGGTAAAAAGAAACTTGGCGATGCTGTCGGGGCCGGTGGCATGGAATGCCTGATCGGCCTCGGCGCCGCCAGGCGCTTGCAGCAGGCTGGCGAAACTCACCCGGGCGCGTCCCGGCACCTGGCCGCGCACCGTAATCAGCGGTGTCGCGGCGGGTATCACGGCGTCGATGGCGCGCTGGTACTGCGCCCCATCGCTGACGAACACCAGCCCCGGCTGCAACAGATCGCAGACATGCCGCAGCTTGGCGAAATCCTGGGATAACAGTGAGTACGCCGGCGAAACCGGGCAGTAAGGAATCCCGGCATACATTGCACCGAGCGCCACTTGCAGGTGTTCGATGTCATTGCCCGACAGCAGGACCAGCGGCCGTTCAGCCGATAATCCGTAACCCAGCAGACTCTGCGCAACCGCCCGCACGCTATCGAGCATTTGCGCATAACTGATTCGGCGCCATTCGCCATCGGCCTGGCGCGCGGCAACAAAGGTCTGCTCGGGACGTACCTGCGCCCAGTGCAACAGGCGATCCAGCAAGCGCGTCGGCAATTCAGCCAGGGGTTCCAGGGAACGCATGTGCAGCACGCCCTGCTCTTCAATGACTTCGACTGACGGATGCCCGATGGACACCTCGCGGTATCGGGGCGCAGGTTGCGGGTGCTGGGATTGCGGACTGAATTCGGAACTCACGTGGTTGTCCTCCATCAAGGCACGCGGGCGGGCGCCCATCGGCGACTCGCGGCGCGGCGGAGCAGCCAGCGGCTGCGGCCTCGTTATTGTTATGTAGGGTCGACACGGGGCATCCATGCCCGACGTGAAGAACCGCGGTTCAGATCGGGTAGTGTCGGGGTCCGTTCTGCAAGGTCACCCAGCGCAGTTGGGTGAAGTGCTCGATCGAGGCCTTGCCGCCAAAGCTGCCGTAGCCACTCGACTTGACCCCGCCAAAAGGCATCTGCGCCTCGTCGTGCACGGTCGGGCCGTTGATATGGCAAATGCCCGACTCCACCCGCTGGGCCAGGGCCAGGGCGCGCCCGGTGTCGCGACTGAAGATCGCCGCCGACAAGCCGAACTCGGAATCGTTGGCCAGGCGCAGCAGTTCTTCATCACCGTCGCCGCGCAGCAGCACCGCCACCGGGCCAAATGACTCTTCGCGATACAGGCGCATGTCCTCGGTGACGCCGTCCAGCAAGGTCGGTTGCAGGATGCTGCCCTCCAGCTGCCCGCCCACGACCAACCGCGCGCCCTTACCCAGGGCATCGTCAATCAGCCCCTTGATGCGGGTGCCAGCACTGGCGTCCACCAGGGAACCCAATACCGAATCGGCTGCACCGGGGTCACCGGCACGCAGGGTCGCGACCTTGGCCGCGAGCTTGGCGACAAACGCATCGGCGACCGTGGCGTCGACGATCAGACGCTCGGTGGACATGCAAATCTGCCCCTGATTGAAGTAGGCACCAAACGCCGCCGCCGCGACGGCGGCGTCGAGGTCGGCATCCTCCAGCACCAGCAACGGCGCCTTGCCGCCCAGCTCCAGCAAGGCTGGCTTGAGGTGGCGTGCCGACAGCTCGCCGACAAGCCTGCCGACGTGGGTCGAACCCGTGAAGTTGACCCGCCGCACCGCCGGATTGGCGATCAGCCGCTCGACGATGGCGGCGGCATCCGCCGGGGCATTGCTGATGACATTCACCACGCCGTCGCCAAGGCCCGCGTCCTGCAACACCTGGCCGATCAGGCGGTGTACCGCCGGACTCAGCTCGGATGCCTTGAGCACCACGGTGTTACCGCAGGCCAGGGGCATGGCGATGGCGCGGGTAGCGAGGATCACCGGGGCATTCCATGGCGCGATCCCCAGCACCACGCCGCAAGGCTGACGCAGGGCCATGGCAAAACTGCCGGGCACGTCCGAGGGAATCACCTCACCGGTAATCTGGGTGGTCATCGACGCCGCTTCGCGCAACATGTTGGCCGCCAGGCGCACGTTGAAGCCATACCAGTTGGCCATGGCCCCGGTCTCGCCAGCGGCGGCGATGAATTCGGCGCTGCGCGCCTGCAATTGTTCGGCCGCCGCCAGCAGTCGGCTGCGGCGTTCATTGGGCGCCAGCGCGGCCCAGCCGGGGAACGCAGCCTGGGCGGCCGCCACAGCGGCGTCGGCATCTTCCAGCGTGGCCGCGGCCACCCGCGACACCATTTCACCGGTCACCGGGTTACGGCGTTCGAAGGTTCGTCCGTCGCGGGCGGGCCGCGACTGGCCACCAATCAACAGGGGCACGTCGAGCATGGTGATTCCTCTTTATTGTCTTTATCGGGAATGCATTCAAGCGGTCTAACAGTAGCGCCGACGCGGGGCAACGAACAGCAGGCCGGACCCGCCGCGCGCCCACGCGACCTTCAGCGTTTATACGTCTGCAGGCCGGGCTTGATGCTCTTGTCGTCGAGGAACTGCTTCATCCCCTGCTCACGGCCGCCTTCGGTGTCGAGCAAGCGCGACTGGTCGAGCTTGGCGTAGAGGTAATCCTCATTCTGCTCCCAGGTCAGTTCGCGGCAACGCTTGAAACCATGCTTGGCCGCGCGCAGCACCACCGGGTTTTTCTCCAGCAGGTTGCGCGCCAGCTCGATGGTCACTTCGCGCAGTCGGGCAAGGGGCACGCTCTCGTTGACCAGGCCCATTTCGGCGGCTTTCTGCCCGTCGAAGGTCTTGCCGGTCATGATGTAGTAGAGCGATTGGCGATGACCCACGGTGTCGGCCATGGCTTTGCTCACCAGATTGCCCGGCGGGATGCCCCAGTTGATTTCCGAGAGACCGAAGGTCGCTTCATCGGCGCAGATGGCCAGGTCGCACGCCACCAACGGGCTGAAGCCGCCGCCGAAACACCAGCCGTTGACCATGGCAATGGTCGGCTTGGCGTACATGCGCAGCAGCTTCCATTGCCATTGCGAGGCTTCGCGGCGGATTTTTTCCTGGAGGATTTCCGGGCCGGCGTCCACTTCGCGGAAGTACTCCTTGAGGTCCATGCCGGCGGTCCAGGCCTCGCCGGCACCGGTCAACACCAGCACGCCGGCCGCTGGATCCTGCTCCAGGGTTTCCAGCACGTCGATCATTTCCCGGTTCAGGGTCGGGCTCATGGCGTTGCGCTTTTCCGGACGGTTGAGGATGACCCAGGCGATGCCTTCTTCGATCTCGACCTTGACGGTGGTCCAGCGGCCTTCGTAGTTGCTCATGGCGATTGCTCTCTTGTTGTTCGCGTGAAGATGAGCAAAACCTAACCGGCAAATTTAGTTATGTCAATTAACTATTAATTCAATTAATCAAATATCCAGCGACTCGGCGGGAGAGAAATCTGCGAGCAAGTCAATGAAAGACTGGCGCAGCCAGCGGTTTGCCGGATCGTGATGGAAGCGCGTATGCCAATAGAGGTGGATGTCGTAGCCGCAGATATGCCAAGGCAGCGGGACCAGGCGCACATCGGTGATTTCGGCAAACCGTCGTCCGACAGCCAACGGCACGGTGGCGATCATGTCGGAATCAGCCACCAGAAACGGCACCCCCATGAACCGTGGCAAGCTGAAACGCACCCGGCGAACGATGCCATGGGTGGCCAGCTCTCGATCCAGCACACTCATGCCGCGCCCTTCGGCCTGAACCGCGACATGCACGGCGGCCTGGTATTGTTCGGCGGTCATGCTGTCACCGATGGTGGGGTGATCGCCGCGCACGATGCAGACAAATGAATGGCTGTAGAGCGCCCGATGACGGATCGAGGTGTTGAGCAAGCGCGGGAAATAACCGATGGCCGCGTCCACCTCGCCGGCATCCAGGCCTTCTTCAAGTTGTTCCGAAGACAACGCCAGGGTACGGATTCGCACCTGCGGCGCGTCTCTGTCGAGCATTCGCAACAGCCGGGGGAGGAATACCATTTCACCAATATCCGACATGCACAGCACCAGCTGGCGCTCGGAGGTTGCGGCGACAAACCCGGTGGACGGCAACACTTCGCTGCTGACCATTTCCAGGATCCGCTGCACCGGCTCGGCGATTTGCAGGGCTCTTGCGGTGGGTTGCATGCCACGGGAGGTGCGGATGAACAACGGGTCATCGAACAACGTGCGCAACTTGGACAAAGCGAAGCTCATGGCCGGCTGACTGAGCCCCATGAGATCACCGGCGAGGGTCACGCTGTGCTTCTTGCGCAGCGCATCGAAGACTTTCAGCAGGTTAAGATCGACGTCTTTGATATCCATAATTTGGATTTTATCTATAAGCAAAATAAGGTTTTCGGATTCTAGGTCGAAGCCTAGACTCGGTACAAGATCGTTAAGGTAATTAACGGATCGGCACTCTTATAACAATAACGGAGCGAATCATGCCCAAGAAGCTACGCAGTAATTTCCCCTACGGATCCTACTTGTGGGCTGTGCGTGCCGCCCAGTGGCGTGCCTTGGGAATTGAGGAGAGCGAGCTGGAAAAACCGAAGATCGCCATCGTCAACTCGTCGTCGAACCTGGCAATCTGCTTCAGTCATCTGGATGGCATCGCCGCCCGCCTCAAGCAATCGATACGCGATGCCGGCGCCCTGCCCTTCGAAATCCGCACCGCCGCGCCCAGCGATTTCATCACCGGAGCCGGCGCGGGTGGCGCTTATATGCTGGCCGCCCGCGACCTCATCACCAACGATATCGAGGTGGCGGTCGAGGGTGCCCAACTCGATGGCATGATCTGCCTGGCGTCCTGCGACAAGACAGTTCCCGGCCAGTTGATGGCCGCCGCGCGACTCAATATTCCAACGCTGATCGTGGTGTGCGGGTATCAGCCCAGCGGCGAATACAACGGCAAGCACGTTGACATCGAAGATGTGTTTATCAGTTCGATGCACGTGGTGACCGGCAAACTGCCGGTCGAGGATCTGGTCGGCATGACTCGAAATGCCATCAAGGGCCCCGGTGTGTGCTCGGGCATGGGCACCGCCAACTCCATGCACCTGGTGTGTGAAGCCCTGGGCATGGCCTTGCCCGGCAGTTCTCCGATCGCCGCCAACAGCCCCCAGATGTTCGATTTCGTGCACCAGGCCGGCAAACGCATTGTCGAAATGATCGAGGAAGACCTCAAGCCTCGCGACATCCTGACGCCCGCGGCCTTCGCCAATGCCGTTGCCACCATTCTCGCTGCGGGAGGCTCGGTCAACACCATCAAACATATGCAAGCGGTGGCGGCCGAAGGCGGGATTGACGTGGACGTCTACCAGCTGTTCAGGGAGCTGGGAAAAAAGGTGCCTGTTCTGGTCGGCGTGCGCCCCGTGGGCGAACACAGCATCGAGCAGATGGAAGCCGCGGGCGGTGGGCGCGCGCTGCTCAAGCGCCTGGAGCCGTTACTGCATGGCGAGGTGCTGACCGTCACCGGCAAGTCCCTGACGCAAAACCTGCAAGGTGTCAGCCCCAGCGACGACGAGGTGATTCGACCGCTGGACAATCCCTTCGCCACCCAGCCAGCGATCGTCATGCTGCGCGGCAATATCGCGCCCCAGGCGGGCATCGTCAAATACGGCATCGACCCGAACAAGATGCGCCGGTTCAAGGGTCCCGCAATCTGTTTCGAGCGCTCCGCCGATGCCATCGAAGCCCTGCAGGACGGCCGCATACAGCCCGGACACGTGGTGGTCATGCGCGGTGCGGGGGTACGCGGCGGCCCGGCCATGGGCGGCGGGGCCTCGAAAGTGGTGTTCGCCATTGACGGGGCCGGGCTGGGTGATCATGTAGCCATGCTGACTGACGGCCATCTCTCGGGATTGGTGTGCAAGGGCCTGGTAGTGGCGGAAGTAGCACCTGAGGCAGCGGTCGGCGGCCCGCTGGCGCTGGTCGAGGACGGCGACATCATCACTATCGACCTGGACCTCAACACCCTTGACGCCACTGTCAGCGAAACCGAAATGCAAGCGCGCCGTGCCCGCTGGCAGCCGCTGGCGCCGCAGTTCGGGGGTGGCTGGCTGGATATCTATCGCAACAATGTGTCCTCCATGGAACACGGTGCCGTGCTGATCAAGCCGTTCGACGTCACCGACGAGCCGGAGCAGCCGCAATGAGATTGCGCGACGACGAAAAAGCCATGCTCGCCGGCGACCAAGGCCCGGCGGTACAGAAAGCCATGGATCTGCTGGTGCGCTATGGCGAAGCGCTGGATGCGCACTGCCTGGTGGACACGCGGAATGTGGCCGGTACGATCGGCGCCACCACGCCCTTCCTGCGTCAGTACGCAGACCGCAAGGGCGGTATGGATGCGGTGTTCAGCGAGTTCAACCTCGACAGTGCCGAGGTCGTCGAGATCCCCAGGGTCAAGGTGTTCAGCAGCCACCTGCAACAGGGCATCGACCCTCGGCACGCCGCACGCCAAGGCATCTCGGAAGACGTGGTGCGCATTTATGAAACAGGCCAGGCCTACAGCAACGGCCTGGGCGTGCAACCGCTGAACACCTGCACGCCTTACCAGGTCGGCAACGTGCCGGTAAAAGGCGAGCACTGCGCCTGGATGGAGTCCTCTGCGGTGATCTACATCAACTCGGTACTCGGCGCCCGCACCAATGCCGAAGGCCGCGAAAGCACCGGCGCGGCGATGCTGACCGGCAAGATTCCCTATTGGGGCCTGCACCTCGATGAAAACCGTCGCGGCAGCCACCTGATCCAGCTGGATATCGACGTGAGCACCACGGCCGATTGGGGATTGCTCGGCTACTGGGTCGGTGAGCAGGTGCAGGATCGCATCCCGGTGATCGAAGGCCTGAGCCACCAGCCGAACCTGGCTCGCCTCAAGCACTTCGGCGCGGCGGCGGCTTCCAGCGGCGGCGTGGAGATGTATCACCTTGTCGGGGTTACGCCCGAGGCGCCCACCTGCGAGCAGGCGTTCGGCTCATCTCGCCCTCAAGACACCTTGCGTTTCGGCGAGGCCGAACGGCGCTGGGCCTACGAGCAAGTCAATATCACGGCCCGAGATGCCCACATCGATTTCGTGATGCTCGGCTGCCCGCACTACAGCCTCGAACAAATCTGGGAGGTCTGCCAATTGCTGGAAGGCCAGCGCCTGAGCCCGAACACCGAACTCTGGATATTTACCGCGGCGTCGATCAAGCAACTGGCCGACGCCGCCGGCTACACCCGTACCATCGAGCAAGCCGGCGGGCATGTGATGACCGATACCTGCTCGGCGATCGGCAAGGTAGTGCCCAAGGGCACCAGGGTGGCGGCAGTCGACTCGGCCAAACAAGCGCATTATCTGCCGGCAATCATGGGGATCCAGGCCTGGTTCGGCACCACCGCCGACTGTGTCCAGGCAGCCATCGAGGGGCGCTGGAGAGGAGTACTGAAATGAACGAGACCTTCACCCTCAAAGGCCGCAAGGTCGTCGGCGGCCGTTTCGAAGGCGAAGCCTTGGTGACCCGCGAGCGCATCTCCGGCTGGGGCGGGATCGACCCGCGCAGCGGCACTGTCATCGAGACCCGCCACGAACTCAAAGGCATCAGTTTCGCCGGCAAGGTCCTGGTGTTTCCAGGGGCCAAGGGCTCGTCTGGCTGGTCCTCGCAGTTCCATATCGCACGCCTCGCCGGCGTGGCGCCCGGCGCCATGTTGTTCAACGAAATGACCGCGAAGATGGGCCTTGGCGCCGTCGTCGTGCATGCACCGGCCCTCACCGACTTCGATGAGGATCCGCTGAAACGGATTCGTAGCGGCGACTGGGTACGCGTCGATGCCGACGCCGGGACCGTCGAAGTGATCCCGCGTGAACGCCGTACCGATCAGCACGTCGCACGCCCCCCGACCGACCTGGATCGACTACCGGACCAGCCGTAACCCGGATCTGCTTGCCGCAACAACTGCTCCCGTGGCCCCCGGCCAACGGGCTCGGTGTCGGCTGCTTTTTTTAACACCTAGAAAGGTAGTTTTATGGCTCATGTGATTCGCACGGTACGCCGTGCCAACGCCCCCACCGCCCAGCGCTTGCAGGCTGACGTATGCATTGCCGGTGCCGGCATCTCGGGGATTTCCGCCGCCCTGGAAGCCGCCGCGCTCGGCAAGCGCGTGGTGCTGTTCGATGCCCTGCCGATGCTCGGCGGCCAGGCGGTCGGCTCGATCATCGGGACCTTCTGCGGGTTGTTCTCCAACGGTCCGCATCGCCAACTGCTGACCCACGGCATCGCAGATGGCATCCTGCGCGACCTCGGCGCCTCGGGAGATTTGCACCAGGCCATTGGCCCCTTGACTACCGTGGTTTATTACGACGAAGTGGCCCTGGGCCGGTGGATTGGCCAAAAGATCCTCGACGCCGGAATCACGGTGGTACTCGGCGCCGTGTTGCGTGATGTGGTGCGCGAAGGCGCGCGCATCCAAGAAGTGGAGCTGGCCACCCGTTACGGTGATGTGCGGGTGGCGGCCAACGGTTTTATCGACGCCAGCGGCGACGCGGCGCTGGCCTGGAACGCCGGGTTGGCCTGCCGAGAGCCGGATACGCCAATCTACGGCACGCAGATGTTCGTCCTCGAGCATATCGATGAGGCTCACCTGCCTACACGTGCGCAGTTCACCGAACGGATCAAGCAACATGCTAAAAGCTATGGCATCGAACGCGACGACGGACTGTTCTTCCAGTTCCCAGGACGCGGTACGGCAGCGTTCAACATGACCCATATCGAAACGCCGCTGGACCCGGTCGCTGCCTCCCATGTCGCCATCGCCGGGCGCCAGCAGGTCGATCACGTGATCAACTTCCTGCAATCGGAGTATCCCGAGGCCTACAGCAAGGCCAAGGTGCGCGCGTACGCGTTGCCCGGCATTCGCCAGACCCGCTGGATTGTCGGGCACCATCATCTGACGACCGACGAAGTGCGCGCGGCGACGATATTCCCCGACGCGGTCGCGCGCACCTCCTGGCCGGTAGAACTGCACGGCGACTCCAGTGGCTATCAATGGGAACCGTTTGGCGACGATCACATCCACAGTGTACCGCTGCGCAGCATGCTGCCCGAAGGCAGCGACAACCTGGTGGTCGCCGGGCGCTGCATCGACGCCGATGCGGCCGCGCTGTCGAGTGTTCGCGTCATGGGACCGTGTATCGCCATGGGCGCCGCCGCGGCTCATGCGCTGGACCTCGCCGGCCCCGACGGCAGGTTGAGCGACATCCCTGCCCCCGCGTTGCGCGAACGCCTGGCGTTCAATCTGGAATAACTGTTCCACCGGTTCGACGCGCCACCGCTCCGGCGGGGCGCTACTCCAACAACAATAAAAATGCAGTGGAGAACGTACATGTCACAGTCCCGCACCTTGGATGTAGCGGCGCTCATAGAGGGCCGCAAACTGTCCCGCTTCAACTACGTGGTGATTATGGTCTCGGTCCTGATCACTTTCCTCGACGGCTTCGATTTGCTGGTGCTGTCCCACACCGCGTCCTATATCGCCGACGAAGTCGGCCTGGACAAGATCCAGTTGGGCGAGATTTTCTCCACTGGCCTGCTGGGGATGATGCTCGGCGGGTTCTTCTTCGGTTACCTGGGTGACCGTATCGGGCGGCGTCCCACGATTCTTTTTTCAACCTGCTCGTTCGGCGTGTTGACCTTGTTGTTCGCCTTGGCCAACAGCTATGAATCGCTGATGGTCTTGCGCTTTCTCAACGGTTTCGCCCTGGGCGCCATGTTGCCGTTGTGCTGGGCCTTGAACATTGAGTTCGTGCCCAAGCGTTATCGCTCCACAGTGGTGACCATCATCATGGTCGGGTTCAGTCTCGGTAGCGCAATGGCCGGCCCGCTGACCGTGTGGCTGGCGCCGCACATCGGCTGGCAAGGGGTGTTTGTGTTTGGCGGTGTGCTGACCCTGGCCGCCAGCGTGCTGCTGTTCTTCACCCTGCCGGAGTCGGTGCGATTCCTGGCCAGCAAGCATAAGGGCGCGGATAAAATCGCGGCCATCCTAAAGCGAATGGACCCACGCCTGGATGTGCGCCCTGGTGACGCATTCGTCCTGCTGGACGAGCCGGATATCGGGCGCAAACAGTTTCGTCTCGGCCAACTGTTCATCGGCCGCTTGAAATGGATCACGCCGGTGATCTGGCTCGGCTACTCGGCCAGCTCCATGGCCATGTATTTCCTGGCTTCCTGGAGCCCACTGGTCTATCAGTACGCGGGGTTCGATCGCGCGACCGCGTCGTGGGTCAGTTCCATCGCATCGTTCAGCGGCGCGATGGCGGGCCTGGCGATGATGCGCTTCGTCGACACCCGTGGCCCCTATATGGTGATGATCTATCCGCTGCTGGCCTTGCCGTTTTTGCTGGTACTGGGGATCACCGGCATGCAGGGCTCCGCGTTCCTGGCGCTGAGCCTGATCGGGGCCGTGTTCGTCAAAGGCTCCCACTACGGCATCCTCAGCATTGCCGGGGTCTTCTACCCCAGCGCCATTCGCGCCAATGGCGCTGGCTGGGCCACTTCGATCGCCAAGATCGGCTCGATCCTCGGCCCGCTGCTGGGCGCTTATGTGCTGAACAGCGGGATGCCGGTGGTCAAGAGCTTCCTGATCCTGGCGATCTGCCCGGCCGTGCTGGCCGCCTGCGCATTCGCCATCGGTCACCTTACACGTCACGAGGTTGCTGCGGTCCCTTTGCCCGCACCGTCACAAACCTGAGCAGCATCCGCTGATTCAGCACCTTTGACCCACCCGTTCCCAGGCTGCGTCGTCACCGACGCGGCCAGGTAAAACTCGTCCCGAACAACCGCCATACTTATCCTGAGACCAATAAAAATGAACAGGAATTTACCTCGCTTTACCGCCCTGCTGCTCTGCGCCCACTTCACCTGCGCCCAGGCCGACTTCGTCAGCGACAGCAGCGCGACGCTGACCACGCGCAATTTTTATCTGAATCGCGACTTCCGCCAAAGTGGCGCGCCCCAGGCCAAGGCTGAAGAATGGACCCAGGGTTTCTTTGCCGAACTTCAGTCTGGCTACACCGAAGGCACCGTGGGATTCGGTCTCGACGCCCTGGGTGAACTGGGGATCAAGCTCGACTCGGGTCGAGGTCGACGTGGCACCGCGCTGCTGCCTTACGGGCCGGAGAGTAACCAGCCCGTTGACGCGTACAGCGAACTGGGCCTGACCGCCAAAATGCGCCTGTCCAAGACCCTGCTCAAAGTGGGAACCCTGATGCCGGTCCACCCGCTGGCGTACTACAGCGACACCCGCTTGCTGCCCTCGACCTTCACGGGCGCCTACCTGACGTCGGGCGAAATCGATAACTTGACTGTCACCGCAGCCAGATTGACCGCAGCCAACGGCCGCGACTCCTCCAGCAATGACGACATCAGCTACGCCGGCCAGCGCAGCAATCATCTGGACCTGCTCGGCGGTGACTATGCATTGGGCAAGCACCTGACCCTGCGCTACCACCGCGGCGAGCTGCAAGACATCTACCGCCAGCAATTCGCCGGGCTGATTCACGTACTGCCACTGGGACAAGGCCTGAGCCTGCGCTCCGATTTGCGCTACGTCGACAGCCATGAGATTGGCGCCGGCAAAGCCGGGAAGATCGACAACCGCAACTTCAACGGCATGTTCACCCTGACCGTCGGAGCCCAGCGCTTCGCCGCCGCGTTCCAGCATCTGTCGGGCGACAGTGCGTTTCCGGTAATCGACACCGGCACGCCCTATGTGGCGAACCTTGTCACCTACAACCCCTTCACCAAAGCCAACGAGAAGTCCTGGCAACTGCGTTACGAATATGACTTCGCCGCGCTCGGCGTACCCGGCCTGACATTCATGACGCGCTATGTGAAAGGCAGCGATATCCGCACCAGTACGGTCAGCGACGGCAGTGAGTGGGAACGCGATACCGACCTGACCTACGTGATCCAGAGCGGAACGCTGGAGGGGCTGAACCTGCGCTGGCGCAACGTCACTTATCGATCCGGCGATGGCCTGACCCAGCAGCTCGATGAGAACCGCCTGATCGTCGCTTACAGCTGGAAATTGTGGTGAGCCTGGCACGCCGGGACCGGTCCGCTTACCTCTTATTGTGTGGAGAATACCCATGATTGCGTCACGCGCCATCGATGTCGCCGCCTTGATCGAGGGGCGCAAACTGTCGAGCTTCAACTACGTGATCATCTGCGTGTCCGTGCTGATCACCTTTCTCGACGGGTTTGACCTGCTGATGCTGTCCCATACCGCCGCCTATATGGCCGACGAAATCGGACTGAGCAAGTTGCAGCTGGGCAATATTTTTTCAATTGGCTTGTTCGGCATGATGTTGGGTGGATTCTTTTTCGGTTACCTCGGTGACCGGATCGGCCGCCGTCCGACCATCATCCTGTCCACCGCCGCCTTCGGCCTGATGACCTTGCTGTTTACCCTCGCCGACAGCTACACCTCGCTGCTGGTATTGCGTTTTCTCAACGGCTTCGCCCTGGGTGCCATGCTGCCGCTGTGCTGGGCCTTGAATATCGAGTTTGTGCCCAAGCGCTACCGCGCAAGCGTGATCACTATCATCATGGTCGGTTTCAGCCTCGGCGGCGCCGTCGCCGGCCCCTTGACCGTATGGATCGCGCCTCACTATGGCTGGGCCAGCGTGTTCGCCCTGGGCGGCATCGCGACCTTGCTCTCCAGCGTGCTGTTGTTTTTCACCCTGCCGGAATCGGTACGGTTTCTGGTCAGCAAGCACAAGCATCCAGAAGCCGTGGAGCGGATCCTCAAGCGTCTGGATCCGGGCATAGAGATACGCCCCGGAGACCGGTACTTTCTTGCCGATGAAATCGATATCGGCGACCAGCCATTTCGCGTCGGACAGCTGTTCATCGGCAAACTCAAATGGATCACCCCCATGATCTGGATCGGCTTCGGCGCCAGTTCCATGGCCATGTACTTTCTCGCGTCGTGGAGCCCGCTGGTTTACCAGTATGCGGGCTTCGACCGGGCGACCGCCTCCTGGGTGAGCTCCTTCGCCTCGTTCAGTGGAGCCATGGCCGGGCTGATACTGATGCGCGTTGTCGACACCCGGGGGCCTTATGCGGTGATGATCTATCCGCTATTGTCGCTCCCCTTCCTGCTGGCCCTGGGTATCGGCGACCTACAGGGCAACGCCTTCATTGTGCTGAGCCTGATCGGGGCGATTTTTGTCAAGGGCAGCCACTATGGCATCACCAGCATCGCCGGGATTTTCTATCCCAGTGCGATTCGCGGCAACGGCGCGGGGTGGGCGGCCTCGATGGGCAAGATCGGTTCGGTGTGCGGACCATTACTCGGCGCCTATGTGCTCAACAGCGGCATGCCCGTGGTGAAGAGCTTCGCGATTTTAGCCCTGTGCCCTGCAGTACTTGGGGTGTGTGCCTATACCGTGGCGCGTATCGATAGACGCTCGACCGTGAAAGCCGAGCATTTGAGCCCCTCGCCACCCTAGAGATTAGACACGGCCGGGAGGTGATGGTAGCCATCGGCCGATAACCTCGGCAAACTAGATAGCTTTCTTAACTTCATTTACCCAAGGACTCCACTTTGAATGGCCAAGCTTTCTAAAATCGCCGACGTGAGTGAGGGGCTCCCCGAGGGCAGCGAAGCGCAGCCGCCGCTGAATTCAGCCCTGGACGAGCTGATCGGTTATGCCATGCGTCGCGCCCAGCTCAAGCTGTTCCAGAACCTGATCGGTCGCCTCTCGGCCCACGATCTGCGCCCCGCGCAGTTCTCGGCCCTGGCGATCATCGAGCAGAACCCCGGCCTGATGCAGGCCGATCTGGCCCGGGCCTTGGCCATCGAGCCGCCCCAAGTGGTGCCCTTGCTGAACAAACTGGAGAGCCGCGCCCTCGCGGTACGGGTGCGCTGCAAGCCGGACAAGCGCTCCTACGGGATCTTCCTCAGCAAGACCGGCGAGACCCTGCTCAAGGAGCTAAAGGAAATCGCCGTGCAGAGCGACCTCGACGCCACGGCTGCGCTGGATGGCCAGGAACGTGAAGAACTGCTGCGCTTGCTGAAGAAGGTGTATCAGGACTGACCGCCGCTCAACCCACGACGTTTACCAGATCGGCAGGGTGTAGAGCACCAGGAAGCGGGTCTGGTTTTCATCGCGAAAGGCTGCGCCGCCAGGAAAATCGTTACGGTAGATCGACTTGCGCGCCAGCAGCCCGAGGTTCTTCAAGGGGCCACTCTGGATCACATACCCCAGCTCCATCTGGAACTCGCGCTCCTTGCGGTCGTCGGCATTGAAGGCCGCCAGCTCGATATTGTCGCCGCGCACGTAACGCAACCGCCCCTTCAGGCCCGGCACGCCGGCCGCCGCGAAATCATAGTCGTAGATGGCTTGCCAGGTGCGTTCCTTGGCGTTGAGAAAGTCCGAACTCATGGTCAGCTCGCTCATGCCCATCAGCTCGGTTCCGGAAATGTACGGCGTCGCCGTATCCCCGCTGGAATGCATGTAGCCCACGCTGAATCGGTGCCCGCCCAGGCGGTAGCCGAACAGTGCCGAGAGATTACGGTTATCGACCGGCCCGGCCTTGGCGCTGCCATCCTCGCGGCTGAAGAAACTGCGCAGATCGCTGGTCAGCACGCCATCGCCCAGCGGCAGGTCATGCAGCAGCGCAAAGGTGTCCTGCTGGTAGAGGTCAGCGACTTCTGAGTGATAGACGCGCAGACTGAGGTGCTTATCGACCTGATAATCACCGCCCACGTAAGCCAGGTGCGAGGTGGTTGCCGTGGCGTTGAAGCGCCGGTTCGGCGAGGCAATGCCCATCGCTTGATAGTCTGTGGAATCACGCCTGTTGATGCGATCGATATAGCCGGTATTGAGGGTCAGGCCATCGATGTCCTTGGAGCTCAGGGTGATGCCACGAAAGGTCTGCGGCAGCAGGCGCGACGGGCTGGCAAAGGCGAATGGCAGAAAGATCGAGACGTCGCCGGCCTTCACGGTGGTTTGCGCGAACCGCAACTTGGCGGTGGGCGCCAGGCGCGAGTACTCATCGGCGGCGCGCTTGTCGCTGGTCGACACCGGCAACAGCTCAGTGCCGCTGCGCTCGGGCGCGGAATCGAGCTTGACCCCCAGCAACCCGCGCACATCCAGGCCAAACCCCAGCGGGCCTGGGGTATATCCCGACTCCAGGTTCAAGATGAACCCCTGGGCCCATTCCCGCGCGGCGGTCTTGGCCCCATCATCCTTGTAGTCGCGGTCCAGATAGTAATTGCGCAGGGTCAAGGTGCCGTGGCTGTCTTCGACAAACCCCGCGGCCCACGACTGGTCGGGTAGAACACTGCACCCCAGCAGTGCCAGGACCAGACCCGGGAGAGTGTTCGATACGCGAGAACCTGACGCAGCCGCAACGGCGTCCGTGGGTAGTTTTGGCATGTTCGATGTCCATTTTTTGTTGTTGTTTTGGGTATGGCTTCCGCGCAGCAGCAGTGGCTGCGCGAACAAAGAATGGAAACAGCCAAGGGCTGTCGTCAACTGTACCTGATCGATAATCGAACATTAATAACATTATCTATTTTTACAATCCTTCCGAATAAAACGCCCAACCCATTGTATTAAATACAGTTATTGTATTTTTTAAGCACATTTATCATGAAATTCACTTTTTAGTTATTTTTGTTATCTTAATATCCAGCCACCAGAGTAGCTCGCACCCACCGACGGTTCTGGTTTGCCACCACAACAAAAACAACAATGAGGTTTGCCCATGGACAGTCCATCGCGTCGTTCGACGCTGACCATCGCTTTGTGCTTTATCGTGGCCTTGATCGAAGGATTCGATCTGCAGGCCGCGGGAACGGCCGCCGCCGGGTTGCGCCAGACCTTTGCCCTGGATCCCAGGATGCTCGGATGGGTGTTCAGCGTCGGGATCATCGGCCTGCTGCCCGGGGCGTTTTTCGGCGGTTGGTTCGCCGACCGTATCGGCCGCAAGAAAATCCTGGTCGGCGCGGTGCTGCTGTTCGGTGTGTTCTCGTTGTGCACGGCCTTTGTCGAAAGCTATTCCAGCCTGCTGCTGGTGCGTTTCATGACCGGCCTCGGACTTGGCGCCGCATTGCCCAACCTGATCGCCCTGTGTGCCGAAACCGTCAGTGAGCGCAACCGCGGCACCGCCATCAGCGTGATGTATTGCGGCGTGCCGCTGGGCGGCGCACTGGCGGCGGTGGTGGCGATGTTTTCCAGTGAGCATTGGCAGACCACCTTTATCATCGGTGGCCTGGCGCCCCTGCTCGTGGCCCCCCTGATGATCCTGCTGCTGCCGGAGTCCACGGACTTTCGCCAACAGCACCAAAACCCCGGCAGCCCTCGCCCGTCCACCCGTCAGGCACTCTTCAGCGACGGTCGCGCACGCACGACCCTGGCGTTGTGGCTGAGCTATTTTTTCACCCTGACGGTGATGTACATGCTGCTCAACTGGCTGCCGTCGCTGCTCCTGGAACAAGGTTTCAGCAAACCCCAGGCAGGCATGGTGCAGATGCTGTTCAACATCGGCGGCGCCCTCGGTTCGCTGCTCGGTGGTCTGCTGTTGGACCGCTGCAATGGCCTCAAGGTGGTGCTGTTCGTCTATAGCGGATTGCTGGCGGCATTGGCCGGGGTCGGCTTGTCGGTGGGCATTGTGCCCATGGCCATCGCGGGCTTCGCCGCCGGCCTGTTTGTAATGGCCGCGCAACTGGTGCTCTATGCCCTCGCGCCACCCTCCTACCCCACTGCGGTGCGCGCCACCGGCGTCGGAGCGGCGGTGGCCATCGGTCGGCTGGGCTCGGTGGCCGGCCCGTTGGCTGCGGGACAGATTCTGGCGGCCGGGGCCGGCACCACTGGCGTGTTGCTGGCGACTTCACCGGGCCTGGTGATTGCAGCACTGGCCATCCTTAGCGTGATCACCCGTGCGACCCCGATGACCGTCGCCATGAAAAAGGCCAAGGCATAATGTCGATCATGGGAGCGGCTGCAGACAGTCGCTGCGCATCGGTCGACGCTGGGTGAAGGCCGCGGTTGATCCAGGATTTTGCGTCAAGATCACCCTACCGATTCGGGTGTCTTGACGTGAACTGGCATGGATTCAAACCTCAGGCAGTTTAGCCACAACCTTGATCTCAAAATCGAAACCGTACAGCCAGGTCACCCCTACCGCCGTAATCGTTGGAAAAGGCGCCTCGCCCCAATACTCAGGCACAACCTCCCAGACCTGCTCGAAGATCGTCTGCGGCTCAACCATGAATACGGTTACATCCTGGACATCATCAAAGCTGCAACCGGCGGCGGCCAGCACCGCGTTGAGATTCTCGAAAGCGCGTCGAACTTGTGCCTTGAGTTCCGGTTCCGGAGATCCATCTTCACGGCTGCCCACTTGGCCGGAAACGAAGAGCAAGCCATTGCTGCGCACCGCCGGTGAATAACGGTTGCGCTGGTAAAGAGCCTGCCGGCCCACAGGGAATACAACATCTCGTTGGTTCATGAAAAACTCCAGCGGTTAGAAGGCGACGTGGACACTTTATGCCGCTTGCCCGGGACGGATAAACAGGCAATGCTGACCATGACTGTTTGTGATTCCCAAACAATACGGAGTCCCCATGGATCGTTTCGATGCCATGCAAGCCTTTGCGCGGGTGGTAGAAACCGGCAGCTTTACCCGAGCCGCTCACACCTTGCACATGAGCAAAACCACGGTTACCCAGCTCGTCCAGCAACTGGAGGCGCGCTTGCGTGTGAAGTTGCTCAATCGCACGACCCGCAAAGTCAAGGTCACCGCCGATGGCGCGGTCTACTACGAGCGGGTGCAATCCTTGCTGGCAGCTCTGGATGACGCTGAAACCGCGCTATCGAGCGCCGCGGCAGCACCGCGCGGGCGGCTGCGGGTGGACGTGCCCAGTCCATTGGCGCGTTTTATATTGATTCCGGCGTTACCGGACTTCCAGCAGCGATACCCGGACATCCAGTTGGACTTGGGCGTGAGCGACCGTCACGTGAGCCTGATAGATGAGAGCGTTGATTGTGTGATTCGCGGCGGAGAGATCACCGACACCTCCCTGGTGGCGCGGCACATCGCCGACCTGCCGCTGGGCGTGTATGCAGCGCCCGCGTACCTGGCTCGCTACGGTGTGCCAGCACATCCGCGCGAATTGCAGGAAGGTGAGCACCGTGTCGTGGGATATCGTTGGGCACGAACCGGTAAAGCGCTCTCTTATGCCTTGCGGCGCCTGGGCGAGCAGTTGGAGGTGCATGGCCGGCATGTGCTGACCGTCGACGATGGCAATGCTTATCTGGCAGCCGGACAGGCAGGTCTGGGGATACTGTGGCTACCGCGATATATGACCTTGCAACCCGTGGCGAACGGCGAACTGGTGCCGCTGTTCGAAGACTGGCACATCGCGTCGATGCCGCTCTACATGGCCTATGCGCCGAACCGCCATGTCAGTCGAAAATTACGGGTATTCATGGACTGGGTGGTGGAGTTGATGACCACGCATGTACCACAGATTGCTCTGCCCACACGCCCTGACACTCCATAGACCCGCGAAAAGGTCGCGTTTGATCCTGTGAACAGCGGCCAGCGAGGTCGGTGAACACCTCAAGCAGTGCGCCGCTCAGGGTTTGATGTTCTTGAGCTGGTTGAGCAACTCCAGCAACTGCGCAAGCGACTCCTCGCCGAACTGTTCCTGAATCTTCAGGTAGTTGCTTTCCATTCCCGCGCTCATATCGACAAAACGCTGCTGCCCCTGTTCGGTGAGGGCGACAAACACCCGGCGCTGGTCTTCGGACGACTTCCTGCGCCGCACGATGCCGTCGCGTTCCAGCCGGGACAGAACGCCGGTCATGCTCGGCTTGAGGATACAGGCCAGATGGGCCAGTTGATGGCTTTCCAGTTCGCCGTGCTGACGCAAGATGCGAATCACCCGCCACTGCTGTTCAGTCAGAGCATGTTCGTTGAGCAGCGGCCGGAAAAACGCCATGGTCGCTTCACGGGCCTGTAGCAAGGTGAGCGTAAGGGACGGTCTGGGAGTCTGCATGGTTCACGCACAAGAGAGGTCGAAGCGTCGAAGCTTAGAGTCGGCATCGTGTGTATGCAACACGGTGGCGCTGAGCCGCTGTGAAAAGTGCAATCGGTTCCCTGTAAAAGCCATTTTTCAGCGTGTCGACAGCGGCCATGATTGCTTCACAACAGCCGACGCCTATCGAGAAGAAAATGGCTGCCTCACCGCAAACCCGATTGTCGCTGACGGTATTCCCCTGGCGTCATCTGCGCATAACGTTGGAAGAACCGGCTGAAATAGGCCGGGTCCTTGAAACCCAGCTGGTAGCAGATTTCATTCGCCGAACTGCCGGTGAACAGCAGCAGGCGCTTGGCTTCCTGCATCATGCGCTCAAGGATCAGGCGTTTCGAGGGCAGGTCGGCAATCCGCCGGCAGACATCGTTGAGCCGCGCCTCGGTGACCCCAATCCCCTCCGCATAGCGCGCCAGCGGCCAATGCTGCAGGTAATGGTGTTCGATCAACTCGTTGAAACGGTGGAAAATCCGCAAATCTTCATGGCGGGCCGGGCGAGCTTGCAGCGAGTTGGCGCACAGCCGGAGCAGGCTGATCATGATCAATCGCGTCAGGCTGTCGAGTGCCGAACCTCGTCCAGCGCCCTCGGCGTTGATTTCGCTGCACAGCTCTTCGAACAGAAATTCGAGCCTGCGGATCTCCGGCTGAAATGCCGGTGCGAGCCGCGCCAGCGCGACGCAAGCGGCCGGCAATTGCGAGCCGGGTGCCAGGCTCGGATCAGCCTCGACCAACTGCCAGACCAATTGCTGTCGCACTGTCAGCACATGGCCGTCAGCATCTGCTTCAGTCACGAAAGAATGAGCCACCGTCGGGGGCGTCAGGAAAAACATCGGCCCCGAGTCGAGGTACTGCTGGTCATCCAGATAGACCCGCACCGTGCCGCTCTTCACGTAGTGCACTTGGAAGAACCGGTCGTGTCGATGCACCGGCATGTTGCGGCCGAAGAATTCCGCCAGATTGCCGAGTTTGTCGTAATGCACTTCGGCATCGCTGTAGCGCTGGTCGTAGACCTGCCCGATGTTGATGTTAGGGATCGGCTGACGATCGATCATCGCTGCATTCTCTTTCTTATTTGGGTGTTGGCCGTGCCAGGGATTTCAGCCTGCGCCGGTTTGCGATGGTTTACCACGGCCGGAAGATTTTGCCACGCTTGACGATAGTTAACATATTAATTATAACGTTAATAGGTTAACGAATATTTTACGGAGCAGTCACTGCTCTGCCACTGCCAGGAGAAAAGCATGAGCCGTGCCCTGCATGATGTTGCGAACGGCACCCTGTTCGGCGTCGCGCTGAACTACCAGGGGTTGCTGAACCAACGTATCGCCGAATTCGAGCAAGCGCCTTACCAGAAACCGCCGGTCAAACCGGTGTTGTTCATCAAGACGCCCAATACGCGCAGCAGCCATGACCGCGTGGTGGTTCATCCGCACGGTGAACGTCTGCAACCGGGCCCGGCGCTGGGGGTGGTGATGGGCAAGTCGGCCAGCCGCGTCAGCGCCGCAGACGCACTGGACTACGTTGCCGGCTACACCATCGTCAATGAGTTCAGCCTGCCGGAAGACAGCTATTACCGCCCGGCGGTGAAAGCCAAGTGCCGTGACGGCTTCTGCTCGCTGGGCCCTGAACTGGTGGCCCGTGACCAGATTGCGAACCCGCATCAGTTGAGCCTGAAACTGTTCGTCAACGGAGAACTGCGCCAGCAAAACTCCACGGCCAACTTGGTGCGCAGCATTCCCCAGCTGATCGCCGAGATCAGTGAGTTCATGACCCTGCACGAAGGTGATGTACTGATCACCGGCACCCCGGAAGGTCGTGTCGATGTGCAACCGGGCGACACCGTCGAAGTCGAAATCAGCGGCCTGGGCCGCCTCGTCAACCACATCGTGGTCGAGTAACAGGAGCCTCCATGAAACACGCCCGTATCCACTTTGAAGGCGAAGTTCACCGCGTCCAGGTAGAAGAGCACAACGCCGTGCGCCTGACCGATGGTCGCCTGCTGGCCGAAGACCAAGTGCAGTGGTTGCCTCCGGCCACCGGCAGCATGTTCGCCTTGGGCCTGAACTACGCCGATCATGCCGCCGAACTGGCGTTCAAGCCGCCGACCGAGCCTTTGGCGTTCATCAAGTCCCCCGGTACTTACACCGGGCATAACCAGACCACTTGGCGTCCGGATAACGTCGCCTACATGCATTACGAGTGTGAACTGGTGGCTGTCATCGGCAAGCCAGCGCGTAACGTCAAGCGTGAAAATGCCCTGGAATACCTGGCCGGCTACACCGTGTGCAACGACTACGCGATCCGTGATTACCTGGAAAACTACTACCGGCCCAACCTGCGGGTGAAAAATCGCGATGCCACAACACCCGTCGGGCCGTGGATCGTTGACGTCGCCGACGTGCCGGATCCGAGCAACCTGAAGCTACGCACCTGGATCAACGGTGAGTTACGCCAGGAAGGCAGCACCAAGGACATGATTTTCGATATCCCTTACCTGATCGAATACCTGTCCGGTTTCATGACCCTGCAACCCGGCGACATGATCGCCACGGGCACGCCGGAAGGTCTCGCCGATGTAGTACCAGGCGATGAAGTGATTGTGGAAGTGGAAGGCGTCGGTCGCCTGGTCAATCGTATTGTCAGCGAAGCGGAGTTCTTCTCCGCCCGTAAAGAGGCTTGAGCAGCATGATCAAACACTGGATCAACGGCCGCGAGGTCGAAAGCAAAGACACCTTCGTCAACTACAACCCGGCTACCGGCGAGGCCATCGGCGAAGTCGCCAGCGGCGGCGCCGAAGAAGTCGCGCAGGCGGTGGCAGCGGCCAAGGAAGCCTTTCCGAAGTGGGCCAACACCCCGGCCAAAGAGCGTGCCCGGCTGATGCGCAAGCTCGGTGAACTGATCGAGCAGAACGTGCCGAAGCTGGCCGAACTGGAAACCCTCGACACCGGCCTGCCGATCCACCAGACCAAAAACGTACTGATTCCACGCGCCTCGCACAACTTCGATTTCTTCGCCGAAGTCTGCACCCGCATGGACGGTCACAGTTACCCGGTCGACGACCAGATGCTCAACTACACCCTGTACCAACCGGTGGGTGTCTGTGCGCTGGTATCGCCCTGGAACGTACCGTTCATGACCGCGACCTGGAAGACCGCGCCATGCCTGGCGCTGGGCAACACCGCCGTGCTGAAGATGTCCGAGCTGTCGCCGCTGACCGCCAACGAACTGGGTCGCCTGGCCGTCGAAGCCGGCATTCCCAAGGGCGTGCTCAACGTTATCCAGGGCTACGGCGCCACCGCCGGTGACGCGTTGGTTCGCCACCCGGATGTACGGGCGATTTCCTTCACTGGCGGCACCGCCACCGGCAAGAAAATCATGCAGACCGCGGGCCTGAAAAAGTACTCCATGGAACTGGGCGGCAAATCGCCAGTACTGATCTTCGAAGACGCCGACCTGGAACGCGCCCTCGATGCGGCACTGTTCACCATCTTCTCGCTCAACGGTGAACGCTGCACCGCCGGCAGCCGGATTTTCATTCAGGAAAGCGTCTACCCGCAGTTTGTCGCCGAGTTTGCCGCACGCGCCAAACGCCTGATCGTCGGTGACCCGCAGGACCCGAACACCCAGGTCGGCTCGATGATCACCCAGGCTCACTACGACAAGGTCACCGGCTACATCAAGATCGGCATCGAAGAAGGCGCCACCCTCCTCGCTGGCGGCCTGGAACGCCCGGCCAGCTTGCCGGCACACCTGAGTCGCGGCCAGTTCATCCAGCCGACGGTGTTTGCCGATGTGAACAACAAGATGCGCATCGCCCAGGAAGAAATTTTCGGCCCGGTGGTGTGCCTGATCCCGTTCAAGGACGAAGCCGAGGCCCTGCAGCTGGCCAACGACACGGAATACGGCCTGGCGTCCTATATCTGGACTCAGGACATCGGCAAAGCCCATCGTCTGGCCTACGGCATCGAAGCCGGCATGGTGTTCATCAACAGCCAGAACGTCCGGGACCTGCGTCAACCGTTCGGGGGCGTGAAAGGCTCCGGTACCGGGCGCGAAGGCGGCCAATACAGCTTCGAGGTATTCGCCGAGATCAAGAACGTATGCATTTCCATGGGCAGTCATCACATCCCGCGTTGGGGCATCTAAACCGCGGGTAATAGCCGCCGAAGGCCGCGATGGGCCGCACATCGGCCCGTTGCTGGCGTCCACCGGCAACCGACTGAAGCAAACAACAACAATTTCAGGAGAATCATCATGGGCGAAGTCGTCCTGGCCGCGAAGATCTGCCACGTACCTTCGATGTACCTGTCGGAACTGCCCGGCAAGCATCACGGTTGTCGCGAAGCAGCGATTGCCGGACACAAGGAAATTGGCCGCCGCGCCCGTGAACTCGGGGCCGATACCGCCGTGGTGTTCGACGTTCACTGGCTGGTGAACAGCGGTTATCACGTCAATTGCGGCGAGCATTTCAAGGGTATCTACACCAGCAACGAACTGCCGCACTTCATCAAGGACATGCAGTACGAATACCCGGGTTGTCCGGATCTGGGTCAATTGATAGCGACCGAAGCCAACCTTGCCGGGGTCCGCACCATGGCTCATGACATCCCGAGCCTGGAGCTGGAATACGGCACGCTGGTGCCGATGCGCTACATGCACATGAACGTTCCCGACGAGCAGAAATTCAATGTGATTTCCATTGCTGCCTGGTGCGCCTGGCATCGCCTGGAGGACAGCTTCGCGTTCGGCGCTGCGGTACGCCGCGCCATCGAGAAGAGCGACCGCAAGGTGTTGGTACTGGCTTCGGGCTCATTGTCCCATCGTTTCTCGGACGACCGCGAAGCCGAAGCCAACATCCACAACTGGACCCGCGAATTCGACAAGCAGATGGACTTGCACGTGGTGCAGATGTGGAAGCAAGGCCGCTTCAAGGAGTTCTGCGCGATGCTCCCGGATTACGCCGAGCATTGCTTCGGCGAGGGCAAAATGCACGATACCGCGATGTTGCTGGGGCTGCTCGGCGGGCCGGACTACAACCAGCCTGCCGAAATTATCACCGAGCCTTTCGGCAGTTCCGGCACCGGCCAGATCAACGCCATTTTCCCCCTCTGACATACGCTCGCGGGCAACCTGGAGGTTGCCCGACGCCCCGGAGACTCATATGCCGCATTTCCTCGCCGAATACACCGACAACATCGAACAGCAGGCGAACTTGCCCGAGCTGTTCGAAAAGGTTCACACCGTACTGGGAGACAGCGGGGTGTTCCCCCTGGGCGGCATTCGTAGCCGCGGGGTGCGCCTGGACACCTGGCGCATGGCCGATGGCAAGCACGACTACGCCTTTGTCCATATGACGCTGAAGGTCGGCCATGGTCGTGATCTGGCAACGCGCCAGAAAGTCGCCGAACGCCTGTTCGAGGTCATCACCCAGCACTTCGCGGCACTTCAGGCCCAACGCCTGCTGGCGCTGTCATTCGAAATGATCGAACTGCACGAGCACCTCAACTTCAAGAACAACAACGTACACGCCTTCCTCAAGGCCCAGGCCCGCTAAGGCAGTTGTCCGTTCGTTTTATCGGCCTCTCAGACAAAAAGTATAAAACCATGAGCACAGCCAGTTCTGCCGAAGCAATCGATACCGTCGCCCGCGACCGTACCCATAGCCTCATCACTTGGCGGCTGATGCCGCTGCTGTTGATCTGCTACCTCTTCGCCCACCTCGACCGGATCAATATCGGCTTCGCCAAGATGCAGATGAGCGCTGACTTGAATTTCAGCGACACGGTGTATGGTCTTGGCGCCGGGCTGTTCTTCGTCGCCTACGCGCTGTTCGGGGTGCCCAGCAACATGGCGCTGGATCGCGTGGGCCCACGGCGCTGGATTGCCACGTTGATGGTGGTGTGGGGCGTGCTGTCGACTGGCATGTTCCTGATCGAAAGCGCTGTCGGTTTCTATGTGTTGCGCTTCCTGCTGGGGGCTGCCGAGGCGGGTTTCTTTCCCGGGATCCTGGTGTTCCTGAATCGCTGGTATCCGGCCGGCCGGCGCGCGCAAATCACTGCATTGTTTGCGATTGCCGTACCGATGGCGGGCGTGGTGGGCGGTCCGTTGTCCGGCGGCATCCTCGAAAGCTTCCACGATTTTGCGGGACTGCGCGGCTGGCAGTGGATGTTTGTCATCGAGGGTGTGCCGGTGATCCTGCTCGGGCTGGTGGTGCTCAAGTGTCTGCCGGACAGCTTTGAAACGGTGAAGTGGCTGGCCCCCGGGCAGAAACAAGCGTTGCGCGAACAGTTACACCAAGAAGAGCAGCGCAAATCGATCACCTCATTCTCCGCCATTCTACGCAACCCCCAGGTGTGGCTGCTGGTGGCGGTGTATTTCGCGGTGATGCTGGCGGTCAATACCCTGGCGTTCTGGATGCCGACGCTGATCCACACAGCGGGGGTTGGCAGCGACGGCAAGGTCGGCCTGCTCAGCGCCGTGCCGTACCTGGCCGGGTGTTTTTTCATGATCGGCTGCGGGCGCTCTTCCGATCGTCATCGTGAACGCCGTTGGCACCTCTGCGTGCCGTTGCTGATGTCGGCCGCCGGTATTGCCATCGCCGGGCTCTCACCCACCAGTCCGACGCTGGTTCTGGGCGGACTGATCGTCGCCGGCATGGGTGCCAGTGCTGCGTTGCCGATGTTCTGGCAGTTCCCACCGGCCTTTCTTTCCACCAGCACCCAAGCCGCGGGGATTGCCCTGATCAGTTCCTTCGGCAGTATCGCCGCGTTCTTCGCGCCCTATCTGATCGGCTGGATGCGCGACACCACCCAGAGTGCCAGCCTGGCCCTCTACGTCCTGGCGCTGCTGATCGCACTCGGTGGCTTTCTGGTGCTGCGCACCCGGGCCGCCATCGTCAACCCACAGTAAGAGATTATTGTCATGCTTGATCAATCACTCATTCAGCAAGCTGCTGCCCGCCTCGACCGCGCCGAACGCTCACGCGAGCAAATACCTCAGTTTTCCCTGGAGCACCCAGAGATCACCCTCGAAGACGCGTATGCCATTCAACGCGCCTGGGTAGAACAGAAGATCAAGGACGGTCGCAAGTTGGTGGGGCATAAGATCGGCCTGACCTCCAGGGCCATGCAAGTGTCGTCGAACATCACCGAGCCGGATTTCGGCGCGCTGCTGGATGACATGTTCTTCGACGAAGGCACCGACATTCCCTTCGAGCGCTTCATCGTGCCGCGAGTCGAGGTTGAGCTGGCGTTCATCCTGGGCAAGCCCTTGAAAGGTCCGAACGTGACGGTTTTTGACGTGCTGGACGCCACCGAATGGGTGATCCCGGCGCTGGAAATCATCGATGCGCGCATCCAGCAAGTTGACCCACGCACCAAAGCGACCCGCAAAGTGTTCGACACCATCTCCGACAATGCCGCGAATGCCGGCGTCGTCATGGGTGGTCGCGCGGTGCGCCCCACCGAGATCGACCTGCGCAAGGTGCCTGCCGTGCTTTATCGCAACGGCGTGATCGAGGAGTCCGGCGTTTCCGCGGCCGTACTCAACCACCCGGCGAAGGGCGTGGCCTGGCTCGCAAATAAGCTGGCGGCGTATGACGTCACCCTGCAACCTGGGCAAATCATCCTCGGTGGTTCCTTCACCCGCCCTGTGGCCGCCAACCCTGGCGATACCTTCCATGTCGATTACGACATGCTGGGTTCCATCGCCTGTCGTTTCGTTTAACCGGAGAGCTTTTCGATGGAAATGCCTATCAACACGTTCAAGCTTCGCCTGCAAAGCGGTGAAACGCAGATCGGCCTCTGGCTGGGCCTGGCTGATGCCTACTGCGCCGAACTGGCCGCCAACGCCGGATTTGATTGGCTATTGATCGACGGTGAACATGCACCCAACGACCTGCGCGGGATGCTCGGTCAGTTGCAGGCTATAGCGCCCTACCCGAGTCATCCGGTGATTCGCCCGGTGATTGGCGACCCGGCGCTGATCAAACAAGTGCTCGATCTCGGTGTACAGACGTTGTTAGTGCCGATGGTGGAAAGCGCGGACCAGGCGCGGGAACTGGTGAAAGCCATCCACTACCCACCCCATGGCGTTCGCGGGGTTGGCAGTGCGCTGGCACGCGCATCGCGCTGGAACAGCATTCCCGGTTACCTCGACAAAGCCGATGAACAAATGTGCCTGCTGGTGCAGATTGAAAATCGTGAGGGCCTGGCCAATCTGGATGCCATCGTCGCGGTAGACGGGGTCGACGGGGTCTTTATAGGGCCGGCGGACTTGAGTGCCTCGATGGGCTACCGCGGCAACCCGGCGCATCCAGAGGTGCAGGCAGCTATCGAGGATGCCATCGCACGCGTCCGCAAAGCCGGCAAAGCGGCCGGCATTCTCAGTGCCGACCAGACGCTGGCCAAGCGTTACATCGAACTGGGCGCGGCGTTCGTTGCCGTTGGCGTTGACACCACGATCCTGATGCGTGGCCTGCAAAGCCTCGCCGCCACCTTCAAAGATAGTGTGGTAACCACCGGCGGCGGCGGTGTGTACTGATTTGTCCGAGAAGCCCGAGGCAATTCCACGAGCTGAAACCGCTGCGCGTCCAGCCTCACACCTACGGCCAATGAGTCGACGCCGAGGGTGATTAGCGCTTGAGCGTTTTCAGCTCGTTGAGCAACGTCAACAATGTCTGCAATTTTTCCTCGCCAAACCCAGCCTGCAACCGCTGATAATTCGCTTCCATGCACTGACTCATTGAGTTGAAGCAGGCCTGCCCCGTCTCTGCCAGGCGCACCAGTACCCGCCGCTGGTCTTGTACCGCCTTGCGACGCTCGACCATGCCGAGCGCCTCCATGCGCACCAGCACACCGGTCATGCTCGGTTTGAGGATGCACGCCAGTTCAGCCAGGCGATTGATCTCCAGTTCATCGTGCTGACTGAGGATGCGAATGACCCGCCATTGTTGTTCGGTCAAGCCGTGCTGATTCAAGGAAGGACGGAAAAAACCCATCGCTGCTTCGCGAGCCTGGAGCAATGTGAGCGTCAATGATTGGCGTGGCCTGGACATCGGAATAGTTTCGATCCGGTAATTGGTTAATAGATTAACAAATTCTATCATCCCACGTTGAGCATTGCGCCCCCCTTCTGAGTTCGCGGCGCTGGAGAATCAGCCGTGCTTGATCGATCGCTCACGCGAATCTGGGGCAACTACACTCCTGGCAGGCTCGATCAAGACCGGCGGCATACAGGATCAAGACACCTACCGCTCGGAAGGCACTTAATACACCCCTGAGGTACAGAGCTTATTGCAAGCCCTGCAGTTGGTTTTCCTTCACTTTTCCAGGCTGCGCCATGATCAATATCGAAACGCCTACCTACTACTCAGCAACCAAAAAATACAATCTCAGCTTCCCGACCCTTGAACAGGATGTGGAAGCGGATGTTGTGGTGATTGGTGGCGGTTTCTCCGGTATCAATACCGCGCTGGAACTCGCTGAAAAAGGCATTACCAATATCGTGGTGCTGGAAGCACGCTATCTGGGGTTTGGTGGCACTGGCCGCAACGGCGGACAGATCATGGCGGGTATCGGCCACGACCTGGAAAAGATCAAGAAACACGTCGGTGCCGACGGCCTGCGCCAGATCTTTGAAATCAGTGAGCTGGGCGCCGGCATCATCAAGGATCGAATTGCCAAGTACTCGATCGACGCTGACTTCTGCAACGGCTATGGCTACATGGGCTTCAATGCCCGCCAGGCAAAAACCCTGCGCGCCTGGGAGAAGGACTTCAAGTCGATCAACAACAAAGACGAAATCCGTTTTATGGCCGGTTCCGAGGTCAAGCAGATCATTGGCTCCGATGCCTATACCAGTGCCTTGCTGCACATGGGCGGTGGGCATGTTCACTCACTGAATCTGCTGCTGGGCGAAGCCAAGGCGCTGGTCGGACACGGTGTGCGCATCTACGAACACAGCCCGGCCCTGGAAGTCAGCTATGGCGAACGCATCACCGTACGTACCGGCCGGGGCTCGGTGAAAGCCTCCAAGTTGTTGTGGGCCTGCGATAGCTTCCTCAACAAGCTGGAACCAGAGCTGCACAAGACCACGCTCAATACCTATGCCTTCCAGTTGATGACCGAACCGCTGTCGGACGAAATGATCAACCGCATCAGCCCGATACGCGGCGCTTATAGCGATATTCGACCGGTGATCGACTACTACCGCGTCACCAACGAAAACCGCCTGCTTTTCGGCGCCGCGACGCCCTTCGTCGAGCACATCCCCTTGGACCTCAAGGCCTGGAACCGCAACCTGATGCTAAAAATTTTCCCGTACCTGAAAAACGTGAAAATCGACCTGGCCTGGGGCGGTCCGATGGCGACCGGGGCCAACCTGTTTCCGCAAATCGGCACGCTCAGCGGCCGCCCCAACGCCTTTTACGTCCAGGGCTATGCCGGTTTTGGCGTCACGCCAAGCCACATCATCTGCAAGGTGCTGGCCGAAGGCATGAGCGAGGGTTCGTCGCGTTATGACCTGATCAGTTCGGTCAAGCATGCGCAGATCCTGGGCAAGGATCACATCCGGCCATTGCTGCTGACGGCTGGTAAAAGCCTGCATCAACTGTCGGGTTACTTCAACGGTCGCCGTTGATTCCCACCGTATCAATCACAGGAGAACCGCCATGCCCGTTACTACTCTCAAGAAAGACATCCAACTGTCCGAACTCGATGCCTGGGGCACCGTTGCCGACCTCGGCTCGGAGATCCTCGAAGGCGAAGTCAAAGCCTTCGGAAAAATGACCTTCGGTGCCCCCACCGATGCGGTCAGCAGTGCTTATTTCGGCACCACCAAAGGCAAGTTCCGCATGGTCTACCCGTTCGCCGAACAAGCTACCGTGGTGACGGGCGAAGTGGTCCTGACTGACGAGTCCACCGGTCAACGTACGCACTACAAGGCCGGTGACAGCTGGTTCGTGACCAAGGGCACAGCTGTACATTGGGAGGTTGTCAGTGAGAGCTTCGTGAAGCATTATTTCGCTGTCGTCTGACCACCGCGCTGCCGGCTCCCGCCGGCAGCCTTTCCCTGGCGAGGGTTACTGACCATGAACGCCATTCCCGCCCAGGAAGTCGCGGGCCGTTGCCTGCAGGCTTTCACACAACTCGTGCCTGCCAGCCAGGCGGCGTTCTATTGTGTCGATCGACAACTGCAAGCCCGCGATTTCCGCCTGCACTGCATGAGCGGTGAGATGCATCGCGACTATCTGGACAACTACCGTCAATTCGATCCCCTGCAGCCGCGCAATTGTCTCTCGAGCGGGCTGGCGGTGGTGCCGCTGGGTTTTGCCATGGCCCGCCAGCCAACGCGTGACAGTCGCCGCTATCAAGACTTCCTGCAACGCTATGGGGTGGTCGACGTGGTGGAGATACTTGCGCATCACGCCGGTCGCCCTCAGGCTGCCATCTCATTGCTGCGCACCGCTGAACAAGGTGCTTTCACCAGCGACCAAATGGCCCAGCTCAGTGCCTTGCAGTCGCTCCTGCAGATGGCCGTTGCGAATATGCAGCCTTATGAAGACACGCTCAGCGGACTGACGCCCAAAGAACGTCAGATCGCGTTGCTGTTGCGCCAGGGCGCGAGCAACAAACAACTGGCCCTGGAGCTGGAAGTCGGTCTGCCCACCATCAAGACCCACCTGATCAACGTGTTCCGCAAAGCCGGCGTGACCAGTCGTACCGAGCTGGTTGGCAGACTGTTTCTCTAAGCCGCTTCAACCATCCGGTTGATAGGCGCCCCCCTGCACCGACGGCATGATCCAGGTGGTTACTTCAATCAACCGGAGCCATGCAATGACCACATCATCTGACTGGATCACCGTAGGCGCGCTTGCCGACGGCTTTGCCCCAGAGGCCTTTATCCTGCCCAACCTTGCCGATCTGACCGGCAAGTCCTTCACTCTCTACTTCGCCAACGGCTGGCAGATCGAGCATCGCTTTGAAACGGAAACACTCAGCTGGAACGCCGCCGACGGTCATTCCAGCGGATCTGCCGCCTACCGCGCCACGTCCGTGCGCCCCGGCCTGTATCTGGTGGATTTCATCAAGCGCGAAGCCGCGCAAGCCTGGTCGGTGAGCCTGGTCCTGGATACCACGACATCCTCGTTCACCGCGGTGATCGGACGCATGCCGTCCCAGGCACAAACTCAGGAAGGTCTCTACAGCCGTGCGCTTGCCGGTAAACAGCTGACGTCGGTTGAAGTGGATTTCCTGCATGGCAGCCTGGATCGCCCCTGGCAGCCAGGCCAATGCCCGCACGCGCCGACCCAGGAACTGACCGGGTTGCGCAACCTGTATCGCTACAGCCCCAGCGAAGTCTACGAGCACATTTATCTCAACGATCAGTTCTATGCCTGGCAGTGTCTCAAAGGTGTCGAGCAAGGTCTGTGCGATACCGACCGCTGCCATTACTACAAGATTGCCGACCATCTGTATTTGTTCGTCTGGCGCGAAAAGATCATCCCGACCCTCGGCCTGGTCTTGATCGACCTGCAACAGCACCGCAGCGACGGCAAGATCTTCGGGTATGCCGGTTCGTCCTTCGATGAACTGTCGAACTTCCCGGTCAGCTCCTATTGCGAGGTCCTCAACCACACGGAATATCCCGATGCGTGATTCACGTACCGTGGTCATCACCGGTGCCGGAACGGGCATCGGTGCCGCTTGCGCCCGGCTGTACGCAGCCGAAGGAGCCAACCTGGTACTGATTGGCCGGCGTCGCGAGTATCTGGAGCAGGTCGCCGGGGAAACCGGCGGCCTGGTTCTGGTCGGCGATGCAGCGTGTCCAGACACCTGGGAAGGCTTTGTGACGCAGATCAGTGAACGTTACGGCCGGCTCGATGTGCTGCTGGCCTGTGCCGGTGGCCATGGCATGGGCAGCGCCACCCAGACCAGTCCGCAGACCTGGGAGGCGTCGTTGCGCAGCAATCTGGACAGCGCGTTCTACAGCGCCCGGGCCTGCCTGCCGTTGCTGGTCGCAAGTGCCGGCAACATCGTGCTGATCGGTTCCATTGCTTCCTTGGCGGCCGGGCCGCAGGTCTGCGGCTACACCACCGCCAAGCACGCCCTGCTCGGGCTCAACCGTTCCCTGGCGCGGGACTACGGACCGCGCGGTGTACGCGTGAACACGGTGTGTCCAGGGTGGGTCACCACGCCGATGGCCGACGAGGAAATGCAGCCGCTGATGAGGTTCCATGGCGACACGCTGCTGCAAGCCTATGCCCGGGTATGCGCCGATGTCCCCTTGCGTCGGCCCGCCAGCGCCGAAGAAATCGCCAGGGTTTGTCGCTTCCTTGCCAGCCCCGACGCCTCGATCATCACGGGCGCGACCGTAGTCGCCGACGGCGGTTCGAGCATCGTCGATGTGCCCACACTGGCCTACGCCCACATGGAGACCGCTCATGTCTGAAGACTTTGATTTCAGCGGGAAAACAGTGCTGGTAACGGGGGGCGCACAGGGTATCGGGCGGGCCATCGTCGAGGCATTCGCGGTGCGCGGTGCACGCGTGATGATCGCTGACCTGCGCCTGGCGCAAGCCCAGGCGCTTGCCGAAGACTTGACGGCGCGCGGGTGTCACGTCGAAACCGTCGAGATTGATCTGGCTGATGCGCCAGCCGTATTCGAACGGGTTCAGTGGTTGGAACGAGACTGGGGACGACTGGATATTCTGGTGCATAACGCCGGCTACTTTCCGTTGACCCCATTCTGCGCAATCACCCCTTCCATTCTCGAGCGCACACTGGCAGTCAACCTCTCGGCCCTGTTCTGGTTGACCCAGGCGGCCTTGCCGATGTTCCTGCGTCAGGGCAGTGGCTGTGTGCTGGTCACCTCATCCGTCACAGGTCCGCGGGTAGCCTATCCGGGGCTCAGCCACTATGCGGCCTCGAAGGCCGGGGTCAACGGTTTTATTCGCAGCGCCGCGCTGGAGCTGGCCGACTACCGTGTACGCGTGAATGGTGTCGAGCCTGGGATGATTGCCACACCCGCCATGGACAATCTCGGCGATGCTCAGGTCAATGACGACATCGCCAGCCGAGTGCCACTGGGACGCCTCGGCACCGCAGAAGATATTGCCGGCGCCATGCTTTTCCTGGCATCTGACCTGGCGGCTTATATCACCGGTCAGACCATCGTGGTCGATGGTGGATCGACCTTGCCCGAGGTGAAATGACGCAGCTGCTTCATCACCTTGGCCAGGGTCAATGCATTAACAGATTAATAAACTACACTGCACCGACCGCTGGCTGTAGGTGAGAAGAACGATAATCCTTGGGCGACAAATCAAACTGCTTCTTGAACGATCGGCTGAAGTGGGCGGAATCAGTGAAGCCCCACTTATAAGCGATCGACGTAATCGACTCACTCTTCAGGAACGGATTGATCAAGTCATCCGCACTGCGCTTGAGTCGCGCACGCTGGATATAGCGGCAGACACTGTCGTCCTGTTCTTCAAACAACCGATACAAATGCCGCACCGAGATGTTCAAGCGGCTGGCCAGCCCCACCGGGCTCAGGCCAGGCTGGGTCAGAGACTCGTCGATGACTTTCTGGACATAGCTACGCAGGTTATTGCCCTGCCAGCATACGCGGCCGTCATCCGGCACCTCATTCATTTCGAAAGCAGACCCCAGTAACGAGACAAAAGCCGATTGCAGAGCCTCGCCCTCTCCCATGGAATCCTGGCCGTTTAAATCGTCCCGGCACAGTTGATCCATCAACACATGGAGCATCCGCCCACAGGCCTTGCTGGAGGAAATCTTGCCGAAGGTCTTCGACTGACTTCCCACGTGCTTGCAGACCTCGTTCCGTGAAAGCGACAGGGAAGCATGTTCGATCAGCCCAAAAGGGCTTATCTCTATCGACCCTGTCGAGTCCATGAGCAACATATCGCCCGGCGCCAACTGAATGACCTGGCCGTTCTGGGTGATTTGGCAATACCCACTACGCTGGCTGACAAGGAAGCAATGCTGGTCGTTGTCGTGATCGGCGTTGGGCCGCTCGCGCCTGATCAAACCGGCATTAGTGCGCAGGCTTGCCAGTGACAGGCCGCCCCGGGACAGTTTCAAAACCTCACCGATGAATAGGGAACGGTTGTAGGCCATTTCAGTGTCGAAATGACCACATGCCGCTCGCAAATCCCGAGTCCAGGTTTCCAATCCATATTGCGCAGACTGATAGGTGCTCATGGCATCTCCATCGTGGCTTCTTGTTTTTGTCGGACAATAGTTAACATGTTATCTATATGTGCGCAACAAGTACATGAGACCCACAGGAGAAGCATTAATGATGCCAAAGCTTAAATCAGAGCATGCGCAAGGTACGCTGCAAGCCCGCCAGGACGTTTAAAAGCGTTTCGCGCTGTATGTCGCTCAGGGCGATGTAACGCCGAAACGCAGGCATTCGGTTGACCACCTCGCTACCGCCCATATGCTCAAGCCGGACATGCCATTCCCGCCCGCTCAAAGTGAACTGTAAGCGCTTGAAATCCAGCACCATCAGCGACTGGTGCAAGGCTTGATCAGCCTGCAGCCGAGCCTGGAGCTTGAGCAACAAAGCCGGCGCTCCAGTCCGTTGCCTGCACCTCAGCCCTGTCCGTCGAATTGACCCGCTGTGGTGCAGATCGAAGCGCGCGCTGCCCTCCTCCGAGGCAGGTACGCTGAACGAGAACTCGGTCATAACCAGATGCATCAGCAGTTGCGCTTGCGTGCATTCCACGACGTCGACCTGAACGTCGCTCTCGCCCAGAAAAAAATCCGCCTTGGCCGGCCCCGTCAAAGCGAAGCCCGCCACGCCCAGGTTGCGCCGCAGGTACTCCAGCGTGACCCCAGGCCTGTAACCCGCTGGTGCACGGCGTGCGCTGAACAGTTCAGAGAGTTTTTGCAGCATGGTCGAGATAACCGTCGTGAGGAGTGCCAGGCTCATGGGAAAACTCCTTGGCCAGGACTTCTTCTACCGAAGCCGGCTTGAATGGATTGACCTTCTGCACCACCAGGGTCCAGAACAAGGCATATGCCGCCGTGCCGCCCAGCATCACCGCGAAGGGAACGTAAATGTCCGCCGGGTTCATGCCTGGTGGGGTGATGAACCACATACCGAGGACGATGCCGATACTGGAGAGGATTTGTGGTAGCGGGAAAAACGGCGAGCGATAGGCCCGTGGCAGATCCGGACGACGAATCCGCAGGCTCACCACCGAAACGGTTACCAGCAGATAGGCAAAACTCCACGCGCATACCGCGGCCAACACCAGGTGCATGATGTTGTCGGGATTGCCACCGAGCCACAATGCGTGCAGGCACGGGATCAACATCGCCACGAGGATGCACAGCAATGGGGTCTTGAAACGCGGATGCAGGTAGGTGAAGACCTTGGGCAATGCACCGTCCACCGCCATTCCGTACAGAATCCGCGGGACGCCGGCCATCAGCGTATTAATGGTTGCCGCACCGGCGAACAGAAAGCCGATGCCCAGCCACATCGGACCAATGTCGCCCATGACCTGCTCGGCAAACCGCGGAATCGCCATCGGCGTGTCCAACAAATGCACACCACTGGCGGCATCCAGCAGCACGTTTTCTACCTGGCGCTTCATCGCCGCGCCATAAATGAACATGCAGGTAGCGACACTCAGCAACCCCAGGATCATCGCCCGGGGCATGGTGCTGGCCGAGCGGCGCAGATCCGGCGCCAGCGGCGTGACGAATTCGCACCCGACGAACATGAACATAGCCATGCCCACCAGCGACAACACGGTAACCAGGTCGGTGCCCACCACGGAGGCACCGAACCAGCCTTCCAGCTCCACTGCTGGCGCGGCGATCAGCCCCAACACACCAAACACCATCAAGGTGGTCCACATGCCAAACGTGAGGATGATCTCGGCACGTCCAAAGGCGCTGACACCGAACGCATTCAGCACGCCAAAAACCACGACGAACCCCACCCCGAGCAACCAGGAACCACCCGCCGACTCGGCCAGGGTATTGAGGTGTTCGAAGTTCACCAGGGCCATCACACCGGCCAGGATGGTTTCGGCGGTACCGGCAAACACATGGACAATCAGATAGGCCGACAGCGTGCCGGTAATCGCGAAGAAGCGCCCCATGCCACAGTTGATGTAGTCGTAGACCGAGCCGGTGGTGGGCAGGATCGACGCGGCCTCGGCGAAGGTGGTCGCCTGGGCCAGCATCATCACCACGGCAATCAGCATGGCCACGGCAAAGGCGCTACCGCCGATACCGAAGCCCATGGTCGCGGTGAGAATCACCGGGCTCGCCATGATCAGGCCGATGGTACTGGCCAGCGCGGTGGGAAAACCGACCGAGCCCCGGTTCAAATGCTCGGTGAGCCTGTCATTGATCAACATGGTGCAGATCCTCGAAAGCGGATTTTTTATAGGTTAGTAGCGAACCATCCAAGGAACCGGCGATAACGCCTGCCCCAGCCAGTCCCTGATCGGAACGGCCCTTGAACACCACTACTCTGCGCCCCTTGCGTCCTGATCGTCTTGCCCGTGTCTGCCGACGGTTTTGTTGCTGCCTGCCAAGGAGCACTGCTTGGCTGACAGGAACAATTGCGTGGCACGCAGGTGAAAGACTTCTGCCTTTCACGATAGCTCTAATGAGTGCTCGAACTATTGGCTGTCCAACACGTGCGGGGAAAATAAAAATGGAGCAAATACGCAAAAAACACTCGCTGTCCAAGGCGGTTGGTCTGGGAATCGCGCTCTTGATCGCGGATTCTTCGGTCCAGGCCTACGAGCTTTATGGCGATGACGACACCCATCTCAATGCTGACTTTCTTGCGGTATACGGGATGTTTAACAGCCGTAACAACTACGACGGGACGCAGGGCGGTTCAACCTGGCGCGAGGGCTTCATCAAGTATGGATTAAGCGCCGATCAAGGCTTGGCAGGTTACGGCACCGGCTACGGTGCGCTGAACTGGGTCAGTTCCGGTACCTGGGGCGACGGCGACGCAGCGGGTAACACCGACGGCTCAGAGCGTACGACTAAGCTCGAAGACGCTTACTTGGGGTGGCGCTCGGCGGATCTGTTCCCGGCGCTTGGCAAGGACGGCGTGGACTTCTCCGTCGGCCGGCAAGTGGTCAAGATCGGCAGAGGCTTCCTGATTAATGATGATGGCCCCAATCTGGGCAAGGGACCGGCGGACGGCGCGCTGAATCGCGGCGGTGCCTACTACCTCGCGGCGCGACACGCCTTTGATCGCACCGCCATGCTCCGCCTGGGTGGGCAGGATGGCTTGCACGGCTCGCTAGTGTGGCTCAAGTCGGACAACCGGGCCCAAGCCGAGACAGCGCTGGCGGCAGGTACGCTGGACTACACGACCGCCGCCGGAACGCTGGGCCTGACCTGGGTACACGGCATCGATGTCACCGACCAGTGGGCCAGTGACTTCCAGAAACAACGCGAACATATGGATACTTACAGCCTGCGGGGCGAAGGCAACGCCGGCATCGAGAACGCCAGTTTCGCATTCGAATACGCCTGGCAGGACAAGGATGCCGGACCTGAAAAAGCCTGGTATGCCGAAGCTGGCTACACCTTCGCTGATGTGACCTGGTCTCCCACGCTGACCTATCGCTATACGCGCTACTCGCAAAAATGGGACCCGCTGTTCACGGGGCTCAGCACCGGCTACGGCACGTGGTTTCAAGGTGAAGTCGCGTCCAATTACGCCGGTCCTTTCAATAGTAATACCGGTATCCAGCATGTCGGCTTCAAGGTGACGCCATTGGAAAACCTCACGGTCGGTGCGTTGTATTTCGACTTCAACACCCTGCGCAAGAGCGACGCGCTCAATCTTGATGCTCGCGAACTGGATGTGTATGCCGAATGGGCGGTCAACAGCCACCTGATCATCAGTCCCTTGATCGGCCTCTACCAGCCCAAAAAGGATGCGACCACGGGGGGTAACCAGGTAGGTGGCAATGGCACCAACCTCTACAGCCAGCTCACGGTGGCCGTGCCTTTCTGACACCACTCAGGAGCTGCCCTGCGCAGCTCCTGAACCGGTTTATTGCTTGTGCTGGTGCAACATCGTCTGAATCTGATGCGTGGCCTGGCGAGTATTTTCCGCCAGTTTGCGCACTTCATCGGCCACCACTGAGAACCCGCGCCCGACCTCACCCGCCCTGGCCGCTTCAATGGCCGCGTTCAGGGCCAACAGATTGGTCTGGTCGGCAATGCCCTTGATGACCCCAACCACCGTTGCGATCTGGCCGTAGGTCGCCTGATTCTGTTCAAGCATTTGATGATGAGTTGCCTTGGCCGAACGCTCATCGCTGATGTCACGAACCGCGCCTATCACACGGATCAAACAGCCTCGTTCATCACGGACCGCGCGGCCGCGCTCGCGACACCATATATAGCCAGCGGTCTTGTGGCGCATCCGGTATTCAAAGACATATTCGCCACTGCCGTGGCTGTCGAGGATTTCCCGGTCGAAGATCGCCATGATTTTCGGCAGATCGTCCGGATGTGTGATGCTGACCTGAGCCTCCCAACCGTCGGGCAACTCCTGGGAGGCATACCCCATCAGGAGACGGAACTGATTGGAAAAGCGCATACAACTGGCAGGGTCTTGAACATTGCCGTTGACCACGGTGATATCCCAGCAGCCTTCGGTCAGCGTCGACTGCAACAACTCCCAGATCTGCGATTCCTGTTGGTGCTGGCGAGATCGTTGAACGAGCTGACTCACCTCGATTTCAAGCGCATGCTCGCGGCTACGCGCCTGTTCCGCTTGCCGACGCAGTGTTTCGAGGGATTGCTCGCAGCTTTCCAATTGGCAGGCCTGATCCTTGAGCAGTTGCTCAGTGTCTTGCAAGCGCTGCACGAGCTGGGCTTTTTCCAGCGTGAGCTGTTCCAGTTGCAAGGCTTCAATGAACGCCTGTTCCCGTCTATGTTTATTGAAGAACATAAGCCCGCCCTTTGTTCGTCGCGTCTAGATACGGGGATCTGATCGCAAACGGGCAACGATTGCTTGCACGACACTGCTACCGCACTTGCTTCTGCCTGCCATGGGTGAAAACGGCGCCCTGTGGCGCCGTAACCAACCGATGGGCCATCAGCATTGGCTGATCAGTTGCTTCAACACAGTCTTGAAGGTTTCAATCTGCTCTTCGCTGAACTCGGCAAAGACCTTGTCTTGCTGCTGCCGGGCAATCGCCCACAAGTCTTCAGTCTGTTCGATACCGGCCGCGGTCAGGCGTACGCGATGCTCATCATCGTTGACCAATCCTTTGCGCTTGAGATTGGCCACGGCTTCGTCGATTTCCCGGACGGGCATCGCCACCTCCCGCAACAAATCATGCGTACACAGGCCGGCGTCGCTTTCCAGCACCATCAGCATCCGCGCCTCGCTGGTGCGCAGGCCGGTGGATAACTGCCGAGGCTGGTAGCTGGATTGATAGGCCCGCACCGCCTGGGTCATCAGGTAATACAGGTTGTGGCTGAGACGCCCCTGAAAGTGGCTGCTCGGCGATTGATTTTCGTCGCGTCGAGTCATGCGGGTGTGGGGCAGGACCATGGAATAGGCGCCCTGGTGATAGAGCAATGGCGAGCGACCAAAATCGTCGAAGGCCACCACCTTGCCGATCATAATCCAATGATCACCACCATCCACCTGCTGGTATTTTTCGCAGTGAAACCGCGCCGCACAATCGGCGAATACCGGCGAACCGCCCGCGCCCGACTCGAACTCGATCTCGGCGAAGCGATCCTCCCTGGGGCGGGCGAAATTGTTGGAGAGATCGATCTGATCCGCTGCCAGCACGTTGACCGCAAAATGGCTGGCCTGCTCGAATACGTCGTGGCTGCTGGAGCGTTTGTCGAGACTCCACAGCACCAGCGGCGGATCAAGGGATACCGAATTGAAGCTGTTGGCCGTGACACCGACCTTGCGCCCACAGGCAGTGGCGGCGGTCACCACCGTGACCCCAGTGGCAAAGTTGCCCAGGGCCCGACGAAAAGCCCTCGGGTCGAAGCTCGTTTCGGTGGCTGGGCAAGCGCTGTTCTCAGACATGCAAGACTCCCGGACTGCTTCCGGGAGCAGCCCTGATTGTTGTTATGGGGTTTGGGGACGGTTCGACTCAGATCATGCTCGGATCGGGTTCCAGGCCCATCAGCTCTCGACCCAGGATCTGCGCACAGACGTCGTAGTCGGTATAGGCGTGGGCGCCGGTCATGTGCGAGTCGCGGAACAGGCGCTGCATCTCGTTGTGCTCAAACCAGGCATTGCCACCGGCCGCCTCGAACAAACGGTCCACGGCCTGGATGCACATCTTGGTGGCATACGCCTGATTGGTGCGCCAAAACGCCAGGGTTTCTCGGCTTGGATAACGCTGCTGTTCGCTGTGCTCGGCATGTTCCTGCCAGGTCTTCTCGAGAAAAGCGCGAGCGGCTGCCACCTGATGAGTCGACTCCGCCAGGCGCATCAACGCCGGGGTCGCGGCACCCACCGCGGCACCGGTGTAGGCGCGTACCCGAGTTTTGGTTTTTTCGCGGAACACCTCGAGCATCCGCTCGGCCACGCCCAGGCTCACGGTGGAAAAGCCGCTGGCGAAGTACGGGCGATACGGCGAGTAGAAAATCTTGCTGTCCGGGTATAGACCAAAGCCTGCGGACTTGCCTTCCATCATGTCCTTGGCTTTCTGGATACGGTGTTCCGGCACCCGCACGCGATCGATGATCAGGGTCTTGGTGCCGCTGCCTTTCATGCCCGCAGCGAACCAGTCGTCGCGGATCTGATAGTCGCGACGCGGCAGTACCGCGAAACAATAGTCCTGGGTGCCTTCGGCATTTTTGCGGCGGAAACCGACAATCGCCCACTCGGCGTGATCGCAACCGCTGCTCCAGCCCATTTCACCGCTGAACAGGACGCCACCTTCGACCTCCTCCGTACGACCAAACGGCGCGATGCTGCTGCTGGCGGTGGCATCCGGATCAGCGCCCCAGACTTCCTGCTGCAGCTCGGCCGAGAACAACGCCAATTGATGGCTATGCGTGCAGAGCAGGCTCATGGCCCAGGCGGTACTGGCACAAGCCCCCGCCAGCAAGGCGATGCAGTCGGCAAACTGCGGCAGCGACAGCTCCATGCCACCGAACGCCTTCGGTTGAAAAGCACGGTGCATGCCAATGCTTTTGAGCAGCGCGATGTTCTCATCGGGGACCTTGCGATCCTGCTCGGCCTGGAAAGCGTTGGCAGCGATGCTCGGCAGAATGGACTTGAGGTCTTCAAGAAGCGGGTTTGGCTTTTTCATGGATGGCCCTGCTTATTATTGGATGTCCAGGTAGTGCCCAAGAAATGAAGGACAGCGCTGGATGCAGGGTCAGTATGGATCGAGCCATTAACCTAGAAAATGCACCTTTCAGAGTCAAGATTGCACTTTTCAGAGGCAATGAGCCAAACCTCGTGCACAAACCTCGATCGATTTTGGCAGCCACAGACATAGGCATCGGCAGCCACAGTCAAGCTGCTGCCGCAACCTTTGATTAACCTTGGGCTTTTCTTTGTTCGCGGTAAGGAAAACCCATGAGCGATATTCCACTGCTACCTCAAGTTGAAGCGTTCCTTAGTCGAAGCCATGCATTGTTCATCGACGGTGGCTACGTCCAGAGTCATTCCGACCAGACCCTGGAGGTGATCAACCCCGCCACTGGCCAGGTCATAGCCCGAGTCGCCGACGCCGATCCGGTCGATATCGATGCGGCAGTCGAGTCAGCTAACCGCGGTTTCAAGCAATGGTCACAGGCTGCGCCGGCGACGCGCGGCAACGTGTTGCTGAAACTGGCGGAGCTGTTGGAGCAGCACCGCGAAGAGCTGGCGCAGATCGAAACCTGTCAATCGGGCAAGATCATCCAGATTTCCCGTGCCTTCGAAGTTGACCAGGCCGCCCACTTCCTGCGTTATTACGCCGGCTGGGCAACCAAGATCAGCGGCCAGACCATCACGCCATCACTGCCCTCCTTCGCCGGCGAACGTTACACCGCCTTCACCCTGCGAGAACCCGTAGGCGTGGTAGTCGGCATCGTGCCGTGGAATTTTTCAACGATGATCGCCATCTGGAAACTCGCCTCGGCCCTGGTGACCGGTTGCAGCATCATCATTAAACCGAGTGAATTCACCCCGCTGACCATCCTGCGGATCGCCGAACTGGCCATCGAAGCCGGCCTGCCAGCGGGCGCATTGAACGTATTGACCGGGGGTGGGCTGGTTGGCAAAGAGCTGATTGAACATCCCGGAACCGACAAGGTTTCATTCACCGGTTCGGTGCCGACCGGGGTGGCCGTCGGCCGCAGCGCCATGGCGGCCGGGCTGACCCGCGCCACCCTGGAACTGGGCGGCAAGAATTCGGCGGGTTTCCTGCGCGATGTGGACCTGGACAAGGCCGTCAACGGCATCATCGAAGCCGGGTTCCTGCATTCCGGACAAATTTGCGCTGCCGCCGAACGTTTCTTCTTCCATCGCTCACAGATCGAAACGGTCATGGACAAACTGGCGCAACGCCTGAGTAAACTGAACATCGGCTCGCCATTGGATGAGCGCACCGAGTTTGGCCCGGTCAGCAATCGCCAGCATCAACTCAAACTCAACGAGTTTTTCGCCAAGGCCCGCGCCGAAAACAACACGATCGTGCACGGCGGCAACTTGATCGCCCGCCCGGGCTGCTATGTCGAACCGACGGTCATTCTCGCGAACACCGTCAACGACACGTTGCTCAACGAGGAAACATTCGGCCCGATTGCGACCTTTTTTCCTTACGACAGCGAAGAAGAACTGTTGGCGTTGATGAACAATACGCCCTATGGCTTGAGCGCCAGCCTCTGGACCAATGATCTGAGCAAGGCCCTGCGCATCGTGCCCGCCATCGAGGCCGGAACGGTATGGGTGAACATGCACACCCTGCTGGATCCGGCGGTGCCGTTTGGCGGCAGTAAGTCGTCTGGGGTGGGACGCGAGTTTGGCGCGGCGTTCATTGACGACTACACCGAGCTCAAGTCGGTGATGATTCGCTATTGATCGCGAATGGGCCGTGCTGCGCTCAATCTTGCGCAGCAGCTCCGGCCGATACTGCCAGGGATCGTGGCGTGCCGTTGAGGGCAACGTAGCCGTCAGAGGCAGACCGTTGAGCGCGTCATACCTGTCAGTGACGCCCCCAACGATCTTTTGTGCACCTTAAACGCCGATCACTGACACTTATCGACTGTGTGGGCCCCCTGCGCCCGATGTCTGACAGGCATTGACCAGCGGTAGACGACCCCGCCATGGCCGGGCGCCTTCCAACTGCGCAGCGAGTGCCAACAAGGTACTTTCCTCGCCAAAACGGCCGGCGAAGTGCGCGCCCATGGGCAAGCCTCGCGCGCTCCAGTGAAGCGGCACCGACATCGCCGGCTGCCCGCTGGCATTGAACAACGCGGTAAACGGCGAGTAGCTGTGGAAACGTTCGATCAATTCATCGAGGTTCAAGCGGTCGTCCTGCAGATCCAGTTCGCCGATCGGTACCGGTTCACGGGTCAGGGTCGGGCTGAGGATCACATCGTAATCACGCATGAACAGCGCCAACTGTCGGCCCAGTGCATGGATCCACTCCACCGCTGCCGCATAGCACGCGCCACTCACTCCGCCCTTGGCGCGCAGAATGATCCGCGTACGGGCTTCCAGCTCCTCGGGCTGCACCCGCGCGCCGCGTAATTGTCCCAACAGGTCGAGGTAATTTCGCGTGCTGGCGCCAATAATGGTGAACACCTGGTCGAGGAATTCCGGCAGCACGACCGGCAATCGTGCAGGCTCTACCCGATGTCCCAGGGACTCACAGAGGCTCGCGGCCTGGCGTACTGCATCCAGGCTTTGTGCAGAAGTCGGCCAGGGTCCCAGCTGTTCCACCAAGGCAATCCGCAGAGGCCGCGGCGCTTGGTGCAAGGCCGCCACGTAGGGCTGCGCCGGCAGCGGAGCAGCATAGGGAGCGCCCAAATCGATCCCGGCCGTGGCGTCGAGCAAGGCCGCGCTGTCACGTACCGATAAGGTAATGCAATGGCTGGTACCCATGCCCGCCCAGCCCTCGCCCACCATCGGCCCGGAAGGCAGCAAGCCACGGCTGGGCTTGAGGCCGAAGACCCCGCAACAGGACGCCGGTACGCGCAACGAACCGCCGCCGTCATTGCCATGGGCAAAAGGCACCACCCGCGCGGCCACCAGGGCCGCCGCCCCACCGCTGGAGCCGCCGGCGCTGTGCTCGGTGTTCCACGGATTGCGGGTGGCACCGAAGCGTGTCGATTCGGTGGAATAGGAGGTGCCGAATTCCGGTGCCGTGCTGGTGCCAACGATCAGGCAACCGGCGCGACGCAGGCGCGTCACCACCTCGGACTCGAAATCGGCGCGGGCCGTGCCCAGCGCCAGCGAACCATTGGTCATTGCGGCGCCCCGCACCGGCGTGAACAGGTCCTTGATCAGGGTCGGCACCCCGGCAAACAGTCCGCCCCGCGTCTGCGGATCCAGCGCTGCATCGCGGGCCTCGTCATAGAGACGCTCGGCCACTGCGTTCAGTTGCGGTTCAACCCGCTCCAGGCGCTCGATCACCGCCTCGACCAGTTCCACGGGCTGCACATCACCGCGCCTGACCCACGCGGCCAGGCCGGTGGCGTCTTCCTTGTCCAACAACTGCTGGATGTCTTGCATGAGGGGTACTCCGGGGTTATTTCAATGACGAATGGGTAGATGACTCGGGAGCGTTCGAACTGCGTCGCGATAACGCGGTGATCCCCCAAAGCAGCGCGGCGGCAAGGCTGGCAAAGGCCAGCCACTCGATGGTGTGATGCAAGTCACCGGCAAACGCGCCCAGCCCCGCCACCACCAGGGGACTGACGAACTGGCCGAGATACAGGCACGCGGTGAAGCCTCCCAACCCCCGGCCACGGGTGCGAGCTGTCAGGGCTTCCATCACCGGCGCCATCACATTCGGCACCAGCAGTCCTGCGCCCAGGCCATGGATCACCACCGCCAATAACACCTGGTTGTAGCTCTGCCCGCGCATCAGCAACCATAATCCCAGCCCTAGCAACAGCAGCAACACCGCATTGGTGCCGACGCTCCCCAGGCTTCGACGCAGCAGCGGCCAGGCCAGGGAACCGCCCAGGGTGGCCAGCAGCCCCAAGCCGATGGACACCCCAATCAGCGTGCTGGACGTGACCCCGAGACCCACCAGCAAAATGGGTGCCTGCACCGGCACCACAAAGCTCAACAGCATGCCGCCGAAGATCAGCAAATAACCCAGCACCAGCGGCAGGATCGCGACCCGCCGCGGTCCCTCCAGCTCAACGCACGACTGACTGCGAGCCGGCTCCCAGAGCACTTTCATCATGACCGGCACCAGCAGCAGCGGCAGCAGATAGAGAAGAAACGGCAAACGCCAGGAGTGCTCCCCCAGAGCGCCGCCCAGGACGAAGAACAAGGCACCGACCAGACCGATAGTGACCACCTGGCGATTGATGTAGCGCAGCCGCTCCTCGCCCTGCCAATAATCGGCGATCAGGGCCGCGCAACAGGTCATCACCGCTGCTTCGGTCACCCCGAACAACAGGCGTACAGCAACGATGGACAGCAGATCCCCGAGCACTGCGGGCACTGCGCCGAGCAGCGCATAAAGCAAGGTGGCGACCACCAGAAGCATCTTGCGCCCCACCCGGTCGGCGACCCAGCCGGCCAGCGGCGCGCACACAGCAATTGCCAGCGCCGGCCCGGTCACGGCCAATGGCAACAGCAGATCGGCGCGAGGCGTGAGGGGGCCGAACTCGGCACCCAGTTTGGGCAGGATCGGCGCGACCATCACCGCCCCCATAACGGTCAGACTACTGCCCAACATCAGCACCAGTCCTTCACGGCGTCCCGTGGCCTGACGCGCGACAGGCGTCGTCAGGGTCGAAGCAGAATGCACAGACGTCATGATCCAGCCCTCAGAAGCTTTGGGAAACGCGCAAGGCGACGGTGTAGCCTTCGGCGCGGTTGCGCGCGCCATGTTCTTTGTAAAGATGCAGCCAGACAGGCGGCAGCCCCGGCTTGAAGTAACTTACCGCCGGCCCCACGGCCAGCACCCGGGCACGATTACCGCGGGTCAAGCCCGGCGCATCGTCATCGGTGATCTGGCGGTAGTAGTACCCGCCAATGCCAGCGGTCCAGGGACCGAAGTGCTGACCCACGGCGAACTCGTGGCGGTACTCCACGCCGCTCTTGTAGTGGGTATCCGGGTTGCGCGTGTTGACGTCCACCTCGAAACTCGACGACACCTCGAAGCCGGTGTCGCTGATGTAGGTCGCGTTGACGATGGGAGAAAACGTCCAGTGGTTGAGCCCAGGCGAAATCAGGCGGTTCTTGTCATAGTCACCGGTGGGCGCCTGGATCTGAAACTGGGTGTTGATGAACAGGTTGGGCGATAGGTTCCACTGCAGGATCAACGGGAGTAACTGCACATCAGCCAGGCGAAACGGATCAGCCGCCAGCTTCAATGGGCCGCCCGGCGTCGGCACCTCCAGGGAAGCGTCCATCTTGAAAAAAGGCACGACGGCGCCGAAGCCATATTTGGCGCCCAACACGCTGTAGTCGGTCATGCGCATGTAGGCCAGGCCGATCGATAGCACGTCCAGGGAGAAGTGGTTGTCCAGGGAACGCCCGTGGCGATCTTTCTGCACGGTGGCCGAATAGAACGCCGTGCGCAGGCCCAGTGTGCCGAACGGCGTGGCCGGCGGCATCATCCCGGCGCCGAAGTCATAAACGCCCACAGCGGTGGTCGGCGCCCCGTTTTCAGTGGCCTGTGCGGCGGTACACAGGCTGAACAGGCCCAGGGTGAACAAGGTGACGCGACTGACGTTGGCTTTGTTGTTGTAAATCATCGGATGTCCCTCCCAACCAAATGGTGTGGGTCATCCTAGTAACGCCCCGGCAGGTGGGTTATCCGTTTTCAGCACAGTTAATGGCGACGCAATGTCTGCGAGGGAGATTCCCCGAACAGGGTACGGTAATCGCTGGCAAAACGACTCAGGTGCCAAAACCCCCAACGCGCCGCCACCTTTTGCACGCCGTGTTCGTCAAGGCTGTCTCGCAGTTCACGGCGCACCGCATTGAGGCGCAAGGCGCGCAAGTACGCCACCGGATTGATGCCCAGGGTTTCCTGGAAACAGTATTGGAGTTTGCGGCGGCTGGCGCCGATGTGATTGCACAAATCAAGGATCGACAACGGTTCATCCAGATGCCCCAACGCGTATTCCCTGGCGCGATCGACCATGCGTTTGCGCGCGGTCGGACTGAGGGGCGGCGCCGGGTCCGGCGCTACCAGTTCCAATAGATGCACCATCACCGCATCGCGGATGCCATGACGGATCGCTTCATAACCCAGCAGGCTGTCGCGTGCCTGATCGGCAGTGGCAAACTCATCGAACAGTGCCGTCAGCTCGGCCTGCACCGAGGAATTCCTCAAACGGTAACACTTGGGAAGATCGGTAATTCTAAAACGAGCGCCCTGGCGTTCCAGCACATGCTCCAGGGCCTGGATTTCCACCGCCATTCCCAACAAATCCAAGTGTTCGGGAGTACGCAGATCGGGCAGATGGTCACCATGGGCCACCAACAGGCTCTGCTCATGAATCGGATGCCCCGCGCAAAACACCGGCCCTTGCGCGCTCAACGGCACGCTAAAGGTAATCGCCCCTTTCCAGGCGCTGCCACTCTTGAGCATGGACTGATTGGAGCGATCCCGTACCAGCTGCATCCAGCCCGCGCGGAACTCGATCAATTCGCCTTCGAAGCGCCCGGGGGTCAGTTGGTCATAGCGTACCTCCCAGCCACCCATGTTCTGTGCGTGCTGATCGATATCGTTGGTGCTATGGCGGTGAATCACTGCAGTCATGTCCGGTATGCCGGTCGTACTTTCGACGACTTTATTATGGTTATTCATCGACCTGTCCTGATGGGCACACAACGCTTACAGACAGTTGAGAAGGCAAATTTCATTCCGCTACGCCAGGCACCAGCACAATTGTGCCGAAAACGGCTAATCGCGAAAGGCCGGCCAGCCGCATGGAGGCCCATCCTGCCGGCTGGCATTCGGCAAGGCTTGAGCGTCATGGGCACACTCAAACTATCTGTTCCAGGATCAGTGGCCACAATTCACCGCCGGGGTCTACGCTTGCAGAGGCTTGAGCTAAAACGCCACCTCATCGGAGCAGCCATTGAACGCAAGAATCTGCGGGTTTCTCGACTTCTGCGGCCAATCGAACTTGACGCACCTGCGACAGATGGGCGAACGCCCCGCAGTGACGCAGGCCGCCGAGCTGTGGTTCACGCAACAGCCCGGGGTTTCCTGCGGCCTCGCGGCCACGCGGGTGCATCCGGCAGCCAGGGCGCAAACCGCGACCCACTGGGTGATTGCCTGTGAGGGTTGGCTGGAACAACAAGACACGGGCCGGCAGCCGCAAGCATCAGTCGATTCGCCCGAGGCGGGACTGGTTGCCATACTGGAGGGCGGCGTTGAGCACTTCGCGCAGTTGAACGGCGAATTCGCGTTGGCTGCGCTCAACCTTTGCAGCCAGAAAGGCTACCTCATCCGAGACCGCTGGGGCACCAAACCGCTTTATTACAGCTGGGTCGGATCACTGCTGGTATTCGCGGCGGACCTGCGCTCGCTGACCGGGCACCCGAGCCTGAACGTCCAGTTGGACCGCGACCAGCTCGCCGCCTATTTTGCCTACGATGCGGTCCCTACGCCCTTCAGCCTAGTGAAGAATGTCCGCAAGCTGAACCCTGGTCATGCCCTGGTAATCGATTTCAAGCGGGGCTGCGCCCAAGAGGTGAGCTACTGGCATCTCGCCGATGGCCTCAACGAGCCCGCCGAGCACCTTGACGAACAGACGGCCAGGCAGTCGCTGCATGAACTGTTCGCGCAAGCGGTACAGCGCCGGCAGCGGCGCTACCCCGATGCAGGTGTGTTCCTCACCAGCGGTTATGACAGCAGCCTGATCGCCGCCTTGCTGCAGCGTGAAAGCGCCGCGCCGATCAATACGTTCTGCGTGGGCTTCAATATGCCCTCGCTGGATGAAACAGCCCGTGCCGAAGCCATTGCCGCGCGGCTCGGTTGCCGTCACACAACCTTGCTCTGCCAGAGTGAGGATGTGCTGCGCCTGACCGCTGAGTTGCCCTATGCCTACGACGAGCCGATGGGCGTGCACTCACTGGTGCCGACCTTGTTCGGTTGGCTGGCGGCGTCCGAGCAGGTTGCCGGCGTGTACTCGGGAGACGGTTCTTCAACCCTCATCGGCCCCGGCGACCCGCATCGACTCTTCGGGCCCAACGCCCTGCCGGACTGGCCCGCCGGCCACGGCATCGACGCCGATACGTTGCAGATCCAGCGCGCACGGCGAGGCGCGGCCTTGCGTTACACCGAAGACACTGAACTCGCCGCCCTGCTGAACTTCGCCTACGTGCTGCCCGCCGGGCATTACCGAAGCCTGGACCGTCTGCTGCCGGCCGCCAATCGCCTGCAACACGCCAGCAATCTGATCCACCATGGCGAACAGGCGCCCTCAGCGGCAGACCGAATGTTCCCGCGTGTCGACAAAGCCGCGCACTGGTGTCGATCAAGCGCCCTGTACCCATTTACCGACAACGCTCTGCTGGACTTCGCCCTGCGTCTGCCGGCGCGTTTCAAATACCGTGACGGCGAAAACAAATACCTGTTCAAGCAAGTGGTACGCGAGGTGGTCGGTGCCGACATCATGAACAATCCGAAAATGGGTTTCGAAAGTCCTAACTGGCAATGGCTCAACAGCAGTTGCCGAACCCTGCTTGACGATTACCTCTGCGAGAACAAGCTGGCCGACCACGGGCTGTTCAACATCGGCGAGGTCAATCGCTTGCGCCAGACCTTGACCCACTCCGCTGATCTGGCTCTGCAAAAGCGCAGCGCCAGTCGCCTGCGCCAGCTCCTTTACGTGCAACTGTGGATCGAACACTGGCAGCGCTACGGCCTGCGTACCTGATCACTGCCGGTCCTACTGCGAGCATTCGCCATGTTATACGAAGCGGAACAGGGTAATTTTTGTCTGATGGCAACCGGCGATCTGCTGGTATCGCGCCGTCTTGGCGTGTTCAGGGAGCCGGCCTACCTCGCCTTGCGAGAGTTGCTGCGGGGTGCCGATATGACGCTGGGCAACCTCGAAACGGTGCTGCACCGTTTCGAGCACTGGCCGGGTATCGCCGGGGGAACTTTCACGGGATGCCCTCCCGAGATTCTCGCCGACCTGAGATGGCTCGGCTTCGGATTATTGTCGGTGGCAAACAACCATGCCTCGGACTACGGTATCCCCGGCCTGCTGGGCACCCTGGAGCACCTCGAGCGTGCCGGATTTGCGTATGCCGGCGCTGGCACCGATCTGTTCGACGCCTCGGAGCCGACCTACGTGGAGACCGCTGCCGGTCGGGTCGCGCTGCTGGCCTGCAGCGCGAGCTTCGCCCCCGGCAGCGAGGCCATGACGCAACACCACGGCCATTGCGGCCGACCTGGGATCAATCCGCTGCTTTACCAGCGGCGCTACCAGGTTGATGAAGCGTCGATTCTGGCACTGGCCCGGTTGCGCCACCAACTGGGGCTGGATACCGCTGAACCGCAGCGCAGAAACCTCGTCGACCCGTGCCCGCCGGCGGCCGAAGCGCCTCAACGCCTGGAAGTGTTTGGCCAGTCCTTCGAGCTGTCCGAGGGCTTTTCCCTCCATACAGAACTGGATCAGACTGACGCTCGACGGCACACGCGCCGGGTTGGCGAAGCCAAGGCCATGGCCGACTGGGTCATCGTTTCCTGTCACTGGCACGAACGAGGCACTTCAGCCGATGAGCCGCCCGCGTTCCTGCGGGATTTCGCCCGGCGCTGCATCGACGCGGGCGCCGATGTGTTCGTGGCCCACGGCCCGCATACGATCCGCGGCATCGAAATATACAAAGATCGCCCGATCTTTTATTCCATGGGCAATTTCGTGTTCCAGAACGAAACCGTGATCAGGCAACCTTCAGCCAGCTACCAGGCGTTCAACCTCGGTCCGGACGCCAGCATCAGTGATCTGCAAAACGCCAAAACGCGCCACGGCACCACCGGCTTCGCGCATTTCGAAGAGTATTGGCGCAGTTTTATCGCCCAGGTCTCGTTCCGCAAAGGCGCCCTGGCCGGCGTGCGGCTACACCCCATCGATCTAGGATTCGGCCTGCCACGCAGCCAGCATGGACGTCCGGTATTGGCCGCGGGCGACGTCGCGGCAAAGACCCTCGCAGAGCTACAAGCGCTGTCCAGCCGCTATGGCACCGTGATCATCAGTGACCGCAACGTGGGTGAGGTACGCCTTTAGATCTGCCGCCACGACCCGGCCCTTGCCCCCTCTCACCTGCTGTTCCAGAAAGCGTCCCAGGTCGCCAGCCACCCGTGCCAGCCCTACCGCGCCTTCGCTCATGGCGTGACTGCTGCCCTGGTAAATCTTCAGTTCAGGCAAGGCGTGTGAGTCGTTGAAGCGTTGCCAATAGTCAGTCGAATGTTGCAGGTGAACGTGATCATCCGCGTCGCCATGCAGGATCAACAGCGTGTCTTGCGCCAGGGTGGGGGAAAATTGCGGACTGCCTGCCTGGTAGGCCGAGGCATGGGTACTCAACAGCCCACGATAGCGCTCCTGGTAAATGCCGTAGTGCAGCAGCGGGTTGGCCATCGGCGCCACGGCAATCCCGGCGCGGAACAGGCCGGGATTGGCCGCCAGCAGATTCAACACCATCGTGCCGCCCTCACTCCAGCCGAATACCGCTATCCGCTCTGGATCAACCTGTGGCCACGTCGCTACGCGACGGCAGATATCAGCCTGATCGGCACAATTGTCCACGCCCAGGCGGTGCTTTATCCCTTTGCGCCAGCTGCGTCCCTTCAAACAGGGTGTACCGAGGGGATCGGAGACCACCACGAGGTAACCGAGATCGGCAAGAAAACGACTCCAGCGTGAAGGATAGCCATCGCTCACTTGCTGCGTCATGGGGTAGCCGTAGACCAGAAATACCAGTGGATACGCGTATCCAGCCTCAAACCCCGGGGGAAGCAGGCACCTGACATCGCGATACACCCCTTCCCTGCCCCCTAATTGCGCCGCCAGAACACGTGCGCCCAGGGGTTGAGCATCGACACCCGCCCCGCGCACCGGAGGGCTGAGCGCCGCATGGGACGGCAAACCAATCAACGCGGTACAGGCACCACTGTCCGGGGAGGAAAACCGGTGGACGGCGAAGCGCCCGCCGGGCCCGATCTCATAGTGATTGACCCCGACACATCGCTGCGGGGTGATCCGTCGCAGCGCATGCGCCTGCGCGAGGTCCAGCGCATACAGGTAACGCTGGCCGGCGGCATGGGGAGACGCGCAAAAGTACAGCAGACGGCATTCGCCGCCGATACCGTAGAGTCTTGCCACATCAAAGCCGACCGGAGAAACAGCTTCAGCGCTGCCGTCCGACAGGCACACGCGATAGATGCGTCGCCACCCGTCCTGATCGGAAAGCCGATACACCGCCGTCCCGTCGGGGTTCACGGGCAGTTCGTCGGCGGCCCATTTGTCCGTCACCATGTCGTAGGCAATCATGTCGATCCAGGCCGGATCGTACTCGTGATAAATGCACTCGAGCCGCTCGACGGGCAACCGCCACCTCAGCAGTCGGTAATCCTGCTGCGTTCGATCCAGGGCCTGGATCAGCAGCGTCTCGTTATCCAGCCACTGCATCCGTGGCAGATAATACGGATGCGCGAGTCGCGGCATCCAGCGTATCGCCCCGGTATCGACCTCCACCACACCGATTCGCCACCGGGAGACAGGATCCGCCGGACGCGAATAGGCCAATGCGAACTTGCCGGGTGGTGCTTCACCGGCTCGCTTGGCTATCTCGTACCGAGGCACATCGGCACTATCGAACTGCCAGAACGCAATGTGCCGGCCGTCCGGCGCCCAACGAAAGCCATCACGGCAGCCGAAGCCTTCTTCGTGACCCCAGTCAAACTCGCCGTTCCACCGGTTGCCATCGCCGTCCCACGTCAAGCGCCAGGCGGGAGTGACGCCCGGCTCTTCGCAATAGATATCGTGATCGCGGACATAGGCGACCCGCTGCCCTCGAGGTGACATTTTTGCGAATGCGATCATCCTTTCCGGCTGATCCCGGGCCACGCGCACCAGCCGTTGCGTTGGCCTGTCGAACAGCCAATAGCGTCCATTGCAAGCCGAGCGCCACAGCCGTTGCGCGTCAGTGAACAGCAGCACTCGTTCATGCTCGAACTGGACTTGCACACTCTCCACGGCCAGCGGTACACCTTCGGCATCGCGCAATTGCCGCGCCGCAACCCAGGTCTCCCTGGCAGCGCGCCCAATAGCGTAACGCTCCAGGGCACAGCCGCTGTCAGTCACCACCAGCCGAACATAGTGCTCGCCGTCGGGATCCCAATGAACCTGGTTAGCGCCGCCGGGCCGCTGCGTGGGAGGTGGAAAATACCGCTGCACCGCAGCGTCCACCCGTTGCTCCCGGCTATCGGACATGGGCCGCGGCCTGTACAGGTGCGCTGAAGACGCCCGATGCCAACAGCCGCCGCTCCAGATACTCATGCATGGGCCGGGCGATGCCGCAACGCAACTGCTCATCAGCATCGACATAGCGTTCTTCTTCAGTGGCTTCGCCCATGATGAAGCCCGAACACGGTCCATGGAATTCGCAGCGCTGACAGGTCTTGTGCATACGCTCCCGGGCTTGCGCCACGACGCGGGCATACACCGCTCCCGACTGCATCTCCTGAAGTGAAGTGGTGAACAGGTTGCCGTGGCAAAGCGGCTCGAAATAGGCATCGGCAATCGAATACAACGACCCGTCCGTACCCACGATATAGACCACTTCATCCATACGCTTGTCGTAGACGGCATGTCCCTGCGTGCCCAGGGTGAGCTTGCGCACGACATGCGTCAGGTAATCTTCCAGCGGCCGTACGCGCAACACGCGATCAGAGTTCAGCCACAGATCGGCCACCCGCGTGAAGGCCGCGACAATCTCCTCGGCAGACAACGCGAGTTGGTCTTGCTGCCCGGAAAACGCCTTGCGATAGATTGGCAGCAACCGCAGGCTGTAGCCGTGTTCCGCGACGTAGCGATAAATATCTTCGACATGCTCCACGTTCGAGCGCGACAGTACCGAGATGCAGCCGAAGCGGATACCTTCCTGCTTCAGCCGCGCCATATTGCGCTTGACCAGATCCTCTATCGGACGGCCAGCGCGACTCACGCGGTGATCGCCGAAAAAATCGATGGATACGCTCATGCCGTGAAAGAAGCCGTTGATCAGTCCCAGGGTTGTCTGCGTCAACGTGGTGAGGTTGGTTTGCAAGCTATTACGATATTCAATCCCGGCGCAGACAAAGATTTGCTGTTGCAGACGCGCAATCTGCCTGTAGTAATCGGCCTCTATCAACAACGGCTCGCCACCGTGCCAGACGAAGTTCATCAGCTTGCCTGAGTCCCGATAGTGCAAGGCGATATGACGAAACATCTTTTCGATGTCGGCCAGCGACATTCTGGCCTTTTCGCCCAGATGTTCGAATTCATAGCAATAGTGGCAACGTAAATTGCAATAGCGGGAGATCTTGATCACCCAGTCGACCGACGGGGTGGACCACAAGGCATGATTCGTCATACAGCCTCCTTATGTTCTGGCAGCAAGTCCGTCAGCGCCATCGTCAACCCGCATATTCCAGGCAATACTCAGGCGTGGGCGTTCGCTCAGGTTGCAATCCACGTGATGGTTGGTCTCGGAAGAAAAGAGCACCATCTGGCCACGACGGGGCTTTATCGAGTGACCGAGGAAGTTATTTCCTTCGGCATCGCGCGCCTTCTTCACCAACGGATTGCTGATGTAGAACGCCGCTGTCGAACCGAGGACGAGATCGCCACATCCGTCCGCCACCTCCAGGAAATACACACCACTGAGATGCCCGCCATGACGGTGAGTGACATTGAAATCGCGATGAAAGTTGATGTTGGCCCACATCGTGGTGAACACCAGTTCCTGAAACGTTAACCCATAGCTGCCGAGCAGCCCCCTCGCCACCTGCTCGATCGCGGATATCACCGGCACGAAGGGTGTCCTGTCGACAATTTCGGCCTGCCAGCCCGCGCCACGATTGGAGACGCTGCGCCCTTCACGGTTCGCTTCATGCAGCCGCCATACAGCCTGGGACATCGTCTCGCGATCAGCCTCGACGATGGGCAGTTGGGCCTCGCAGGCCAGATGCGGCAGCAGGTGCGTCAGTAAGTTGATGCCTGGGGGATTAATCATGGTTGCGCCCTGCTGCGCAGCGCTTCGACCCCGTTGCGCAGCAGTTCGGTCACCGTACGCCCTGGCAGGTCGGCGGCCGTTCGATACCAGTAGCGGCCTCTCAGGCACTCCCAGCCTTGGGCCGCCGCCTGGGAAAAATACTCAAGCGGGCCGACCTTGAAACGGCGGTTGAAACCAATCGAAAACGACAGTGCTTCGACTTCGTGCCACCACCGGCACGGCAGGTAGAGCATGTCGCCGGGCTGCAAGACGATTTCAATGCCAGAAGACAGGCGACGGGCCAATGGAAAGCGCTGATAGTCCGGGGCGCGCACATCCACCCGCGATCGTCTCGAAAACCCACTTTCCAGGTGATGGATCGGATAAAGAAAACTGTAGTCCGAGGGAGGATAGAGTCTGACCCGCTTCTGTCCGTGGACTTGCAGCAAGAACGCCTGCCACAAGTCGTAGTGCAGGCGGGCGCGGATACCGGCCGAGGCGATGTAGTTGGACGAACCGCAGTAGTCATAGCCGCCAGGCCAGAAAGCCTCGTCGAGGAACGCCGGGGGTGTCTGACCGCCGAAAACGTAGATATTTTCCGGCCCCGCGGTGCTCGATGCCGCTTGCGCTGACTGCAACTGGAACACATCAGTCACAGGCATGGTCGTGGTCGCGCCCATCTCGCGAAGCCTGAACGAGGCCACCGCGACATCGCTTGAGTCGGCCGGTAAACGACAGACTTCAACGTTGTGCCCAGTCCAGCCGGGATGAGCCGGGCCCAGCGCCGCCGGATCGCTCAGCCACCCCCGACAGATGAACGGGCGTACCGGAACGGCTCCATGACGGACCTGGCCGGGTTCCAGGACCTGCAGGGAGGACCTGTCCATGAATGCTTGGGTCGACATGAGCGCACTGGCTCCCCTGGGGGAAAGAGTGCCGGCGTTCGTACTCAATCACCGCTTGCACGCACGCCGGACATAGGATGGAGCGGCCCAGTCAACGGGTGCGTCGACCGGGTCCCTCGGCCAGTGACTCAGTTGCTGACGTCTTGCTCGGTCCAGCCCGGCAGGACGATCTGCGCTGAAATATCCTGCTCAGTCCAACCGGGTCGGGCCACTTCAGCGCAAATATCCTGCTCGCCCCAGCCGTCCCTCGCCAACACGGGCCCAGACGCCCGTGATTGTTCGCCGAGGAGTAAGGATTGGAGTTGCAGAAGGTGTTTGCTTGCACTTTCGGAAATAGCGAAGTTAGTCATTGCCGTTCTTCCTTAATAGTTTATCCAACCGGTCCATGGCAGCGTCTCAGCCAACTTCGCCCAGTGTACTGCCAGGCCCTACGCGCAACACTTTTACCGCACCTCATAGAGTTCGGCCGGGCCGCCCCCTATGTCCTTGACCCGGGCCTGCCAGGCCGTCTCGTCGGCGCCCGTGAAGACTGCGTTGAAGGGGCCTGGAGGCAGGTCGAAAGCAATGAGCGCCCTCGACGATACTTGAACCCGTCACCGTCGAAGAATGAAACCCGGCAGGGAAACATGTGGCTCTTGCAGGAGACGATAGCCCCTATTTTTACGACCGCAAGGAAATCAACTTTAAATAGCCGCATCGCTTTATAAAGAAAAGCAACATACTTAATCGCATTTCGAAATTAATAAATCTCGAGACTGCCCGGCGGATTCAAGGTGATTGCCTTGGCTCGCTGAGCAAGCGCCGCAGCTTACCCAGCCAGGCACGCCAGCCTAGAATTTGTGAAGCCAATTGAGCACCAGTTTACTGCCCTCGGAGCGATTCTCGGCCTGTTGTTCGAAGTAGGTGTTCAGCGTCAGGAGGTTTTCCCGGCTGAAGGTGTAAATCAGTCCCGGCCCAATCGCCCAGACCTTTTCCCGGCGGCCGCTGACGGCGTGCCCCTCAACCTCGGTGTCGGTAATCTGCCTCAACCAGTAGCCATTCAACCCCACGCTCAATTGCTCAGTGAGCGCGTATTGCAGGGTCAGGTTGGCATGCAAGGCCTGGCCGGCCTGGGTATCGGAGACATCACCAAAGGCCGCTTGCGGATCATCGTTCTTGCCGTTCCACAGATACATGAAACGCCCACTCGCCGACCATTTGGGGCTGAACCAGTAAGTCGCTGCGTAATAGGGGTTGAACGACCAGAAGTGACTGCCCGGGTTGATCGAACGCTGGCGATCATAGGCGCCTAGCGGTATCGCTACATCAGCCTCGATACGTTGAGTCAGCAGTGGGCTGCCGTCGGCCCGGGTCAGGGTCGGCAGTTGCAGAAAAGCGCCAAGCACCAGGTCGCCCAATCCCGAACGGGAACTGAGTGCCGCATTGTTCAAACCATCATCGACATCGACCTGGGCCAGCGATGTATTGATCAGGGTAAAGCCGGGCATCGCGCCATTCGCCCAGGGCTGGCCGACATAAATAATTTGCGTGGTCGGCGCGATGACCTCCAGATCCTGCCGGGGCAAGGGCAGTTTGTTGCCATTGGCATCATTGAAACGGCTGGCCCGGGAGTACGTCAGGTATTGCTCCAGATACCAGCCGGGCCCCGCTGGAGCCGGGGAGCCATCATAGAAACTGGTGGTGCCCAGGTTCATCCCGGGCAGGTCATAAGCGTGCGCGATAGACGACAGTGCGACAAAAACAGTGGCCGCAGCCACCCGCAAGATTGGCTTGAGCATCTTGTAAGTCCTGTATTTTTTATTGTTGTTCAAGATCCCCGGCGCGTTGGCGCCGACACCGGGGTTTGCCGCAGGGGCAACCGCTACACGTAGGTGGCCGCCAAGCCTCCGTCCACCGGCAGATTGACCCCGTTGATCCAGCGCGCGGCGTCCGAGCAAAGGAAGGCGATCACCGCCGCCACCTCATCAGCCAGCGCGGGACGCGTCATACGCAGACTGTCCTGGGCCACCCGTTCTGGCCCGAGCATGTTGACAAAGTCCCCGAGGATCGGCGTGAACACCGGACCTGGCGCCACGCAGTTGATACGCACCGCGTGATCACGAAACCAGCGGCATGCTTGCTGAAAGCTCCAGACGATCAGCGCTTCCTTGAAGTACTGATAACAACTGGCCTGTTCCACTGGATTGGACGCCAGCCACTGGCGACCTGCCGCATAGCTTTCGGTGGCTGCCAGCGCCTTGTGCAGTTCCAGGCGTTGTGGCCATTGCGCGCCAAGGATCGAGGCGACATTCACGACACTGCCGCCCGCCGGCATACGCGGCAGCAGCCTGTGCGTGAGATGGCGCAACCCCAGATAGTTGACGTCGGCCACGGCCTGTACCGATGCAGTACCGGGCACGCCAGCGACGTTGCACAGGGCATCGACTCGCGCCGGCAAACACGCCACCAAGGCATCGATACTGGCAGGGTCGCCGAGGTCGGCCTGGAAGAAACCATCCAGGGTCAACTGCGGCTCATGACGATCGACACCGATCACCGTGGCCCCCTGGAAACGTGCCAGACGCGCCAATTCGGCGCCGATGCCGGATGCGACGCCGGTGACGATCAGGGTTTTATTCTGCAGGTTCATGTTCAAGCCCTCTTATTGTTGTATAGGCACGCGCATAGCAATCCAATGAGCCCCGGCTCAGAAGGGGTAAGCCGGCGGCGTATTTTTCACGGTGACCCATTGCCACTGGCTGTACTCGTCCCAGTCGGCCGGACCGCCCACACTGCCACCATTGCCCGACGCGCCGCGCCCGCCGAACGGGTTGACGCATTCGTCGGCCACGGTCTGGTCGTTGATGTGCAGCAGGCCGCAATCCAACCGCTCGCCAATCGCCATGGCGCGCCCCACCGACGGCGAGATGATCGCTGCCGAGAGCCCGTATTCAGTACGATTGGCCAGTTCGACGGCCTCCTCGTCACTGGAAAAACTCACCACCGTCGCGACCGGCCCGAAGATTTCGTCCTCAAAGGCGCGCATCCCCGGGCGTACACCGCTGAGCACGGTTGGTTGATAGAACAGTCGGTCAAATTCGCCGCCCGCTTCCAGACGTGCACCGGCCTGCACGCTGTCGTTGACAATGTCATGCACTCGCTGCAATTGCCGTTGGTTAATCAACGGACCAAGCACCGCTTCACCACGGGCGGCATTGCCCACGGTCAGGGCCCGGGCCTTGTCCACCAGCTTGCGGGTCAGGCTGGCGACGATGGACTCGTGGGCGAGAATCAACCCGGTCGCCATGCAGATCTGTCCCTGGTGCAGCCAGGCGCCCCAAGCCGCATTGCTCGCGGCCAGGTCCAGGTCGGCATCCTCGAGAATGATCAGCGGGTTTTTCCCACCCAGTTCAAGCGCGACTTTTTTCAGATGCCGTCCGGCTACCTCCGCCACCTTGCGCCCGGCCCCCGTGGAACCGGTAAAGGCGATCATCCGCACATTCGGATCGCGACACAGCGCCTCGCCGACAGGGGCCGGGCCAGGCAATACCTGCAGCAGCCCCTTGGGCAGACCCGCCGCCTCGAACAGCCGGGCGATGATGAAGCCGCCGCTGACGGGGGTCTGCGGGTCGGGCTTGAGCACCACGGCATTGCCCGTGGCCAAGGCCGGCGCCACCGAGCGCAGCGACAACACCAAGGGGAAATTAAACGGCGAGATCACCCCCACCACCCCGTGGGGCTGACGCCGTGCATAGGACAAGCGCCCCGCTGCGCTCGGCAGCACCACCCCGTGGGCTTGCGAAAGCAGGCCGGCGGCCTGATGCAACAGGACGATCGCTTCGCGGACTTCATGCTCGCCCTTGAACAGCGCGGCTCCCGTTTCCCGGGCGACGTACAACGCCAGTTCGGCAAACGACTGCTGGGCCCATCCCGCGGCCCGGCGAAACACCTCGGCTCGCTCTCGAGGGCCAAGCGCGGCCCACGCTGGCTGGGCCAACGCCGCACTGCGGCAGGCCGTGGCCATATCGACTACATCGGCCATCGCGCAACGCATCAAGCGCTCGCCAGTGGCAGGTTCGATCACCGGTATCACGGAACCCGAGGCAGGTACCCAGTCACCATTGAAGATGCATTCGGACTCAAGCGCCCGTGGCAATAGAGGGATAGTTTCAGACACTGACATTGCGCACTCCCGGTTCTTGTAATTGTCATCGCTTGCACGGCACATGGGCCGGCGCAAACGCCGCACCCAGGCTTGAGCAAAGGCTGTGCCGATTGTCGGGAGTGGCCCACAGATAAAATGCCAAAGGCTCTAACCCGTGGCCTGCCGGCACAAGGTCGCAGACAGTGCGCGCCTCGATGGCAGAAACCCCACAGCGGGCACTTGTTCAATTGATAAGGTTATGTTTAATAACTATCTGCACAGTTGCTCATAACGTTCATTCGCTTTCCAGGGGCATAACAATGACTAATCCCCACAGCTTTCCGTCTGAGCGCTCGGTTACCTGCGAGCCATTCCATCCGCGCGGTGACAGCCGTCAGCTCAGCGACAGCAGTTCGCCGACATCGGCAGAGCTGACCGACTGCCTGTTCTTTTCTCCCGAAGACGGGCGTATCTGGCTCAACGACCAACGCATGGTGTTATTGCATAGCGCTTCCTTCGGTGCCCTGCGTGCGGAGATCATTGAACGCCTGGGGTTGGAGCAGGCCCGTGGACTGTTTACCCGTGCGGGTTACGCGTGCGGCGCGCGGGATGCCCGACTGATACGCGAACGCTGGCCGCAGGCCGATGCCGCCGCCGTGTTTCGCGCCGGGACGCACCTGCATACCCTGGAAGGCATGACCAAAGTCGAACCCTTGCACTTTAAATTCGACGCCGACTCAGGTTTCTATGAGGGCGAGTTTCTCTGGCACCACTCCTGCGAGGCCGATGAACACGTCGCCACCTATGGCACCGGCCAGGACCCGGTATGCTGGACCGAGACCGGTTATGCCATGGGTTTTGTCAGCGGTCTGTTCGGGCAGATGGTGATCTTCCGTGAGGTGGAATGCCGGGGCATGGGCCACAGGTGTTGCCGGGTGATAGGCAAGACGTGCGCACAATGGGGCGACGTTGAGCAAGACCTGAGTTATCTGAACGTCTCCCAAACCGTCACCCGCCCCGCCGCCGCGCCCTTGCCCGACAGCCCAGTGAGCTGCGGCGCCCAGGGCGGCCAGCAGCAACCATTGATTGGTGCCAGCGCAGCCTTCAATGCCGCGACTCAGGCCTTGCAACGGGTCGCGCTGACCTCCGCCACCGTGCTGATCAGTGGTGAGTCCGGGGTCGGCAAGGAAATGTTCGCGCGCCAGCTGCACCAACTCAGCGGCCGCCACGACCGCCCCTTTATCGCACTCAATTGCGCGGCAATCCCGGATAACCTGATCGAAGCCGAACTCTTTGGCGTCGAGCGCGGTGCCTATACTGGCGCAACTCAATCGCGCCCCGGACGGTTTGAGCGGGCTCAGGGCGGGACGCTGTTTCTCGATGAAATCACCTGCCTCAGCCTGGCCGGACAAAGCAAGCTGCTACGCGCCTTGCAGGAGCGGGAAATCGAACGGGTCGGCGGCGTGCGCGGGATCAAAGTCGATGTGCGGGTGGTGGCGGCAACCAATATTGATCTGCGCAAGGCCGTGGCGGACGGTTCGTTTCGCGAAGACCTTTTCTACCGTCTCAATGTCTACCCCATCGCCCTGCCCCCGCTACGCGAACGCCGCGATGACATCCCACTGCTGATCAACGCGTTCCTCACGCGCTTCTGCCGGGAATATGCCCGCACTCCGGCAGGCCTGACCATGCGCGCCCTGAAGGTACTGCTGCGCTATGACTACGCGGGCAACGTGCGGGAGCTGCAAAACCTGATCGAGCGCGGCCTGATCGCCAGTGACGAAGGTCAGGCCATCGACCTGGTGCATCTGTTTCGCAATGAAGCCATGCCAGCGGATCCCTATGGCCTGGACGACCAAGGAGGCCTGTCGACCACCGATCTACGCCCACCCCACCCCGATAAACCATCGGCGTTGCTGGAAACCCTGGGCCAGCTGGATCAAGGGTTTTCCATCGACGGCCTCGAATCCCGCCTGATCAACGAAGCCTTGCAACAGAGTGCGGGAAATCTTGCAGCCGCGTCGAGACTGCTGGGGTTGAGTCGGGCACAGTTCGCCTATCGATTGAAGAAGCATCAGCGCCACCTACCTCAACGCTCCCAAGCGTCTTGATCCTCGAGGTCAGAGCCCGCGCCTCGGCTTGGCTACGGGGCACGCCGAGCACCAGTGGCGAGGCTCAGCAGGCCTTCGATGCTTCGCCCAGCCGGTGGTAGGCACGATTGAAATACACCAGGCCCTCGTCCGCGCCGCTCTGGCGAATGGTCTGGATTTCGCAGTAAAAAATACTGTGGGAGCCCACCTCGTGGACCTGCGCGATGCGGCAGTCGAAATTCACCAGCGCTTCGAGCATCACCGGCGCACCGCTTTCCAGGGTGGTCCACTCTGTGACGGCGAAGCGTTCATCCATCGTCAGCGTACGGTCGGCGAAGGCACCGGACAGCTGTTGATGATCGCCGCACAGCGTGTTCACGCACACCGAGCCGTTACGCTTGAAATGCTCGTTGGAATGGGAAGAACGGTTCATGCACACCAGCAGCGTGGGTGGTGAATCGGTCACGCTGCACACCGCCGAGGCGGTAAACCCGAACCGGCCTGCCGCGCCATCGGTGGTGATGACCGACACGGCACCGCCAAGCATGGCCATTGCATTGCGAAAGTTGCCTACGTCTACCATGGTCATTCCCCTTAGATATCCAGCACGAGTTTTTTGGATTTGGCTCGTGAACAGCACACTAGAATTTGCTCATTGCCGGCCTTTTCATCGTCCGTGAGGTACACGTCACGATGGTCCGGCTCGCCCTCGAGCACATCGCACAGGCAGGTCCCGCACACACCCTGCTCGCAGGAAATCTCGATCTTGATGCCGACCTGCGCCAGTGCGGCGAGAATGCTCTGCCCTTCCGCCACCTGGACGGTCTTGCCGCTGCGTGCGGCAACCACTTCAAAGCTGCTGCCAGAGCTGTCCACTTCCACCTGGAAATATTCCTTGTGGATGTGCGCCTCGGTATAGCCCTGGTCGCGTGCGCCCTGGATCACCCAGTCCATGAAACCTGCGGGGCCGCAGGTATACATGTGTACCCCGGCCTCGCCCTGGCCCAGCACCTTGGCCAGGTCAAGCTTCTGTTCGGCACCTTCATCATCGAAGTGGGTGAACACCTGCGCGGCAAACGGAGCGCTGGCCAGTTCTGCCAGAAACGCACTGCGGCCGCGCTCACGCCCGCAGTAATGCAGTTCGAAGGTTTTGCCGGCCGCGTGCAGCGCATAAGCCATGGAGATCATCGGCGTGATGCCGATCCCGCCGCCCAGCAGCACCGAACGCCGCGCCTCGACCGCCAGCGGGAACAGATTGCGTGGCACGCTGATCAGCAACTCGCGGCCTTCGAGCAGGGTGTCGTGCACCCCGACCGATCCGCCACGTGAGGCAGGGTCCTTGAGCACACCCAAGCGATACAGGCTCGGGTCGGCGGGGTTGCTGCACAGCGAGTACTGGCGCACCAGCCCCGGGCCAATATGGATATCCACGTGTGCACCGGCATCGAACACCGGCAGCGGCGTGCCGTCGCGCCGGATCAGGTCCAGGACGACAACGCCGTCCCCTTGCAGCTCGCGCTTGCGCACGACGACGTCCAACAGTTCTTCAGTCATGGTCGTTATTCCATGGAGTTCGCAAAGGCCGCTGTGGCGGCCGCTTTCAGTCAGCGCATGAACAAGCCCACTTCGAAATCGGCCTTGCTGCCGGCGTCCAATTGCAGCGCAAGCGTGTGCTCTGCGCCTGGGTCCAACTGTTTGGCGCACGCTTGTGCGGCTTCAAGCTCGAGGTCGGTAATCACCGCCGAGTACCCGGCCCGCAGCAGGCTGGCGCAGAAATGCTGGCCCAGGCCCTGCCCCGCACCCGTCACCAATGCGATCTGGCTCATGTCGACGCTCCTTAAAGGATGTAGCCGATACCGGCGAGGGCATCGTCACTGTTGATAAGGCTGACCACCTTGCGTTGGATCTTGAAGCCACCTTCGCCACGGATCAGCTCGGGGCTTCGGCGTGAAGGGCTGCTGCGCGGGCAGCGCGAGCGGGAGGAGTCGGCATGGTGGTGACCTTTGTTTTTGTGGGTGTCGCCGGGATAAATCTGACCCTATTCACGTGAATTGTCAATTTATTTACCCCAACAAAAAACAACACTAATCACGTATTTTTTCATAGACAAAACCCACAAAAAACCAAATAACACTTTGTTTTAAATTAATAAAATAGTCATTCCTGGCTAAAAAATTTTCAGCCTAACGATAAAAAATTATCTATTTTTTATGAAAATAAATAGCCAATATCTGAGCAGGCCTGATAGAAAAACCAAGCCGCATGACGGAAGGGTATGAAAGCGCGCCGCACGTGCCTTTAGCGCAACGGCGAGAAAGGCGCCGGCAAGTACACGGTGGAGTGCATCTGCAGCAGCTGCGGTGCGGAATTTTCCGGTGGCCAGGCGCCGTCGGCCACAGCGCGGCCGCGCACCTCAATACGCTGCTCCAGCGACCTGTAGGGCCAGATGTGCAGGTAGCGCGGAATCTGCCCGCTGGTGGCATAGAACGCGGCATACACCTGGGAGTACTCCGCGCCGGTGCGTCGCTCCACGGCCTTGCGCCAACCCTGCAGTGTCGGCGCCAGCCCACTGGGTACCAGATTGTATTCGCGCAACTCATAGAACGGACCATGAGCCCCGGCAGGTAGAGGCTCGACAAAAGCGAAGGCGGTGTAATCGCCCACTTGCTGATCAAGCAGAAATTCGCCAATCGCGAACCCATCGGCCGCCGCCAGATAACGTTCGCGCTCGCGTTCGCGGCAGCCGCCATCATCGAACCCGCGCAGGACCGCGATACGATTCTGCGCGCCTATTTCCGACACCCAGCAGCCCAGCAAATGAACCCCCTCGCCCGCCTCCCGCAGGCTCTGTTCAAGGCGCGGCAAGGCTTGAGGCACGGTTCGTACACGCAGGGTAAAGGTCAACAATTCGAACAGTTTCATGGCAGTCTCCAGGGGCGATGCGCACGCCGCGACCGCCTTTTCACACTCACCGAAAATTACGTGAATTGTCAATCAAATTTCAGACTCTTCATGCAACCCTCAGCGCACCGCCAGTCTTTCAATAATCGCACCGAAATCACGAGAAAAGTCTATGATTAGCCGCCTCCCCTGACATGAGCACGCCATGACTTCTGCAAAAAAAACCGCAAACCGCTACGACCCCGGCAGCGAAAACTTTCACAAGGAAGACTTTCCGTTCTATTGGCTGGCGATGGTGCATGGCCGCTACAGCCAGTACATGGAAAAGGCGCTGAAGAAAATCGGCCTGGATATCCCGCGCTGGCGCGTGCTGCTCATCCTCAAGGAGAACGGCCAGTCGAGCATTTCCGAAATTTCCACCCACGCGATCGCCAAGCTGTCGACCATCACCAAGACGGTCTATCGCATGAAGGAAGACGGCCTGGTGGATACCGCGCCTTGCGCGGACGACGGCCGGGTCACCCAGGTGCGGATTACCGCCGAGGGCCGCGCGGCGATCGAACGCATCCAGGTGGCGACCCGTGACGTATTCAAACGCAGCTTCGCCGGCATGACGCAAGCACAGATTCAACGCTTGAGCCGCTTGCTCGAAACGGTGTTCGATAACCTCGGCGAACCCTGAGCCAGGGCCGGCGGATGGCTGTCCGGCATATCCAAACCCCTGGCAGGCTCGCACAAGCAGCCATGCGTGCATCAGCTTTTAATGCAGAGGTCTTTCGAGCGCCCTATGGGCGCGACGATCCTTTCATTGGAGCGCCGCCATGCACATTGCCTTACTGCCCTCAGTCCTTGCCTTCCTGGGACGCGATCATTCCAACTTCATCGATGGCGCCGTGCACACCAGCGCGTCTGCCCAGCGCATCGGCCTGGTCGACCCCGGTACCGGCGAGACCGTCGCGCACCTGCGTGAGGCTCAGGCCGAGGATGTAAACCTGGCCGTCGACAGCGCCGCCGCCGCCTTCAAGGGCGCCTGGGCTCAGGTCACGCCCTACCAGCGCGGCGTGTTGCTCAATCGCCTGGCCGATCTGATCGAGGCCAACGGCGAAGAGCTGGCGCAATTGGAAACCGTGAGTTCCGGCAAGTCGATCAATCTGTCGCGCCATATCGAAGTAGGCCAAAGCGCAGTGTTCCTGCGTTATTTCGCCGGCTGGGCGACCAAGATCGGCGGCCAGACCATGACCCCTTCGTTTCCCTCGATGGACGGCGAGCAGTACAGCGCCTACACCCTGCGTGAGCCAGTGGGTGTGGTGGCGGCCATCGTGCCGTGGAACTTCTCGCTGATGATCGGTGTATGGAAGCTGGGCGCCGCGCTGACCACCGGCTGCACCGTAGTGCTCAAACCCAGCGAATACACACCGTTGTCCCTGCTGCGTCTGGCTGAACTGGCGATCGAGGCCGGGATTCCGGCTGGCGTGATCAACGTGGTCAACGGCCGCGGCCAGATTGGCCAGCAGTTGATCGAACACCCTGGCGTGCGCAAGGTCTCGTTCACCGGTTCGGTGCCCACCGGCATTGCCGTGGGCAAGGCCGCGATGGCCGCCGACCTGACCCGGGTCACCCTGGAACTGGGCGGCAAGAATGCCGCCGCGCTGCTGGCCGACGCGAATGTGGACGACGCCGTGGCGCGCTTCGTGCAGGCGGCCTATGTGCACCAGGGCCAAGTGTGCGCGTCGCCCGAGCGCCTGTACGTGCACCGCTCCCTTGTCGAGCCAGTGACACAGAAGATGGCGGCGATGTTGTCGCAGATGGTCATCGGTTCGCCCCTGGATGAGCACGCCCAGTTCGGACCGCTGTCGAACAAGCCGCACTTCGACAAAATCCTCGGTTTTTTCGACCGCGCCCTGCAGGGCAACCAAGTGGTGTGCGGTGGGCGTGCCGTGGACCGTGCCGGTTACTACGTGGAACCGACGCTGATCGTGGCCACCGGCAAGGACGATCCACTGCTGCACGAGGAAACCTTCGGCCCGGTGGTGTGCGTGCTCGCGTTCGACGATGAAGAAGAATTGCTCACGCTGATGAACGACAGTCCGTTCGGCCTTACCGCCAGCATCTGGACCAACGACCTGTCCAAGGCATTGCGCCTGATCCCGCGAATCGAAGCGGGCACGGTGTGGGTCAACATGCACACGTTCGTTGACCCCAGCGTGCCATTTGGCGGGATCAAGGCTTCGGGGGTCGGTCGCGAATTCGGCAGTGCATTTATCGACGATTACACCGAACTGAAATCCGTGATCATCCGCTACTAAAAAGCTTCAATAGCGACGCTGTTCGCGACAGCGCGGACTGGGCAGTCTTGCAAATGCAGGCTGCCAAGCCGTCACTCAACCGGTGGGTGTCAGGATCAGTGCCCCCTACTTCTGTAGATACTCGGTGTGAGGCCCATTTGTTTCTTGAACGTCTTGGAAAAATGCGCCGAGTCGGCAAACCCCCAATAGCTGCCGATATCGGTAATTGAGCGATGTGCGCAAACGGGATCACGAAGATCCTGCGCAGCCTTCAACAGCCTCTCACGCAGGATGTAACGGCAGACACTATCGCCACTCGCCTCGAACAGCCTGTACAGCTGGCGGCTGGAAATGCCCAGCTCCTCGGACAGCAACGCGGGTGACAATCGCGGAGAGTCAAGCCTTTGCTGGATGACGGATTGCACTTCATGCAACTGCCAACCCGGCGAATGGTCGCTCGCCCGGTACTCCAGCACCGACTCAAGCAAGGCAACCAACGCCCTTTGCACACCATCACCATCCTGCGGGCAAGACCACTGAGCCAGCTCGCCGCCAGCGACCTGACGCACCAGCGTGCCAAGCAGTTGGCCACAGACACCCGTGGTCGACAGCTTGCCGAAACGGCTACGGTCCAGGCCTTTGAACAACTCAAGCGGCAAAGGGATCGACACATGGGAGAACAACCCCTTGGGGGTCATTTTCACCGCGTCGGTGAAATCGAGCAAAGCGAGATCACCTGCCCGCAGGTCAACGACCCGATCACCCAGCTCGATAGCCATCGAGCCCTGCTGCTGTAACACAAGGAAACACCGGGCCAATGAGTCGCGTGGACTTGAGCGACTTGCCTTGGCAATCACATTGGCATTGCTACGAATGTGGGCGACAGCTGTGCTGCCCACCTGCGTTTGTTTAATTTCTCCAATGAAAAGGCTCTGGCAGTGGTCATAGCGCGTTTCGAAACGACCGCAGGCCGCGCGCACACTTTCGTTCCATGCCGACAATGCTTGACCACTCATAGATATTCTCCCCGGGGCACGCCCGAAATTAGTGCTCTTTTCACGTGATTTCGGTAACAAAACAGATCAGTGAAAGGGGATAAGCACAGAGCGGGCCAACTCGAGAATGAAATTACTGGGTGGACGTTATCCTTGTCTGCCGTTGCCAAGCCTTTGTGCCAGAGCGCCAGCCCATATAGTTTGCGGCCCAAGCCCGATAGCCTGCGGTGTCAACCCAGCGCCGCGGAATCGAACACACTATGACCCTCGCATTGAGCATTCAAAACAAGATCGCCCTGCTGGCCAGTGTCTGCCTGGCTACCGTACTGGCACTCGTCGTGGGGCTCTCCCTTGAGCAACGTCAGACCAGTGAGGACTTGATCGTCGATGCCTCCGGCCAACTGTTGCTCACGGCGGCCCAAAACAACTTGCAGGCCGAAGGCCAGTCCCAGGCCCTGGCTATTCAACAGGGGTTCAGCCGAGCCTACGAGTTCGGTCAAGGGCTCAGTCGCCAGGTGATGCACCTGCGCGATCGCGCCGACAAGGACCCTGCGGCGTCCCGCGCCTTGAGGCAGGAACTGGCGCAGGTACTGCACCAGGCAATTACCGGACGCCCTGAATTGCTGGGTCTGTTCGTTGCTTTCGAACCTGATGCATTGGATGGGCACGATGCCGACTTCATCGGCCAGAACGCGCTGGCCAGCAACGATAGCGGGCGCTTCTCGATGTACTGGCTGCAGCCCTCGCCCGGCCAGCTGGAAATGGTCCCGGGCGATGAAAAGCTCCTGGCCGATACCTCTCCAGGCCCCAGTGGCGCGCCGTTCAATATATTTTTCACCTGCGCCCGCGACCACGCCAAAGCGTGCTTGCTCGACCCCTACGTCGACCATTCGAGCGCACCGGCGCGGCTGGTCACCACTATTGCCTTGCCACTGATTGAAAACGGCAAAGTCGTGGCGGTACTGGGCCTGGACATCAGCCTGGAGACCTTGCAACAGGATGCTCGAAAAGCGAGCGCCACTCTTTATGACGGCCAGGGCGGCATCTCGATTGTGAGTGCGGCGGGCGTGATCGCCGGCAACAGCCTTCACCCGGAGCAACTGGGCAAGCAGTTGCAGGCAACCCTTCCCGCCCAGGCCGCAGATGTGCTTGAGGCCATGCGCAAGGCACAGGTTCGAACCCTTGAAACCGACCAGCGGATCAGCGTGATCGTGCCGATTCGCCCCTTTGCCGATGCAACGCCGTGGGGCGTGATGGTCAACGTCGCAAAAGAGGTACTGGCCGCCCCGGTGGTCACCTTGAAGGACCAAATGCAGGCACAGCGGGTAAGAAGCCTGCTGCTTGAACTCGCCCTGGGCTTTGCCGCGGCGATACTGGGGGTCGCAATGATGTGGCTGACGGCCCGCAGCGTAACCCGCCCCCTGCTGCGGGTGGCTCGACTGCTGGAGGACATCGCCGATGGCGAAGGAGACCTCACCCGGCGCCTGGCATACCCGGCCAAGGATGAGCTGGGCCGATTGTGCAACGCCTTTGATCGGTTTCTGGACCAATTGCAACCGGTGATCGCCGCGGTACAGGGGGCCGTACACAACGCTCGCGAGACGGCCGATCAGTCGGCCCAAGTCGCCAGCCTCACACACGCCGGCATGCAGCAGCAGATTCGCGAGTTCGAACAAATGGCCACCGCCCTGCATGAAATGTCAGCGACTTCGCAGGATGCCGCCCAGAGCGCCGCGCAGGCAGCGGATGCCGCGCGGCATGCCGACCAGGCCACCAGCAATGGGGTGCGCGTGATCGAAAACACCACCCAGGGCATCCAGGCGCTGGCCGCAGGCATGAGCGAAGGCATGATGCGCCTGCAAGCGTTGGCGTCGAGCAGTCAACAGATAGGCACAGTCATGGAGGTCATCCTCTCGATTGCCCGGCAGACCAACCTGCTCGCCCTCAATGCCGCGATTGAAGCCGCGCGCGCCGGTGATGCCGGTCGCGGGTTTGCGGTCGTGGCCGATGAAGTCCGCAGCCTGGCCCAGCGCACTCAGGCGTCGGTCGAAGAGATCGGCGCCGTGATCAAAAACCTGCACAACGGCACCCACGATGTGACGGCGGCGATGCAGCGAAGCCATGACCTGGCCCAACATAATGCCATCGAGGCGCGCCAGGCCCTTGAAGCGCTGGGGCAGATTCGCCAGGCCGTCAGCATCATCACCGACATGAACGTGCAGATCGCCTGCGCCACGGAAGAACAGAGCAGCGTCGCCGAGGAGATCAATCGCAACGTCGTAGCGGTGCGCGATGTCACGGCCTCGCTGTCGACCCAGGCCGAACGCTCGGCGAGCATCAGCCAGCAACTGAACGGGCTGGCCACGGAGCAACAAGCGCTGGTGCAGAAGTTCAAGACCTGAAACAGGCCAGGCAGGCGCATGAGGTCATTCAGCGCCTGCGCGCGTGCGCGATGGCCACGCCCTTTTTCCATCACCCAGGATGCACTTATGTTCAAGATCGCTGTGCTGGCGTTATCACTCACATGCACCTCTGTACTTGCCGAGACGAATATGAATTCAGACGTCGATGAAACCGCGTTTGCGGCACTGATGCAGAAGGAAATCACCAACCGCGCCACGGCGCGCCACGCCATCGGAGCCATTCTGGAGCGGGATCAGCCACAGGCGGCCAGACAGTTCTGGGGCAGCTATCACGCGCTGGAGGTATTGAACGAGGAAGTCTATGCGGCGCCGACGGCACAATTGGGTGTGGCGCCCAACCGTTTCAACGCGTGGCTCAAAGGCCAGTCAGCGGCGCTGTACTACTGGCTGGCACCCAAGCGCATGATCAGCACCATGGCGCAGGCAACCGAGGAGTATTACCAGGCGCTACGCGCCGATGCCGCGCAGGTACCTGCACGGCATCAAGACTTCTATCAGTACGTGTTGCGCCAGGAGAACGTCCAGGTTGAAGCATTTACCCTGGCCGACAAGGATGATTACGCCACCGCCAGTGAGCGCCTGGCGGCGTTCATCGAAGCTCAGCGCAACAGCATGGTGCGCGCTGAGTAGCTGGCGTCACAGCCTGGAAAGGACTGCGGTGCCTGAATCCCGGGTACGCTTGAACGCAAGCTGGGCTCTCAACACCGCAGCGCCATAGATAGCCAGGGTCGCCACCGAACAAGCGCCAGAGAACACCAATACCGCTGAGTAGCCAAATTCCTCGATCAGGAACCCACCAATGGCCGGCCCGAATGCCGCACCGAGTGACAGGCACAGCGCACCCAGCGCGACGAGTTTGCCCGACAGGTCGAACTCAGCCATGACGCCAAAGGTATAAGCCAGCACGAAGCCGATCGAAAACAGAAAGCAGATAGCCCCAGCGACGTAAGTGGTAAGAGAAGAGAACTGCGCCAGCGCCACCAGGCCCAGCAGCTCCGCCAGGATGATCACGGCCACCGGCATGAAGCGCCCCACTTTCAGGCCGATCGCCGACGCGATGAAGCCACCGCCTGCATTGATCAAAAAGCCCAATGCCAGCACCATCCCGATGGTATCGGAGGTCAGTCCGGTCTTTTTCCCCATGAGTTCAAGGAACGCCCATACAGACATGATGCCGGTCAGGAACACCAGGCTGGCAACCAGGCTCAACCACACGATGGCTCGACTCTCGGCGGTAGCAATCGGCACCGAGGCATCGCACGCATCCAATTGCCGTTCGCTGCGGCGCGGCACCCAAGGCAGCGGCAGGATACCCATCACCACCATGGCAATGGCGATGGTGACCAGCATCCCTTCAAAGCCCCAGACCGGCGCCACCGCCACCGGCAGCAGGATGAGCAGTAAAGCCCCCGGCACGGTCTCGATCCCCAGCTTGAAACCAAACGCACGCTCGGGCTGCGAGCTGTCACCGAAAATCGTCATGGCCAGGGCATACAAAGCGCCTGTCCCGGCGCCGGCCAGGGCCATGATCATCAGCAGCATTTCATAGGAAGGGTCGCGTAAAACAGACAACACCGCGCCCACCACCACCGCCGACGACAGTGCCGAAATAATCCGCCAACTGAGCCGGTGGATCCACAGCAAGGATGCCAGCCCGAGCGCCCCAAACCCCAGGTTCATGGCCATGGCGAGGTTGCCCAGTTGATGCTCGCCGAGCCCGAAACGCTCCGAAAGCGCGCCAAACAGCACGGGTAGCACGTTCAATAACAGTGCGCCCGCGCCCGAGACCAGCCCTGCACACAGGTAAACGGATATTTTATCGATCGGATTTTTTTTTGTAGTTTTCATTTCAGTATCCTGGCTTGATAAACAGAGGCTCAAGTTTGCTTAACGACGACCTACGCGGTAGGCATTGAGTTGGCGAGAAACCTTGCACATAAAACACATTCGAATCCCCTTCCAGCGTGCCGGCCTGCGGGAGCAAGTCCACCGAGCAATCCACCGGAGCGTCTCATGCCAAATCAAGTCTGGGATTGGCAAAGTAGGGAAACCGCCTCAACATTTTCTTGTGGTTCCAGGCTTTCACGATGGCCACCCCGGAGGCATCGATAACCAATATTGCATTGGCCGCGTAATGCGCATCCGAACGACACCGCTCTGCTGATCACGCCTACAGTGTGTAGCGGATTGGCCTGGCTGGCATGTCCAATATTGCCGGATTTTTGGTCAAGGCTGACAACACACCCGCAAGCGGGCTCACGCCTGCACCGCGACCGAGCAGGCAGACAGGCGAAGAATGACAGCATAGGCGAGGAGACAACCCAAGCCGCAACATCCCACCACCAGGCACAGGGGCCACGCGGTGCCATCGGCCAAGTGGCTGACCCACAGACTGGCCAGCGCCCCGGTGGCGAATTGCACCGAGATCCCCAGCGCGACGCTCGCCCCGGCCTGGCGTGGAAACAACGTCATCAGGCTGGCCGTGCAATTGGCCCCGAGCAAGCCGGTCACGCCCATGTAAAGCACCATGCAACACACGATGCTCGCCAGCCCGCCCCATTCGGTGAACCCGACGACCATCAGCACCAGCCCGGCCCCGCCCGCCAGTACGGCGCCCACGCCCAGCATACGTTGCGGCCCGTAACGGCCCACCCGGCGGGCGTTGATGAAGGTCACCAGGATAATGCCGAGGATGTTCAGCGCGAACAATCCACTGAACAGCCGTGGCGACACCCCGAAGTACACGACATACACAAACGGCGAAGCGGTGATAAAGGCGAACATGCCACCAAACGCCAGGGACATGCACAGGATCAGTGCCACCGCCCTGGGCTGCCGGGCGATGGCGAGGTAGGCCGCGAAGGCCGCCTTCACTGACGCACCACGTTCCTGCACCGGCAGGCTCTCCTTCAAACCCAGCGCAACCATCAACAGGCACAGGCTGGACAGGATGAACAACGCGGCGAAGATCGTACGCCAGCCCTGGATCAGCACCAGCCAGGTGCCGATCATCGGCGCGACCAGCGTCGCCATCATGGTCAGCAGGTGCATCCACGACAATACCTTGGCCGCCTGCGCCAGGCCCACCAGATCTCTGGCGACAGTGCGGGCCAGCACCAGTGCGCCCGCCCCGCCCAGCGCCTGGAGAAAGCGCCAGGCAATCAACTGCTCGACGCTGCCGGCAAACAGGCAGCCCAAGGTCGCCACCACGTAAACCCCGAGACTGCCGAGCAGCAGTGGGCGGCGACCATAACGGTCAGACAGCGGACCGTAGAACAACATGCCCAGGCACAGCCCGGCGAGAAAGGCGCTGATGGTGTGTTGCACCTGCGCGGTGCTACTCGATAGATCCTCGGCGATTTGCGGGAGGCTGGGCAGGTAAGTGTCGATCGAAAACGGCACGAAGGCCGTCAGCGATGACAGCAAGGCAATCAGCCGCGCCCGCGCATTCATCGCCCGGGGATCGCGAGGCTTTCAAGAAACTCGATGACCAGCCGGTTGAAGATCTCGCCCTGGTCGTCGTGCACATAATGGCTGGCGTCCGCGACTTCGGCCGTGCGCACCTGCGCATTGCTGTCGCGCATGGCTTGCAGCGTCGCCTCCGGCAGAAAGTCCGAGCGCGCGCCGCGAATGAACAAGGTCGGACAATCCAGGGCCCGCACCGCCGGCCACAGGTCAGTCGGTTCGATGCTCAGGCGCGCCTCGGCGATGCCTTGCTGATCGTGGCGCCAGGTGATCGCGCCCGCGCTTTGCATCATCGAATGAGCCAGCCGGGAGGCCAGGCCCTGCTCCGACAAACCAGGGCGTGACGCCCGCCAGAAAGCGCGCGCGGCTTGCCAGTCGTCGAACCGCAAGGGGGTCTGGTTCATCTCGCGGCGGATGCGCGCCGCACCGTCGCCCTGGCTCGAAGACCCGGGCCCGATGTCTTCGATGATCAGCCCCATCAGGCGCCCCGGTGTCTGCCGTGCGTATTCAAGCGCATTGGCGCCGCCCAGCGAATGCCCCAGCAACACGAAGCGCTGCAAGCCGGCATGGGCGACGAAATCCTGCAGATCCTCGACATAGGACTGCGTGTGATAACTGGCGGCCGGGGCCCAGTCACTCAGTCCACGACCGCGCTGGTCCAGGGCGTAGATGCAATAACCATCACCCAGTGCCTCGACCAGCGACTCCCAGGTCTGTGCATAGGCGCGCAAACCATGCAACAGCAGCAAGGGCACGCCGCTCGGGTCGCCCCACCGTAGAAAATGCAGACGCAAGCCTGCGCGATTGGTGAAAAAGCGGCTGTCTGGGAACATCGTTTTTTGCTCCGTAAGTGCAGTTAAGGCTCTGCCGCAGGAGCGGGCCTGCTCGCGAAAGACGTCAACGATGACGCGTATTTCGGCTCGCCCTCGGGCTCTTCGCGAGCAAGCTCGCTCCTACAGTGGCAAAGGCCAGGCTCGATTTAGAAACGATCGAAGCGATAAGGGCTGGGATCGATGATCGGCATTTGCCCGCTGACGATATCGGCCGCCAGGTGACCAGCCGCCGGCGAAGTACCGAAGCCGTGTCCGGAAAAACCGGTGGCCACGGTCAGGCCGGGGATTTGCGCGACCGGCCCTATTACCGGGTTCGAATCCGGGGTCACATCGATGGTGCCTGCCCAGGCCTGGGCGATCCGGGCCTGCTCGAATACCGGCCAGGCTGCCTTGAGGTTGTTCATCGCATCGTTATTGAGTCGCGGGTTGGCGGCCGGGTCCTGCACGCGCACGCGCTCGAACGGGCTGACGCTGTCAGCCGACCAGCGCCGGGACAACGCCAGGTCGTTGAAAAAATACTTGCCCAGCGACACGTTCAACACGCTGCGCTGCGCACGGAATTGCGGCATGTATTGCTTGGCAAGCAACAAATGGTCGAGGGTCAGGAAGGCGTCCAGTTTGCCGCGCTGGGTCACGATGAAGCCGCCGTCCTGGTGTTTGCGAAACGAAAAATCCGGCGCGCCCACGGCAATTTCAGTGGGGCCTTGCATCGGATGCGTACGCAGCACCGAGCAGGTCAAGGCCAACGTCGGCAACGACACACCGAGGTTGCCCAGAAAGCGCCGCGACCACATCCCACCTGCCAGCAATACCTGGTCGCAGCGAATCTCGCCGTTCTCAGTGACCACGCCACTGACCTTGCCGGCGGACATCTGCAGCGTGCGCACCGCACACTGCTCGATGATCACGACACCCAGGGCCATGGCGGCCTTGGCAATCGCACTGCTGGCCAGCGTCGGTTCCGCACGCGCGTCGGACGGCGTGTAGATCCCGCCGGCCCAGTCGCCCTCGCCCCCCGGCACAAGCTCCGCGATCTCGCGCTTGCTCAGTAATCGCGAATCAAGGGACAGAGGCTCGACCGATTTGAGCCAGCCTTCATGCATCGCCATCTGCGCTTCGTTGCGGGCGACGAACATGATGCCCTCTTGCCGGTAGCCCACATCCGCGCCCACCCGCTCAGGCATTTGTGCCCACAAGCGGTCCGCGGCCAGGGCCAGCGGAATATCGTGCGCGTGACGGCTGGTCTTGCGTACCCAGCCCAGGTTGCGCGAGGACTGCTCGCCGGCGATACGGCCCTTTTCCAGCACCACCACCGGGATATTGCGTTCGGCCAGTGTCAACGCAGCGGTCAAGCCAATAATCCCGCCGCCGATGATGACGACGGAGGTCGCGCTGGGAAACTCGGTAGACGTATTCACGGGCGCAATAGTCGGGGCCATGATCAAGACTCGGTAAGCAATTGAGGTTGGCCGCGCATACGCACGGCCGCGAACGGGTTACTGCGACAGGCGAATGACTTCGACCTGCGCCTTGGAGGCGTTGCGATAAGCCGTCACTTCCAGTTCGACCTTGTAGACCGTCGAACCCAATGGCGGGCACGTCACCGTGCTGGCCGGGTCAACGCCGCGAAACTTCTCGCCGATCAGGGCCATCACCGCCGGCACATCCTTGGGGTCCTGGATGAACACCCGCGAGCACACCACATCGGCCAGGCTCGCATCGACGGCAGCCAGGGCGGTTTCGATGTTGGCGAACACCTGGTGCGTCTGCTCCAGTATGTCTTCGGGGATCAGTTTGGTTTGCGGATTGCGGCCAGCGGTGTTGGACACATAGATCCAATTGTCCACGACCACCAGGCGCGAATAGCTGGCCTGGTCTTCAAACGGCGAACCGGTCTTGAGCTTGATGATTTTTGTCATGTCGAAGGTCTCGTCAGTTGGGTAAGGAATGGCTCAGCGCAGCACCGGGGTTTCCCACAGGTTCAATGTGACGCCGATGCCTTTTTCGATGGCATTGCGATACACCACCGTGCCCCACGCCACGTCTTCGACCGGCATGCCGCCCACCGACATGATGATGATTTCTTCATCGTTGCGACGGCCCTGGGCATCGCCGGCGACGATCTTGCCGATATCTTCGAGCTCATCGGCCTGCATCTTGCCTTCGGCGATCATGTCCATGAACCGCACCCCAATCACCGGCACGCAGTGGTGCGCAGGCTTGGGCAATTCGTCGAACCAGGCTTCGTAAAGGCCGGTGTTGTCCAGCACCTTGCGCACCTCGACGCGTTCCATCCCCTCGTCCAGCGAGCAGGATGCCGGCATCGCCATGAAGCAACCCGGCTTGACCCATTCGCGCTTCACAATTGGGTAGTTTGAGGGATCGCCCACCTCACCGGAGCTACAATAAGTAACAAGGTCGGAATCACGGACCACCTCTTCGAGACTGTCGACCACTTTAATCGTGGTCACCTGCGGGTAGGTTTCCTTCACCCAGCCAAGAAAATCATTCAGGCTTTTCTCGCCACGGCCCTTGATCTTCAACGTGTCGATGTGCGGGCAAACGGCGATGAAAGCGGCGAGCGTGGTCTTGCCCATCACGCCCGGACCGAGCAGGCCGACCACTTTGGAGTCTTTGCGAGCCAGGTGGCGCGCGCCAACGCCGGGGATCGCACCGGTGCGATACGCCGACAACAGGTTGGCGGACATGTGTGCCAATGGGGCACCGGTGTCAGGGTCATTGAGGGTGAACATCAGGATCGAGCGTGGCAGGCCTTTGTCGCGGTTGGCGATATTGGAGCCGTACCATTTGACGCCCGCCGTGCAGAAGCTGCCGCCCAGATAGGCCGGCATCGCCATCATGCGGCGGTCAGCGGTCGGCTTGGGCATGTTCGGGAACGGCGAATCCTTCGGGAACATCAACATCGCGCCGTGTGAATCATTGTTCGGGCCGGCCATGCGGTAGTCGCCGCTATACAGCAGGCCGAACATCTCTTCCATGGTATTCACACAGGCGAGCATGTCGGTTACGCCAGCACGGATCATGTCCTGCTCGGACAAGTAGATGAAGTCTATTTTTGTAGTAGTGGACATTATTATTCTCGACTGAAAGGGATATCGCTGCGGTAGCCGCTGCTCCCACGCTATCGAGGTCGAGTATCAGGGCGCGGTTTTCGGCGGTATTGTAAATTTCGGACATCCAGGTTTGGCCCGCACGTAAGAGTTGGCGCGAAAAATGCGTGAATATTCCCGTATATATCCACTCGAAGGTCCGGTCATGGTCAACCTGTGCGCGCCGACGCTGCGGCACCACACCGCGTACGAACAACCCTGGTTCGTACTCAACTCGTCGCGGTATTCGGTAATGCCTTCCGCACACCCGGCGATTTCGCATTTCTATGCCTTCGATGTCGCGCACTCGGCCGACCTGCTGGCAGTGCCGGACGGCTGCGTGGACATCGTGTTCGACTGTGATGCCACGCGCCCCGGCGTGAGAATTTGTGGCACCCCGCTGGAGGCACAACGGGTCGAGCTGCTCCAGGGTCATCATTACTTCGGCGTGCGCTTCTCGCCGGGGGTGATTCCGGGCTTCATCACCGTATTGGCCGAGGACCTGACCGAACAGGAATGGGACCTGCTGGAGGTCTCTGCGTTTGCCCAGCGCATTTTCGAGAGCATCGTCCAGGCCCCGCAGTTGCAGGAGCAGATGAAGCTGTTCAACGACTATCTGAGCCCGCGCCTGATGGGCAGGACCTCAAAGTTGACGAGCATGGTCATTCAACAGGCGCTTGCCCATCGCGGCGACCTGCGCATCCAGCAACTTGAAGACCTCAGTGGCTACACCAGCCGCACCATTCATCGCCAGTTCAGCCAGGACACCGGCCTGTCGCCCAAGACCTTTTGCCGGATCATCCGCTGCCAGGCGGCCCTCGAAACCCTGAATACCCAGCACGATGTGTCGTTCTCGGAACTGGCCCTGGACCTGGGTTTTTCCGATCAGTCGCACTTCCTGCGCGACTTCAAGAAGCTGGTGAGTACAACGCCCTGCGATTACCAGCGCAAAATGCTGCAGAACGCCTATTCCGAGCGCATCTGCTTCGCCTGAGTCGCGGCTCCCTGCACGTCGGAAAAATCAATTATCGGTTGGAAAAGGACATCGGCAAGCGTGCGGAGCCAGGCCTGGCGTGATTCAGCGCGCGGCCCTGCGCGTTTCGGACGGCGATTCGCCAAACAGCTCTCGGTAATGCGTCGCAAAATGGCTCAGGTGAAAAAAACCCATGGCCACGGCGATCTCACCGACGTTTTTCTCGCTCGTGGAGGTTGCGATCAGGCGTCGCCTGACCGCATTGAGGCGCAAGTTGCGCAAGTACTCAACCGGGCGCATGCCGGTCACTGCCTGAAAGCTGTTCTGCAGGGTCCTGCGACTGACGCGCAACTGCTCGCAGAGGTCCAGAATGCTCAACGGGGTATCGCCACTGGCAATGATCAATTCCTGGCTGCGTCTGACCAGATACGCGCTGACGGCGAAATTGCCACGCCGGCAACGTACTTCATCGCTGGCGTGACTGAACAGATCGAGGAATGCGCCGAGCAACTCGTCTTCCAGCATTTTTTCCGACGCGGGGTTGATTGCGTCCGCATGTTCCAGAAAGTGACGAAACAGCAGGTGGATGCGCTGGCGAATGCGCAACAGTAACGCTTCATCCACGCTAAGCGCAGGCACGCTGCTCATGCGCTTGAGTTGATCATTGGATAACTCGAAGGCCGCCAGTTTGGCGAAACGCACGGCATCGACGTTGAATGCGAAAAAATGCGTGCCTTCCGGTGCATGCAGAACGAACTCTTCGGAGTCCCGCAGCAGCACCACGCTTTGCGCACCCACCTGCTGCCCCTGGACCACCGGCGGGCTGCCCAATGACATGGCCGCGCACAAGCGGCCCTGGGGCGAGCGGCCATGCTGCACCACCCGCTTGTCCAACACTTCCTGGAAGATCTGAAAACGCTCACCGGACAGCTGCCGCAGCTCACTGGTCAGGCAGCCGCGACCGAGCTGGTCATAGACCTGTTGCCAGCCCTGGATCGAGCCGGCGTGCTGTTGAGAGTCATTGAAGGTTCGGACTTCTGCGAGCATATTCGTCGTTCCTCGGCGGCCGGGTTATTGTCGTTGGCCTGAAGGGGGATCAGTCATCCGTGACGTCAGTCGGCGTTTGCACCGGTGCAATGCCCGCCTGGAAAACCAAAGCCAGTTCCGTGCCAAGCATGTGCAGACGATAAGTTCCCGGCTGAATGTCCATCGGGGCCAATAGCGCGCCAGAGAGCACCACCTGCCCGGCTTCCACGCGATGACCATCGGCCAGCAAGCGCCGCACCAGCCAGCACAGGTTGAACAGGGGACTGTCTTCACGGTCCTGGGTATCGCCGCTGCCGAGAGACACGCCCGCATGCTCCAGGCGATAGCTCACGCAGGCATGCCGAGCACGCTCGAACGGCACGCGCGGCCCGACGCAGTAAAGCCCCGCGGCGGCGTTATCGGCCAGGAACGCACCCAGCCCGAAACGCCAGCCTTGCCAGCGGCAGTCGGCAATCTCGAACGCTGGCGCCACCTCGGCGATGGCCGCCAGAATATCCTCGTCACGGTAGTCGCCCGGCACCAGCGTGCGCCCGAAGACGAGCGCCAGTTCGACCTCGAGCTTGGGCTGGATCAGCCGCTCGAACGACACCGTACCGCCCGGCTCGACCTCCATGGCAGCCGTAAGGCCGCCATACACCGGTTCGTCGAGGCCAAAGCGTGCTTGCGCCGCGCGGCCTGCAAAGGCGACCTTCCAACCGCTCAACCGCTCGCCGCCTGCCTGGCGCCGTGCCAACCCCTGAAGCAGTAGCGTGTAGCCTTCCAGCCGGTCCAGCGCGTCGATCGGCAACGGTGCGATGGGCTGAGCGGTGCGCTCGGCTTCGTACAGTTGGCCGAGCAGCGCGTTGGCGCCGCTCATGAAAGTTGCTCCGCCAGCTTGCGCAGTACCCCATCCAGCCGTTCGGGGGTGGTAATCGCGGCGACAAACCGGTCTGGACGCACCACGACGATGCAGTCACGCACCCTGGAGAACCATTCGCCCAGGCGGTTATCCACGTCCTCCACGCTCACTGCGTCGGTGGCCGTCAACGGCTGGTTGCGCCCCACGCCGCTGCGCGAACGATTGACCTGGATGAAACGCGTGCCCCAGCGTGCCCAGTATTCAGCCATGGGTGCGCTGAGCTGCTCGCGCGGATTCACCCGATAACCCAGCACGGCATAGCCATTGCCGAGGACTTCGTCCAGGCGTCGACGCTGGCCCTGGGCGTCTTCGATATTCGGCTGGATGAACAGTTGCCCGACCAGATCATCTTCACGCAACTCGGCCCGCTCGTGATAGACCAGCCCCTTGGTGATGGTGGCCTTGGGTTTGAACTTGAACTCCAGCAAATGCGAGCGCAGGTTGTCGACGCTGTTGACCGCCTGGAACAGCCAGTCGCGCACGCCGGCCATCAGCGGGTTGGTCAAGCCGAGGACCGCGCCCATGTTGTCGGCCAGGGCCACCAGTTCGGTGGCGTGGCCACGGCGTTCCTGGTCGTAACTGGCCAGGATCGACGGCGCCGCGCGGCCCTGAATGATCGCGGCGAGTTTCCAGGCCACGTTGGCCACGTCGCGCAGGCCCGAATTGAGGCCTTGCCCAGCCCAGGGAGGGGAAATGTGCGCGGCATCGCCCACCAGCGCCACACGCCCTTCGACAAACCGCGCCGCGACCCGAGAATGGTGGGTATAGGCGCGAATGCGGATAACGTTGAGCTGGTCGACGGCGTCGCCGATATGACCGTGGATCAGCGTGCGAATAGTCGCCTCTTCGCACATTTTCGCTTCGTCTTCGCCCTCCATCAGCATGAATTCCCAGCGCCGTTGCTGGTAAGGCAGGTAGATGCACACGAAGGGTCGCTGCGGATCGGCATGCAGGGCGGTATAGGGCGCGTCCAGGGTGTCGTTGGCCGTATCGACCACCACCCATTTGCGTGGATGGGTCAGCCCCAGCAGTTCGATACCGAGTTTTTTGCGCACCGTGGAACGCCCGCCGTCGGCGCCGACCACGTAGTCGGCCTGGAGCTGGTAGATCTCGCCGCCGGCATCGCGCACCTGCAAGGTCACGCCCTGCCCGTCCTGCGCAAGTTCGAGCAGTTCATGGCCTTGGCGCAACTCGACGCTGGCGTGCTGCCCAAGGTGCTCGCGCAAGGTGCCTTCGAGCAGTTGCTGCATGAAAATATTGCGCATCGGCCAGCCGTAATGCGCGGCACTCGGCTTGACCTCGGCGAAACACACGCCGCGCGCATTGTAATAACGCAGCGGCACATCGCAAATCATGTCGCGTACCGCCAGTTCGGCGATGCCGATGCCCTGCAACACACGCAAGGCCTCATCGTCCATGCCCACCGCACGGGGATAAGGCAGTATGCCGTCGGCCAGTTCAAGGACGACGCAGTCGATACCGTACATTCCCATATAGTGCGCGGCCGTGATGCCGTTGGGGCCACCGCCCACGATGACAACCTGGGTCTTCTCCTGCTTCATCGCTATTCACCGCTTTCTTGTTGTGATTTTGATACAGCACCGCGCAAGCCTGCGCCTTTTTATCAGTGCAGCCCGTCAATGCCTTCTACATCCTCGGCCCGCAGGCCGCCCAGCCGCGCATGCAGACGACCGCGGGTGGCGAATGCCCAAATCACCACCACCTCATCCGCCGAGGGGCCGTCACCGAACATCAGGGAAAAACTATCGTAATGCGAACGCACGTACAGCGCGTCCTTATGAGCCAGGGGCACGTCGATGGTCGACCCGGGGCCACCGCGCTTGCCGGTGGACGGCACCCACGATTTGCCACCGCCCAGGGCGACGCGGACCGGGTCGGCGGCCGGGTTGGTCAGGAACGCGTTGCCGTGCTCGTACTCGCCCTCGCTGCCCACCAGGATAGCCTTGCCATAACTGACGATCTCACGGGAACCGGCCAATGCCTTGATGCGCCGGCCGAACTCTTCGCCCAACAGCGGCGACGGCTCGATCAATTGCGCGAGGTCCTCGCTGTAGCGCCCCGCATAGGGGTTGGCGATCACGGCAGCCACGGCATATTTGAACAACGGCTCGCCATCGGCCAGTTGGCCACTTTCGTTGGCCAGGGTTTCTTCGACGAAGCTGTACCATTTGCGGATGTGATAGGTGGCGAAGTTTGCGCTTTTCATCAGGTGTTCCTCTGCTCAAATGGGGTCAAGTGGGTCGAGCGTGAAGTTGCGGCTCGGCGCGCCGGCAGCCTTGAAGCGCGCCTTGCCGCGCGCATCGTCGTGCTCGGTCTCGAGAAAGAATTCCATGCGGTTGCAATCCGGGTCGTTGAAATACAGGCCGTTGCCGATTTCGTGATCGGTGATTTTCACCACCTCGACGCCCTTCTTCAGCAACATGCCGTAGAGCTGGCGCAAGGTGGTCATGTCTCCGGCGATTTCCAATCCGTAGTGCTGCAACCCCAGCCCGCCCTGGTGGGCGCCGGGCTCTGCACGAATCAACGCAATGTCATGATGTTTGGTGCCAAACGCCATCATCACCCAGCTCTCGCCGCGGGCGCTTTCGTGCATGCCCAGGATGTCGGCATACCAGCGCGCCGACACATCAGGATCACTCACCCATAGCGACAAGTGAGTGCGAAGGATTTCGACTTTCATCGCGCGATACCTCAGCTCTTTTTGACGATGGATTGATGCCCTGCCTTGATCTGTGCCACTGCGGGGGTCCAGAGCACATCAGCGATCTCACTGAACTCCCGCCATTGCTTCTGCCAGCCATCACCGCCGTTCTCGGAGGTGAAAAGGTGGCCGTACTTGGTGCCTGCAACGATCTGGCGAGGCTCGACCGGGTTGACCGCGATGGCCCACACGCAGGAATTGGGTTGTTGCGGCAGCGGCAACACTTCCCAACTGATGGCGGCATCACGGGAAACAAGGATCTTGCTGGTAGTGCCAGGCGTGCCGTCGGAAATGCTCAGGTACAGCGTGTCCTGTGTGCCTAGCGGCGCGTTCATGGCGCGGATGTAGTACAGGCCAAAAGCTTCCCGGCCGATAATCCCGGTCCAGGTCAGGCCTTCGTCCAGGCTGCGGTAGACCGCGTTGACGCACACCACCACGATGACTTTCTCGCCATGGTTGGGCAGTACCAGGATGTTGTGGATGTCCGAGTTAAAGTCCCACAGCAGGCGGTCATCGACTCGAGTCCAACTGTCACCACCGTCACGGGAGTGGAATAACCCACCTTCTTCCAGGCCGAACCACACCTGGTTGCGGTCGGTAGGGTCGTAGGCGAAGGCCAGCAAGCGTGGGCGACTGACGCCGTCACAGAACTCCGGTATCTGCACCGGCGCGCGATCCCAGCTCACGCCACCGTCCAGGGTACGCCACAGCACGGCGCGCGAAGGCGCACCGGTGCCGACGAAAATCCGCTGGGCATCCTGCGGGTCCACCGCTACCTTCCACACCGTCTCGCCGTTGAACGGGGAGTCGACCTGCTGCCAGCGCCCGCCCGTGTCATGGCTGACGCACAAGCCGATGTCAGTGCCGGCGTAGATCACTTCCGGCGTGCCGGGGTGCACGCTCAACGAGCGGGTGATCGCGTCGAACTCCAGGTCTTGCCCCAGGCCCAGACGATGCCAGGTCTTGCCATCGTCGGCGCTGCGAATCACCGCCTGGCCGACGGTGGCGACTAAAAGGGTTCCGTTACTCATCGCAGTTGCTCCTCAGATGAAGATGCCACGGGTCAGGCCGCCGTCGATGCCGATGGATTCACCGGTGACCGCGCCGGCCTTGGGGGACGCCAGGAAGCCGATCAGCCAGCCCATTTCAATCGGCGCCAGGGTCCGACGAATCGGGGTGGCGTCGATGTAGGCCTGCTCGACCTGTTCCGGGGTCTTGCCCTGCTTGATCCCTTCGCGCTCGTACAGCTCGCGGATGTGCGGGGTATCCACCACGCCAGGGTGGATCAGGTTGACCGTGATGCCGAACGCGCCCAACTGGTCGGACAGGGTCTTGGTCATGTGTGCAATGGCCAGGTTGCGCATGCCCGACAACACTTTGCTGCTGCGTCCGGTGAGGCCGCCGATATTGATGATGCGCCCGAAGCCAGCGGCCTTCATGTGCGGGGTTACGGCCTTGGCGCAACGGAAGTAGCCGATCACCTTGGTGTTGAGGTCCGACAGCAGTTCGTCGTCGCCGGCATGTTCGATGTCATTGCGCACCACGCCGGACGGCGCCGCAGCACCATTGACCAGGATGTCGATGCGGCCAAAGTGTGTGTGTGCGGCGGCGACCATTTCCGACACGGCCGACATCTCGTTGGTGTCACAGAACAGTGGCAGCACTTCGTTGCCGGTCTGCTCGCTGATCTCTTGCGCGGCTTGCTGCAGGAATTCCATACGCCGTGCACAGATCACCACCTTGCAGCCTTCCTGGGACAGAAAACGCGCAACTTCCTTGCCGATGCCCATGCCACCACCGGTGACGATTGCCACGCGGCCTTTCAATTCCAGATCCATAGCAGTTCCTCTTGTGATTGTTCGGTTCAGCCGAGATCGACAAACACACTTTTGGTCTCGGTGTAGGCATCGATAACGTTCTTGCCCATTTCCCGGCCCCAGCCGGATTGCTTGTAGCCGCCGAACGGCGAGGCCGCGTCGACGACATTCCAACAGTTGATCCACACCGAGCCGGCCTTGAGCTGCGCGGCCAGGCGGTGTGCCGAGCGCAGGTCACGGGTCCACAAGCCGGCGGCGAGGCCATACGGCGAATCGTTGGCGCGCAGCACCAGGTCATCGACTTCGGTCCAACTCATCACGGTCAGTACCGGGCCGAAGATCTCTTCGCGAGCCACGCAGGCACGCTCGGCGCGGTCCAGGAATACGCTGGGCTGAATGAAGTGACCGCGCTCCAGGTGCTCGGGGCGGCCGCCGCCGCACACCAGCTCGGCGCCCTCCTCCTGGCCCCGCTGCAGGTAGCCCTTGACCGTGCTCAACTGACGCCCGGACACCAGCGGGCCCATGCTGCTGGCCGGGTCCAGGCCGTTGCCGAGGACATGGGCGGCGGCATGGCGTTGCAGTTCTTCGAGTACCTGGTCGAGCACACTGGTGTGCACATACAGACGCGAGGCCGCGGTGCACACCTGGCCCTGGTTGTAGAAAATGCCATCCGCGGCGCCCTTGGCGGCGCGCACGATGTCGGCGTCGGGCAGGATGATGTTCGGCGACTTGCCGCCCAGCTCCAGCGAGACCTTCTTCATATTGCGCGTGGCTGCCTGGGCGATCAGCCGCCCGACCTGGGTCGAGCCGGTGAAGGCGATCTTGTCGACGTGCGGATGCTGCGCCAGCGGCGCGCCGGTTTCAGCGCCCAGGCCGGTGATCAGGTTGACCACGCCCGCCGGAAAGCCCGCGGCCTCGATCAGTTGCACCAGACGGATCGCCACCAGCGGTGTCTGTTCGGCAGGCTTGAGCACCGCCACACAACCGGTCGCCAGTGCCGGGCCGAGCTTCCACACGCACATGTTCAATGGGAAGTTCCACGGCACGATCAGTGCGCAGACGCCCACCGGCTCGCGCAGGGTGTAGTTGAGCATCGGCGCGCCACTGGCCGGCGATACGGGCAGTGTGCTGCCTTCGATCTTGGTCGGCCAGCCGGCGAAGTAGCGAATGATCGTCGCCGCGCTGGCCGCTTCGCCACGGGCGGTGGCGATGGGCTTGCCGTTTTCCAGGGTAATCAGTTGCGCCAGCTCTTCGCGGTGCTGGTCCAAGAGGTCGGCCAGGCGAAACAGCAACAGGCCGCGCTGGGCCGGCGACTGCAAGGCCCAGGCTCCGGTAAAGGCCGTGCGGGCGGCCGCGACGGCCGCGTCTACATCGCGCTCGTCGCTGCGCGCGACTTCCGTGAGCGTCTCTTCCGTGGCGGGGTTTTCCACCGCAAAGCCGCGGCCGCTGGCGGCGTCCTGCCAGGTACCGCCGATGAACAGGCGGCCGGGTTGAGACAGGAACGCCTGGACTGCGGGCAACACGTCAAACTGATTCATCATCGACTCCTTCACAGTGCCATTTCGATCAGGCAAGGCCCCGCGTCGGCGGCGGCATTGGCCAACGCCCGTTGCAGTTCGGCATTGGTGTGTACGGTGCAGGACGGCACGCCATACCCCTTGGCCAGGGCCTTCCAGTCGATGCGCGGACGGTCGAGCACGGTCAACTTGAGAGCCTGCGGGTCGAGTTCGGTCATGCCGAAACGGCGCAATTCGTTTTGCAGAATCGCGTAGCGGTGGTTGGCGGCAATCAGGATCACCACCGGCAATTGCTCGCGGGCGATGCTCCACAGCGTCTGGATGGTGTATTGGGCGCTGCCGTCGGATTGCAGGCAGAACACCCGGTTGCCACGTTCGGCCAGGGCCGCGCCGAACCCCACCGGAATGCCCTGGCCGATGGCGCCGCCGGTATTGGTCAATACACGGTGCCGCGCGGCACGAGCAGAAGCGGTGAAAAACGGATAGCCGCAGGTACCGCCTTCCACCGAGACAATGCAGTCGTCCGGCAGCGCGGCGGCCAACACTTGCCCCACCGACTGCGGGCTCAGTGCGGCCTCGCCAGGGGGCAACTGGATGTCCTGCGGCGTCGGTACATAGGCGGGCGCATTCAGCGCATCGGCCAGCGCGTTCAGCGCCCCGGCCACGTCGTCGCCCACTTCGGCCAGCGACAGCAGGCGCTCACGCTCGGCCAGCCGTGACGGGATACCTTCGTAACCGAAATAACTGATGGGCTCCGTGACACCGGCACACACGACCTTGTCGTACTGCTCGAGGATCTCGATGGCCACTTCCGGGAAATACGGCAGGCGATCCAGGTCGGGCAAGCCGCCACCCCGGTAGCTGAGGCGCGGGAAAGTCTCGGCAAACAGACGCACGCCGGGTAGCTGCGCCAGGCGTCCCGCGGCCTCCAGGCCGGCCACCGACAAACCTTGGTCACCGACGATGAACACCAGGCGCTGCCCATCGCGTAGCGCCTGGGCCACGGCTTCGATACGGTCGCCGGCAAAGCGCCGAACCGGTGCGCGCAACGGGCTGAACTGGCCGTTGTGGGTCACCGCATTGGCTTGCAGGTCCATGGGCAAAATCAGGCTGGCGATCTGGCCTTTGGCTTGCCAGGCAGAACGCATGGCTTCCTGCAGGTCGTCACCCACCCCCGACGCGGTACGCGAGGTGCGGACCCAGCCGGAAACGGTGCCGGCCAGGGCCTGGATGTCGCTGGCCAAAGGCGGGTCGTAATTGACGTGCCACGACGCGTGGTCGCCAATCACATTGACGATGGGCGTGTTGGCGCGCCGTGCGTTGTGCAGGTTGGCAATGCCATTGGCAAAGCCCGGGCCCAGGTGCGTCAGGGTCATCGCCGGCTTGCCGGCGATGCGGCCGTAACCGTCCGCCGCACCGGTGCACACCCCTTCGAACAACGACAGCACCGGCTTGAGGGCAGGTGCACTGGCCATGGCCGCCACCAGCGGAATCTCGGTGGTTCCCGGATTGGCGAAGCAGTATTCGATACCGCTTGCCGCTGCCGCATTCACTATCAGTTGCGCGCCATTCATTGCCAGCCCTCTCGCTTGAGCGTTTTCTTTGGTGAGATTTATCACACACAAAATCACATCAAACAAGTATTTATTTACTATAAATCTCTTATTTTGATATTTTTGAATAATTAATGACTTTATTGGGATAGAGTGATGACCTGTGGGAGCGGGCTTGCTCGCGATGACGGTAGATCAGTCAACCTTTCAGTGGCTGACACACCGCCATCGCGAGCAAGCCCGCTCCCACACTTGAGGTCCACATTGGATCTGGGCCGTTTTCGCTTATAGTGCTTACCCGCGTGCCATCCCCCTTCTCTAGGAACGAAATGAGCAGTCTGAGCAAATTGTTGGGTGTCCTGGACCTGTTCGGTCCACAGATGCTGAAGATCGACCCGGACACCATCGCCGAGCGCATGGGCCTGTCGCGCGCCACGGCGTATCGCTACGTCAAGGATCTGTGTGACGCCGGGCTGCTGACTCGCGTGGATGCCGGCAGCTACGGCCTGGGGCCACGCGTGATTGAGCTGGACTGGATGATGCGCCAGTACGACCCGATCCTTCTCGCCGGACGCGAATTGATGCACGAACTGTCGGCGCAGACCGGCCTCGCGGTGTTCGCCAGCGTTTTCTACGACGGACGCATTATCAACACCTACATCGCCGAACCGACCGATACCTATCACTTTTCCTTCGGGCGCGGGCACCCGTTGCCGTTTTTTCGCGGCGCGCAATCCAAGGTGTTGATCGCCTTTCAGAAAGGTCGGCGCCTGCAACGCCTGTTCGAAGAACATATGGCCGGCGATCCGGACAGCCCCTATGACTGGGCGAGCTTCGCCAAGGCCACGAAGAAGATTCGCAAGGATGGCTATTGCCTGACCCACGATGAACTCAACCTGGGCCTGACCGGCATCGCGGCGCCTATCATCCCCCCGGACATGGACGAGGTGGTGGGCAGCTTGTCCGCTGTCGGCAGTACCCAGAGCTTCAAGCTGCTACGCCAGGAAACCGTGATCGAAATGGTGATGGACACCACGCGGCGGATTGCCGAAAACATGCGCAATCAGCCGGGCACCGTTACGCCTTGAGGTTCTGGCGCGACGGCCGTGGTGGGTCAGAACGGTACGGCGATGGTCAGTTGGCTGTAGAGGTTGGTGCCGTTGCCGACGGCCTGGTTGCCGCCGCTGGTGGAGTCCCGTTTCGGCTGGTAGAGGCCGATCAGCGGCGTGATGATCAGATGCGGGTTGACGGCCCACTCGGCGTACACGTCCAGTTCCCGCGCACTGAGGTTCAGCGCGTGGCTTTTGCGCACCGTGTCGAAGTCGAAGTACAACGCGCCCAGGGTCAGGTTTTCCAGCGGCATGGCTTTGAGGCCCACATGCTGGATACGGGTGTTGCTGTTGAACGGCCCGGCATAGTTGCCGGCGACTTCGCCTTGCAGCCAGGTGCCGTAGCCTGTGCTCAAGCCGGTGAACAGCGAATCCCACTGCTGTGAGTAGCGGGCATAGCGATAGGTGACTTTCGGCGTCCAGGCGACATCGGCGAAGGTATAACCGGCTTCGCCATACCAGGCTTTCTCAGGCCCGCTGTCCTTGTCCTGCCAGGCATATTCGAACGCCAGGCTGACGTTCGGCAGGCCCGCATCGCCTTCACCGCGCACGCTGTAGACATTCATGCCCTTGCGCTGGCGCTGAAAGTCGCTGGCCCAGTGTTCGTTCACATCGATGCCATGCACCCAGGTCAACCCGAGGGTGCCGGCTGTGGTGGTGTAATCGAGGGTACCGGCGGCCACTTCGGTTTCAGCCTGGGCGCGGTTGTCGGACTTGAGCCACACCAGGCTGCCATGCAGGCCATCCTGGCCACCCAGGCGCAGGAGCGCGGTTTGATCGAAAGCATGCCGCGCCGCCAGGTAGTACGCACCGCCCCGGTTCAGCGCGCCATCGGCCGGGCCCTTGCCCAGGTTCGGCCCGTCGTCGTTGATCAGGAAGCCACTGCCGAGCTTGACCACCTGGCGCCCACCGGAAATATCCACACCGTCCTGGCCCAATGCCGGGAACAGGTCGCCGGAGCGCCACCCCAGGTAGGCGTCTTCGATTTTGGTGGTGCGTTCGGTACCGAGGGTATTGCCGGCCGGATCGCCGTCGCCCCAGGTGGCGGAGCTGACCAGGGCGAATGCACCGTAGGCGGTGCCGTTGCCCGCAAGGGACTGATCGCCGCTCAAGCCATACTTGATAAAGCCTTCGCGCCAGGTCGAACCGCCCGAAGTAGCGTCATAGTTCTTGCGGCTGTTGAACATACCGAATACGGCGGTCATGTCCGCGTTGAGATGGCGGCTCTCATCGCTGTACAGTTCATAGGCCTGAGCCTGGCTGATGGCGCAGAGCGTCAGGGTACACGCCAAGGTGCCGCTGAGAAATGAAGGGGATGGATACCGCATGATCGAAGCTCCTTGAGGTGCGCCTTTAAAGGCTGTCTTGGGTATTGGCAAAAGGGCCGCAGCGGGGCCTTATTGGGCTGCGCGCTTATTGACGAACAGCAACTGCTGGCCGGTGAACTCCAACAGCCCTTCGAGGCCGAACTCGACGCCGAAGCCGGACATCTTGCTGCCGCCGAACGGCGTGTTCGGTTGAATCCGGGCGTGGCAGTTGACCCAGGCCACGCCACTTTCCAGGCGGCAGGCCAAAGCCTGGGCCTGCTCGACGTCCGGGCCCCAAACCGAGCCACCCAGGCCCATGTCGCCGGCATTTGCGCGGCGCAGCACATCCTCGACATCGCTGTAAGCGATCAACGGCAATACGGGGCCGAATTGTTCCTCGTCAACCAGGCGCTGGCCATCGCTCACATCCGCGACCAACGTAGGCGGGTAAAAGAACCCAGGCCGGTCCAGGCGTGCGCCGCCGCATAAAACCCGTGCACCCTGGGCCCGTGCATCGACGACCAGGGCGTCAACCAGTTGCAGTTGATCGAGGTTCTGCACCGGGCCAAAGTTGACCCCAGGCTCCAGGCCATCACCGACCACCTGGCGCTCGGCAATCAGCGTCAGTGCATCGGCAAAGGCTTGGTACTGGGATTCGTGAATGTACAAACGCTTGAGGGCAGCGCAGGTCTGGCCCATGTTGAGGAAGGCTGCCTGGAAAATCTCTTCGGCCACCTCCTCCACCGGCGTATCGGGCAATACAATCGCGGCGTCGTTGCCGCCCAGTTCCAGGGTCAGGCGCTTGAGGTTGCTGGCGGCGCCGCGCATCACGCTCTGGCCGGTGGCGGTGGAACCGGTGAACACAATCTTCTGGATCCCCGAGTGCGAGGTGATCGCGCTGCCAAAACCCTGTTCGCCGGTCACGCAATTGATCACACCGTCGGGCACGTGACGTGCAATGATCTCCACCAGGCGCAAGGTACTCAACGGCGTCAGGCTCGATGGCTTGCTGATCACGCAGTTGCCAGCACGCAGCGCCGGCATGATGTGCCACACAGCAATCATGAAGGGCCAGTTCCAGGGTGTGATGGAGGCCACTACCCCCAGGGGCTTGCGGTGCAGTTCGATGCGCTGGGTCGGGGTTTCTTCCACAAGTTCAACGGGGATTTGTTGTTCAGCGGCATAGCGGGTCCAGGCGGCGGCGCCCATGACTTCGGAAAACGCCAGTGCCAGCGGTTTACCTTGCTCCAGCACGATCAACCGGGCCAGTTCACTGGCGTCCTGCTCGATCCCTTCGGCGATGGCCAGCAGACGCTCGCAACGCAGCACATGCGAGGTGTTGCGCCACTCCTTGAAGGCTGCCTGGGCGGCGGCTACCGCTTCGTCCAATTGGCTCAACGAGCCGGCCGGGCACTGCGCGAATGCGGCGCCGGTGGCTGGATTGATCACGTCAAACTGCCCGTTTTCACCGGCAACCTGAGCCCCGTTGATTAGCATCTTGTAATGGTGCATGTGGAATCTTCCTTTAATGCTGACGAGCCTTGCCGGACACCGGCAAGCAAACAGTTCGCAGTGCGGTGGTATCGGTGGATGCCTTAGAGCTTGTGGCTACCCAGCGCCAGAAACCGCTGTGGCGAAGCCTTGCGCAGTCGCGCGGCAAGGAAAACGCCGCCCAGCAGCGCGGCGGGAATGACTGCGCACAAGGCGTAGGACAAGGACTGGCTAGCGCCGGTGAGTACATCGAAATGCGCCACCGCCAGCACCAGCACCATCAGCAAGGCCAGGCAGGAGAAAACCGGCAGTATGCGCCCCCGCCAGATGCCGACCTTGAGCTCGGGATGCCGGTGGAAATACACGCACACCGCGACCGAAGTCATTGCCATCAGCAAAATCACGCAAAGGGTGGCGAGGTTGGAGAACCAGGCGAACAACTGCAGGATCGGATCCGCGTCCATGGCGGCGAAGATCAGCACCACGACCGCGGCAATCAGGCTCTGCAGCGCCGAGCCCATGTGCGGGCTTTGGTGCACACGGTGGGTAGTGCCCAACAGGCTGTGCAGCAGACCGTCACGCCCGATGGCGTAGAAGTAGCGTGCCGCGGCGTTATGAAATGCCAGCAGTCCGGCATAGATGCTGATCATGAACAGCACCCGGATAATCTGCGTCAGATACGGGCCGACAAAGTGATCGGACATGCCGTAGATAAAGGTGGTGGGGTCCTGCAACGACTGCAGCATCGGCACGATTTTATCCGCCCCGACCCCCACGACCATCGACCACACCGACAGCGCGTAGAACCCACCGATCAGCAGCACCGAGCTGTAGGTGGCAATCGGGATAGTGCGCTGCGGATTTTTCGCTTCTTCGCCGTAGATCGTGGTGGCCTCAAAGCCGATAAAGGCCGCGAAGCAGAACAGCAGCCCGATCGACGGGGTACCGCTGAAGACATGCTGGCTGCTGAACGAGTCGAGATTGACGCCACTGTCGCCACCGGTCTTGAGAATGGCGACATCCAGGGTCAGGATCGCCAGGTATTCGGCAATCACCACCACCGACAATACTCGGGCGGACAGATCGATCTTGCGGTAGCCGAGGATCGCGATGCTGAACATCGCCATCAGCGAGTAGGACCACCAGGGCAACACCAAGCCCGACACGCTCTCCATGGTGCCGCTGACCACGCCGCCGAACATGCCATAGAGGCCAACTTGAAGAATGTTATAGGCAAACATCGCCAACACCCCCGCTGCTCCCCCGGCCAGGCCGCCCAGGCCACGCGAGGTGAAGGCGTAGAAACCACCGGCGTTGGTGATGTGCCGGGCCATAGTGGTGTAGCCGACCGAAAACGCTATCAGCACCAGCAAGGCCAGCACCAACAAGGCCGGGGTGCCGGCGCCGTTGCCGAGCATGATGCCAATCGGGAAACCACCGGCGATGACACTGAGCGGGCTCGCCGCCGAAATCACGAAGAAGATGATAAAGCCGACACCCAAGGCGCCACGCTTGAGCTCCGTGGAGCTGTTGACCGGGATAGATACACTCATGTTTTTTGACCTTATTGTATGAGGCAGTCGCTGTGGGTCGGGTCCGATCAAGGCGCTATCGGTACCAGATCGCGCTTTTATTTTTAGGGTTGCACGCTGTATTTGATGCTATGCCCGCCCACGAACAACTCGCTATCCCAAATCGGTAACATCGCCCCAACATGTCAGATCCGTGCATTCCTGGCCGATATGGGATAACGGCTCGGTTCGCCTGTCCTGCACGCTAGGCTCACCGGTTCTATGCTTGGATGCCGACCCTCGATAAATAACGATGGTGCACGCCCCGCTGGCCCTGGCGCGGTTGACGTTTACCGACCGGAGCTGCATTCAGCCCGGTGGCTTTGCTGCTCGGGGCGGGTAATACCCAAAGACGTCGGGACGGGCTAGGTTCGTTGCTGATCAAGTTGAGCGCAGCAGCACCCGCGGCGTTGCGGCTGATCTGACTGAGCCAATTGCCGACACGCAACTCAGTGGAGTCAACACCCGTAAGGCCGTCGCGAATTTTCGTTATGAAAACCTGACACAAGCCGATATAGCGACATACCCAACAAGAAATCGGTGGCCAAGACCAACCGATGATCGACCAACACGCTGTTTACCTGTGAGATAGCCAAATGCTCGACGCCCTTTCCATCCGTTTGAAAATCATCCTTTTGTCCGGTTTGTGCCTGCTTGGCGTGATCGGCCTGATCGTCAGCATGAATCTCTACCAGAGCAACCAGAACAACCGGTTGATCAGCACCTCGAGCAGCGAGATGCTGACTGAAAGCGGCGAAACCCTGCTGCAGGCCAAGGCCGCGGAGCAGGCAACAAACCTGCAGAGAACCTTCGGCGACAGCCTGCTGATCATCACCGCCTTTTCCGACCAGGCCGCCAACTTGCGCAACATGGCCGCCCAGCACGGGTTGGCGGCCGCTACGTTGCGTGAAGAACTCAACCGGGCGCTCAAGACAACCTTCGACCGCAATCCGCAGGTATTGGGGCTTTGGCTGGTTTACGAACCTGACGCGCTGGATGGTAAAGACCGTGAGTTCGCCAACGACAGCGCACGCGCCTCCAATGAAAACGGACGTTTTGCCAGTGCCTGGAATCGGGGCGCGGGCCCATCGGTGAATATTCTGATCCCCGAAGGCGATTTGCAGAAAACCGAACTGAGCATCAGCGGCACGCCTTACAACAGTTGGTACACTTGCCCGCGAGACACGCGACGCACTTGCCTGATGGCCCCTTATGCCGACACCCAGGCCGGGCAAGTTCAACTGATGACCACGCTGTCGATGCCCTTGATCGCCGATGGCAAGGTCATCGGCACCCTTGGCGTGGACCTCGCGCTCGGCGCCCTGCAAGCTGCCGCAAGCGATGCCCAGCGTACGCTGTTCAACGGTTCAGGGCGCATGTTGATTGTTTCCGACAGTGGTGTACTCGCCGCTTACAGCACGGATGCGAGTCAGATCGGTAAACCTATCAGCGTCCCTTTGGCGGAAGAGGGCCAGGCCGTGCTCACGGCATTGAAGCAACAAAAGCCGGTAGTGCTGGCCCATGATGAACTGATTCGCGCGGTCTACCCCGTTGCGCCCATCCCGGAAGCGGCGGCGTGGGGGGTGGCCATCGACCTGCCAAGGAGCGTATTGCTGGCCGACTCAATGAAGCTTCAGGCCTTGCTTGACCAGACGCAAACACGCGACACACTGGAATCGCTGCTGGTCGCCGTAGGCGCGGGGTTGCTGGGCCTGCTGCTCATCTGGTTCAGCGCCTCTGGCGTGACACGCCCCATCAACAGTGTCGCGCAGATGCTCAAGGCGATTGCCAGCGGCGACGGTGACCTGACCCAACGGCTGGACTACCGCAAGAAAGATGAACTGGGCGAACTGGTCGACTGGTTCAACCGTTTCCTCGACAAACTGCAGCCCACCATCGCGCAGATCAAGCAGAGCATTAGCGATGCGCGCGGCACCGCCGACCAGTCTTCGCACATCGCGCGCCAGACCAGCGAAGGGATGCAAGTGCAATTTCGCGAGATCGATCAATTGGCGACCGCGTCCAACGAAATGAGCGCCACCGCGCACCAAGTCGCCAATAGCGCGTCAAGCGCGGCCCTGGCGGCCCGCGGTGCCGACCAAGCGTCCCGGGACGGGATTACTATCATCGAACGCAGCACCCGTGACATCAACGCCCTGGCCAGTGAGGTCAGCAAAGCCGTAACAGAAGTCGAAGCCCTGGCGGTCAACAGCGAGCAGATCGGCTCGGTGCTGGAAGTGATCCGCAGCATTGCCGAACAAACCAACCTGCTGGCCCTCAACGCCGCGATCGAGGCAGCGCGGGCCGGGGAAAGCGGCCGAGGTTTTGCGGTGGTTGCCGACGAAGTACGCAATCTGGCCAAGCGAACCCAGGATTCGGTAGAGGAAATCCGCCTGGTGATCGAGCGTATCCAGACAAGTACGCGTGACGTGGTGGCAACCATGCACTCGAGCCAGACCCAGGCCCAGAGCAACGCCAGTCAAATCCATCAGGCCGTGGAGGCGCTCGGTAAAATCAGCGATGCGGTGACGGTGATCAATGACATGAACCTGCAGATCGCCAGTGCGGCAGAGGAGCAAAGCGCGGTGGCCGAGGAGGTCAATCGCAACGTCTCGACCATCCGCGGTGTGACCGAAACACTGACCGAACAGGCCGCCGAGTCGGCGCAGATCAGCAGTCAGCTCAACGAACGGGCCAATCATCAAATGCAACTGATGGACCAGTTCCGCGCGTAGAAGGCGGCGGCTATCGACCTCACTGCAAGGCCAGGCGCGCGGTCAGTTGCGCCATCGCGCCGGTAATCAGCTCACACAGGTAGCTGCGCTGAAACGCGCATTGCGGCCGAGCAGGGTCATACTGCCGATGACCCGCTGCTTTTCGTCGACGCTCGACGCCGCGACGCCGGATACAGCGGGCTGATGTTCAGGCGTGCGCGCAATCGGGGATGGCAGCGCGGGCGGTTTGGGAAGGCAACTCTGCAAACAGCGCGTGGTACTCCTCGGCGAAATGGCTGAGATGGTAGAAGCCCCATTGGGCGGCGGCATCGCCAATCGAGAGATGGGACGCGGGGGTGGCCATCAAGGCGCGGCGCACACCGTTGAGTCGGACCGAGCGCAAGTAGTTCAGCGGTGTGGTCTCGGCCACCGAGCGGAAGCTGTTCTGCACGGTGCGTCGACTCACCTGGAGGCGCTGGCACAACTCGATCACACTGGGCACGTTGATCATCTCGGCAGTCGTCAGCCGGTGGCATTTTTCGACAATGAAGCTGCGCGTTGAACTCGGACTGCGCTGGTGCTTGTCGCAGGCCGGGTCGCTGAGCAGTTGCAACAACTCACCGAGCATGGCCTGTTCCAGCCCCTGCTCGCGCACGCTGTCGAGTTCGTCGTCGACAACGGCCAGGGCGAGTACCGCCAGCAATCGACGTCGAGCCTGGGCGAAGCGCTGCGCGGACACCCGGATCACGGGCTGGCGCAGCAACTGGCTGATATCCCTGGCCGTCGCCGTTTGCGCCAGCACCTGCTCGAACCATTCGCGCTCGAAGGTGACGGACAGCAGCTCCATCCCCATCGGCATATGGAACATGAACTCCTCACCACCCTGCAGAAAGAACAGGCTGCTGTTGTCCACCTCGCGACCCTGCATGCGCGTCGAGCCCGGGACGCTGATCGGCACGGCAAAGCACATCTTGCCTCGCGGCGCCACACCGTGCTGCACCACCCGCTGGTTGATCTGCTCGCGAAACACGTGGCAACGCGCAGTGGTCAACTGCATCAGCGAACTCTCGGCCAGGCCGGCGGTTAACTGGCTGTAGTCCTGGCTCCACTCCTGGACGGTGGCCGCATGAAGATGGATATCGCGAAAATGGGTGACCTGGTGATTTCTCATAATGTGCGAAAGCCTCTGCCAATATTCTTGTTTTTAGCGCGCATTTACTTGCGATATTCTCACATAGATCAAATTCTGCAAAATTGCTTCTCAAAACCTCCATTTGTCGGAACCGGCGGGCGGACCGGTTCACCTATTTGCCGATTCGGGCTAACGGTCAGGAACACTCCATGAGAATGATCGGCACACTGAAAATCGCCATCCAGAGTGTTCGTCATGAGTGAGTCCAAACTAGAATCCCTGCATTTCGCGGATGCCCCGCGGATTACCTCCAGTTCCCTTCCCGGCCCCAGGACTACCGAGGCCCTGGCCTTGTCAGCGCGTACCGAGTCGATGGCGCGCGGCGGCGGGCGCATGCCGGTGGCCATGGACCGCGCCTTCGGCGCGACCTTCATGGACCCGGATGGCAACACCTATATTGACCTGTCCGCTGGCGTCGGCGTCAGCAGCGTAGGCCGCTGCCACCCGAAAGTGGTGCAGGCCATCCGCGAACAGTCCGAGGTACTGATGCATGCCTTGGAAGTCAACAGTACCCGGCGCACCGAACTGGCCGCCAAGCTCTCCGAAATCGCGCCCGACGGCTTGCGCGGGGACTGCATCACTTTCTTCACGCAAAGCGGCAGCGATGCGCTGGAGGCCGCCATCAAGTTCGCCAAACGCATCACCGGGCGGCACCAGATCATCGCGTTCCACGGCGGCTACCACGGCGTATGGAATGCCTCGGGATCCCTGACGACAGGCACGGCCTACCGCAAGGGCTACGGTGCCCAGATGGGTGGCGTCATTCACGCCCCCTACCCTTATGCCTACCGTTTTCCCTTCGACACCACGCACAAAAGCGCCGAGCAGATCGCCGGCGAGTACGTGGACTACCTGCTGAACACCCCCTACACCGCCGCCGATGACGTGGCCGCAGTGATCGTGGAGCCGGTGCAAGGCGAAGGTGGTTATGTGCCGCCCTCGCCAGAGTTCCTGCAGCTTTTGCGCAAGGCTTGCGATCGCAGCGGTACGCTGCTGATCGTCGATGAAGTGCAGTCCGGCGCCGGGCGCACCGGCAAGATGTGGGCGGTCGAGCACTCGGGCGTAAAACCCGACATGCTCACCTTCGGCAAGGGTATCGGCAGCGACCTGCCGATGGCGGGCCTGATCATGCGTTCGGACCTGGCGGCCGCGATTCCTGACGGATCGATGCCCAACACCTTCGCCGCCAACTCGTTGTCCGCGGCAGTGGCCCTGACCAACATCGGTATCTTGCAGGATCCAGAGCTCGATCTGCTCAATCGCGCTCACGCGCTGGGGATCGAGGCGCAGGAGCGTATCCGTGGTTTCGCCAGCCCATTCGTTGGCGAGGTACGCGGTCGCGGCCTGATGATCGGTATCGAGCTGGTCGAAGACCCGGTCACCAAGGCGCCCCTGGAACCGCAAAAGATTGGCCAACTCATGGGCTATTTGCTGAACCACGGCGTACTGATGATTCCTTGCGGGCGCTACAGCAACGTAATGCGTGTCATGCCCTCGCTGACTATCTCACGCTCGCTGTTCTTCAAGGCACTGGACATCTTCGGCGATGCCCTGGCCTCCCTCAAGGCATGAGGTGTGTATAGCCGCCCCCTTCACATCACTCATGGACCCTAAAATGACTCAGCACCTGAATCACTTCATCGCCGGCACGTTCTTCGAAGCCTCCGACGGCCGTCGCATAGCCCTCGTCAACCCCGTGACAGAACAGGTGTACGGTAGCTCCGCGCGCGGCACGGCTGAGGACGTGGACCGCGCAGTGGCGGCGGCGTTCAGCCAACTCGAGGGTGGCGCCTGGAGCCAGCTTGACGGCGCCCAACGCGGCCGACTGCTGTCAAAACTGGCTGACTTGGTCGAGCGCGATACAGAATTACTGGCCGATCTGGACGCCAACGCCATCGGTCGCTCACCGCTCGAACCGCGCCGGATGGACCTGCCCAACGCGGTCGCCAACCTGCGCGCCTCCGCTGGCTGGGCCAACCAGCTCGAAGGCCGGACCATTCCCACCGGCGGCTACTTCGGCACCCAGACCCTTTCGTATACGGTACGCGAGCCGGTGGGCGTAGTCGGCGCCATCGTTCCCTGGAACTCACCGCTGATGATCACGGTCTGGAAGCTCGCCGCTTTACTGGCAGCAGGCTGCACCGTGGTCATCAAACCGTCGGAGGAGACGCCGCAATCTGCCCTGCACCTGGCGGCGCTGGCTCAGGAGGCGGGCTTCCCTGACGGCGTGATCAATGTGGTCACCGGCTACGGCGAAGAGGTGGGTCGTGCCTTGTGCGAACACCCGCACGTCGCCAAGATCAGCTTCACCGGCAGCCCCGAGGCCGGACGCGAGATCCAGCGCACCGCCGGGGTGCTGTTCAAGCGCGTGGCACTGGAGCTGGGCGGCAAGAGCCCGCAGATTATCTTCGACGATGCGCCCTTCGACGATGCACTGCGCGGCTGCGCGCTCGGCCTGTTCGTCAACCAGGGTCAGGTCTGTGCCGCCGGCTCGCGCATCCTGGTACAACGCAGCATCGCCGATCGCTTCGCTGCGGCGCTTGCCGACGCCGCGCAAGCGGTCAAGGTGGGTGACCCTCGGCTACCCGACGTACAGATGGGCCCGGTGGCCAAGAAAGCCCAATTCGAGCGCGTTAACCGCTACATCCAACTGGGCATCGAACAAGGCGCCTCGCTCCTGGCCGGCGGTGTATCGAACCCTGAGCAGGGCTGGTTTGTGCGGCCGACGATCTTCGCCAACGCCCGCAATGACATGGCAATCGCCCGAGACGAGATCTTCGGTCCGGTCGGCACGCTGATCACTTTCGACAGCGAAGACGAGGCTGTCGCCCTGGCCAACGATTCCACCTACGGCCTGGCGGCCACGGTCTGGACGACCGACCTGGCGCGAGCGCACCGCGTAGCCGCTGCGGTGAAGGTCGGCGCCGTGGGCATCAACTGCTGGAGCCCGCTGGACGCCAACCTGCCCTGGGGCGGAGTCAAGACCAGCGGCATTGGCCGTGAAGGCGGGTTTGGCGGCGCGCTGGCCTATACCGAGGAAAAGGTCATCACCGTGCTGCTGCCCACCTGAGAACAGTCCCCGCACTGACCGAACCACCCTCGACGCCTTGTCGTAGAGGGTGACCACTCAAGCGTGCAGTGCTTGATGCTTTTGATGGATCACTGGAGAGACTACGATGAACCCGGCAAATCAAGAGACAATTGATAGGTATCCGACGTCCCTGCGAATTTTGCACTGGGTACGCGCCGCCCTCATAGCAGGCCTGCTCTGGGCAGGTTGGCATATGACCGGGCTGGATGATGAAGTGGCGAACAAATACGAACTCTATTACCCATGGCACAAATCCTTTGGGGTGTTGGCGTTACTGGTGGTCCTGGTTCAGATCGCCCTGCGCTGGCGGAGCCCGGCGCTGCCGAAGCCGCTGCAAACGCTGGCCGGGCATGAACGGTTGTTGTCCCAACTTGTGCAACGGGCCATGTACGCACTTATCGTGATAGTGCCGTTGATGGGGTATTCGATGTCGAGCACCTACACCATGAGCGACGGGGTTTTCTTTTTTGGGGTGAACCTCCCGGAGCTCCTGGCGAAAAATGACGATTGGTTCGTCATCTTCCAATGGCTACACAAAGTGCTCGCCTATGCCCTGCTCGGACTGATTCTGTTGCATGTCGCGGGCGCCCTCAAGCACCGCTTCTTCGACCCCGACCCTCGGAATAACGTCTTGCGCCGCATGCTCTGACTGGACAAGGCGTGGGCGCCTTCATGGTTTTGACCGGAGGGACCCGGTAACGCTCGCCTTATGCGATGTTGCCCGTCATGCCGGCATGCGCCACCTCGGGTGGCGCCCCTGGTCAAGTCAGAAAGTCACCCACACGATGAACTGGAAGTAAGTATTCGTTGATGCGCTCCCACTCTGCAGGCCACCGTTCCCCAGCCACTTATCAGGTTTATAGAACCCGATGAGCGGCGACAGTGTGATGTTGTCCGTCATCATCCAATCCAGATAAAGGTCGACCTCGCGCGCGCTGAAGTCCTGCGCCTGCCGATCAGAGAGCTGGTGGTAGTCGAAGAACATCGCGTTAACGGTCAACTTGTCGGTCGGTTGAACCGAAAAGAGCACGTCGTTGATCTGCATGTTCGAGGTCACCGAGCCGGCGTAATTCGCGGCGATTTCACCCTGGTAGCGTTTGCGGTAGCCTCCCTGGAACAGAAAGTCCCAACCTTTGGCATAGCGCGCATATCGATAGCTCACCGTCGGTTGCCATTTGATCTCGGCGAAGGTGTAGCCTGCGTCGAAGAACAGCGCCCGCGGCGACCCCGAACGTTTTTCCTGACGTGCCACCTCGAACGCGAAGTCGGCATTTTCGATACCCGCGTTGCCCTGTCCACGAATGCTGTAGAGGTTCATGCCCTTGCGCTCAAACCGATCACCAAAGGCGTAACGCTCGTTGACATCCAGGCCGCGCACGTACGTCGAACCAATCGAGCCGAGGGGCGTCGTGTAGTCGAGCGTGGCGGCAGCCACTTCGGTCTCGGACTGTCCGGGGTTATCCGATTTCAGCCACATCAGGCTACCGTGAAGGCCTTCCGTCCCCCCCAGTTTCAAGACTGCCGTATTCCCAAACGCCAAGCGCGGGCCAAGGTAAAAGGCGCCACCGCGATCGAATCGGCCATCCGCAACGCCTTGGATGGGGCTGAAGGACTTCCCGGGGGCGAACCCATCGTCGGTGATCAGGAAACCGTCCACCGAAACGAGCTGCCGGCCAAAAGAGAAATCAACGCCGTCCATGCCCAGGGCAGGAATCAGATCACCTGACTTCCAACCCAGGTAGGCATCTTCCACCGCCGTTCTTCTTTCATTTCCGGCGGTGACCGCTCCCGCATCCCCATCCCCCCATGACCCCGTGCTGATCAAGCTGAATCCGCCGTAGATCGAGCCGGCATCGATCTTATCCGTCGTGCCGCTGACACCATACTTGGCAAAGCCTTCTTGCCATCGCATCGTGCCGGGCGCTCTCTGCGGATCGGCGAGGTAGTTCTTGTCGGTGCCGAACCAGCCGAACCCCGCCCACAGCTCGGCGTTCAGGACGGTTCCACCATCACTTTCGTTGTAGAGCTCGTAACCGTGTGCCTGCGGCTCAAAGGTGCAGAGTGCAACCAGTGAAAGTAATGGGGCGTAATGGGGGGTGCGCATGACGTCTCTCCTGTTTTTATATTTATGAGGCGAGCCACGAGTGTTTCGGCCTGGGCTGCGCATGCGGTAACCCAAATCAGCACTTGCAAGAGGTTGGCCGCCATCGCCGTCGCGCGATATGTCCCCCGCTGCAGAATTTTTCCAGAGTCTTGAATGGTTGCCGTTTTGGGCTATGGCCTCCGAACGCACCCGCCCTATGCTCGGCCCATAAGAACGCATAAGAACCGAGGCACCGTCATGACCCCTTTGTCACGCTCCCCGCTGTTACGCCAGGGGCTTTGCCTGCTGACCATCGTCGCCTGCAGCGCCCTGCCATCGGTGGTCGCTGCCCACCATTCCTTCGCGATTTTCGACCAAACCAAAACGATCACGCTCAAGGGTGTCGTTGAGCGTTTTGCGTGGACCAATCCTCACGTCGCGATTTACCTCGATACCCCCGGCTCGCCGCCCCAGCGATTCAAGATCGAGACTGGCAGCGTCAACGCGTTGAAGCGCATGGGCTGGAGAGCTGACTCGATCAAGGCCGGCGAGAACGCGGAGATCTCCTTCAAACCGCTAAAAAACGGTGAGCCAGGAGGGCTGCTCGTGGAGATCAAGATCGGTGATGTCGTGCTCTCGGGTGGTGGATGAGAACGCCCTTCCCTGCTTCATCAGTACCCAACTGAACAGCCCCACGGGATGGAGACGCTTCAATGAAACCGACACGAACCTTAAACCCGGCAATGATCTTCCTGAGCATCATCCTCATGACCCACGCAGGGATGAGCATCGCGACAACGTCGAAAGCCCAGGGCACACGTCCCGACATCAGCGGAACCTGGGAAAGAACCCCGGACAACTGGTTCGGCGAGGACCCGGACGATCCGGTGCACCCGGGCGGCCCCATGGACCTGAAAGAGCCCTATGCCAGCCAATACACCGCGCTGCAGAAGAGGCAAGCCGCAGCGAACGAAGCCGGGACGCCACTGGCCACAACGAGCGCCAGGTGCCTGCCCGAGGGAATGCCAACGTTGATGGCGGCGCTCTTTCCGATCCAGATCATTCACGATGACAAGCAAGTGGTCGTCCTCGGCGAATATCTCCAGCAGGTACGCCGAATCCTCCTGGACAAAGCCATGCCTGCGAAGGAGGCGCTGGACCCTGCCTATCAGGGCCATTCACGCGGGCGCTGGGAAGGCGACACGCTCGTCGTGGAAACACAAGGCGTGCGAACCGACGTGACGTTCTACGACGTGCCGCATGGTCAGGACATGAAGATCACGGAACGCATCAGGCTACGGGGACCGGATCACTTGGAGAACCAGGTCGTGATCGAGGACCCGCAGGTGCTCAACACCCCCTATCGCTTCACCTTCGACTACAAGCGTTCCGACTACGGCATTCAAGAGTACGTCTGCGAGAACAATCAGATCGTGATCGACAGCGAGGGGAAAGCGAGCCTCAGCCGCGACTGAAACCACGTCCCCCTCGATAACCACTTGGAGTTCGACCGGATGGAACGACTGACAACATTCGACGTCCTGCGACCGCTGATACAAGGCGCCATTCTGTCGCTGATGCTCACGTCGAACACGTTCGCGCAGGTGCCCCGCATGCCCACGGCCATCGCGGTGCCGGCGTCCGGAAAACCAGCGCTCTCATCGGCGAAACGCCCGGGTACCGAATACAGCGACCTGGACAAGTACGGCTACGTCGAGGAGGAGTTTTACCTGCAAGGCGTCGCCCCGGCCATAACCGCCGCGGGCAAAAACCTCTTCGAGGCGCCTTACACCACACGCATTCTGGTTCGCAAGCCGGCGGATCCCGCGCGCTTCAATGGCACGGTCGTGATCGAGCCGTTCAGTTGGTTCGGCGAACGCGGCGCCGGATGGATTCTGACCCGGGACTATTTGCTGCGGCGCGGCTATGCGTACATCGGGTACACGCTAAGCATCAACACGCCGGCAGTCGACCCCAAGTTCATCTCGGACAACCCGACCGCCGAGGCCGAGGCGATCGCTCAGTACGGACGGATCGTGAACTTCGACTTTATGCGCCGCTTCGACTATGCACGCTATGCGCCGCTGGGCACCTATTACGACCCGGAACGCTTCACCCGCGGGAACGGCCCCGATCCGTTCGCCCCACAATCCCAGGGCATCGCGGCACAGCTGGCGTTGCTGCTGAAGACCAATGCGGCGCAAAGCCCGTTGGCAGGACTCGATGTGCGACGCGTCTATGTCAATAGCTGGGCCGTGACCGCGCAAGTCTGGATGGACTACCTCGACCAGGGACGGCACCAGCAATGGCGCATGCCCGACGCAAGCCCGCTGATCGATGCCTATATGACGGGCCGCATGGCCTATGGCGAGGTGGGCGGTGACGTCATCCGGCTGCCGCGGCAAATGCCCGACGGCGTGCCGTTCGTGACCGTCTACAGCCAGTCCGAAGTGATGCACGACGTGATCGAAGGCATCAACCTGCCGCCGGACACCGACAGCCCGCAGGTTCGTTATTACGAAGTGACCGGCATGCCGCACCTGCGGCTGGCCGACCTCGGTACGGAGCATACCGAACAGCTCGCTGCCGACATCGGCAAGGGCGACGATCCTCGGTGCCGGACGCTGTACGACGAACCGGCGGAACTGGTGGTTTCGGCGCTCCTGGATGGCATGGACCGATGGGTACGCGAGGCCACGCCCATGCCGAAGGCCCCACGGGTCGCACGCGAAGGCAAGGCCGCCGTGCGCGACCCCGCTACCGGCAACCTGCAAGGGGGCGTCCGCCCGCCGTGGGTCCAGGTGCCAAGCGCGACCTACCTCACGGAACAGGAGACCGGCTGCGGCCTGATCTACGACACCAAGGTGGCTTATTCCAAGGACGCGCTTCGCCAGCGCTATGGCAGCTTCAGCCACTACGAACAGGCATTCGAAGAGGCCAAAAACGTTTCGATCAAGGAAGGGTATCTGCTTCCAGAAGACGCGGTGGGCCTGCGTTCGATCGCAAAACCTCAAGACTTCTAACCCAATGCGGGAGAAACACAGATGTCATCGGAACTCATTATTGCCTGGATCTACGCGTCACCGTTGAGCACCGCCATCCGGGACATGCTCTGGGTCGTGCCCTCGGTCCAGAGCATACATATCCTGGCCATCGCGGTGATCTTCGGCTCCGCCGTCATCTCCGACCTGCGGCTGGCAGGTGTGATCGCCACCGACGTGCCCGTGCGCGGCGTGGTTCGCCGTTACTACCCGTGGATGCGCAACGCGCTCATCGTCCTTCTCGCCACGGGGCTGGTCATGATCATCGGCGAGCCGGACCGCGTGCTCGTCAACTCGACGTTCTGGCTGAAGATGGCTCTGGTCATGGGGGTGTTCAGCCTGGCCTGGATGGTCCGTCGTCCCTTGCTGCGGCCAGCCGGCCCTGACCAACCCGATGAGGTTAATCCGCAGATCAAGGCGCTCGCCTGGCTGTCGATCGCTTTGTGGTGCGTCGTGATCATCTGCGGTCGCTGGATCGCCTACGCGATCTAAGCGTTTTCAACCAAAGCTCTCAGGTGTACGCCATGGATATTCAATCAACACTGCAAGCCATCGAGGCAACCTCTGCCGCCATCTTGATCCGTGAGTCGGAGTCCGCTTTCCCGACCCTGGAATCGGTGCATGTAATCGGAATCGCCTTGGTCCTCGGAACCATTGCGGTGGTGGACTTGCGTCTGCTCGGCATTGCCTCCCATCGCAAAAGCGCGCTACGGCTGATTCAGGAATTGCTGCCGTACACCTGGGTCGCCTTCGCGGCTTGCGTCATCACCGGCGCGTTGATGTTCTCCGCCAATGCCATCACCTATGCAAACAACCCGGTTTTCTGGTGGAAGATGGGCCTGCTGGCGCTGGCGGGATTCAACATGGGGATATTCCACCTCGGCGCCTTTCGCCGCATCGACGAATGGGACACGACGCTACCGCCCCCCAACCGAGCGCGCGTCGCCGGCTTCAGCTCGTTGGCATTGTGGACGGGCGCGGTAGTCCTCGGCCGCTGGATCGCGTTTTTCTAATGGCTCGCCTCTCGCCAAGTGGGCATCGCCCACCTCCCGCGGATATGCCGGGCGATGCCCCAGACGGCGCAATCAAGGTTGTGCGCCCGGTGTCCGGCCGCTGGGAATCACTGGTCATGCTGCTGGTGGCCTTGGCCGTCATCGCCAGCGTGAGCGGTTATGTGATGCTACGCCCACAGAAAGCCGGCCCTCCGCCCCCCTTGAGCTGGCAGGTGCGGTCCTTCGATGGCCTGGGCCCGACCGATCAAGCCATACATAGCGCGCTGTTGCCTGCCGGAGAAGAAATTATCTGGTTCAACAACGATACCGGCGGCTGGATCACGCTGGAGCAGGCCCAGAAGATCGTGCTCCCCCCCTTCTACCAAGACGCATTCTGGAAGACCAATGGCGAGGTGCACTGGCAATTGATTCTGCCTGGCGCCCACCAGCCCCATGCTTCTCCAGTCGACGAATCAGTCGACACGACTGTCGCCCCAACGGGCCAGACAGCCAACGAAGTGTCGCAAGGCACCCAGGGCCAGGGCGCTACGGTCTACTACGGAACTGCCGGCCGCGTGCCGGGCCAGAGCGCCTACCTGCTCATCATCGGGCATGCACATGCCGGTGTCATGTGGGCCAACCAGGCGACGATCTGGGTCCACGCCGACCCGAACGCGCCCTACCCTGGCATCGTCAAGCCCGAATCGCTGGTTGGCAAAGGCTGGCGCCAGGTCATCCCTTACGACGGCGCCAGCGAAGTCGAACGCGTAAAAGGAACTCAGCCATGACCGCTTCCGTAAACCACCGCACACGGCGGCGCCGCTGCATCGCGCTTCTGCTGCTGATCCCCTCCATCATACTCGCCGGACAGGCGCACGCCGTGAACAAGAAACTCAAAGTCGGCGTCACACTGCATCCCTACTACAGCTTCGTGGCAAACATCGTCGGTGATCGGGCCGAGGTCGTTGCACTCATTCCGGGGGAGGCGAATCCGCATAATTACCAGCCGCACGCCGACGACATCACGCGCGCGATGAGTCTCGATGCCTTGGTAGTCAACGGCATCGGACACGATGAATGGGCCTTCGAGATCATCAAGGCCGCCGGCCGCGGGGCGACACTGCCGCTCATCCAGGCCAATGCCTCGGTTGCGCTCATTCCTGTCGGCGGCGACCAGGGCGACGCCAAGGTGGCCAACCCCCATACCTTTGTATCCACCACGGCAGCGATACAACAGGTATTCGAGATCACTCGCCGGTTGGGCGAGCTGGACCCGGACAACGCTGGTGCGTATCGACACAACGCGCTGGCGTATGCCGCGCGCATCCGGGCACTACGGGCTCGTTTCATGACCCGCTTCGCCGTGCTGGATCTGTCTTCATTCCGCTGCGCCACAACGCACGCCGGCTACGACTACCTGATGCAGGAGTTCGGCCTGTTTGTGAGCGCGGTCATTGAGCCGCGCCATGGCGTCGCGCCGACTGCGCGCCAGTTGGCCAACACCATCGAAGCAATCAAGAAGGCCAATGTGCGCGTGCTGTTCGCCGAGAAAAACTTCTCCATCGACTTGGCCAAACCTATCGAGGCCGCCACCGGCGTGAAGGTCTTCGCGCTATCGCACATCACCGGCAGCGCCTACAACGCGGACGAATTCGAGGTGGCAATGCGTGAAAACCTCGAGACCTTGGCCGCGGCCGTCGAGTTTACGCAGCAATGAATAAGAACGCAGCGATGCGCGGACCCGCCGTAGTGTTTGATAACGTCTCACTGCAACTGGGAGGTGCGCCCGTGCTCGACGCGGTGAGCTTTCGCGTGGAAGCCGGCGCGCTGCACTGCCTGGTAGGCCCGAACGGCGGCGGCAAGACCTCGCTGGTGCGCGCGCTGCTGGGACAAATGCCGCATTCGGGGGCCATCCGCTTCGAGGGCGAGGTCACAGGGCCGGTGGGGTATGTCCCGCAATTGCCGGACTTCGACCGCAACGTGCCGATGACGGTCAAGGATGTCATGGCCCTTCTCGGTCAACGCAGGCCGGCCTTCCTCGGTTCGAACCGCTCCGCCAGGACGGCCTATGCCGAAGCCCTGGAACGTACCGGGGTTGCCGGCATGGGCGGAAAACCCTTCGGTAGCTTGTCCGGAGGCCAGCGCCAGCGCGTGCTGCTGGCCCAGGCGATCAGCCCGGCGCCCTGGCTGCTGATCCTCGATGAACCTACCGCGGGTATCGATGAGCCGGGTGTGCGCCTGGTGGAAGCGCTGGTGGCCGAACTGCACGGCCGCGGCGTCACCATTCTCTGGATCAATCACGACCTCGAGCAGGTCAGGCGCGTCGCGCAATCCGTGACCGCGATCAACCGGCGGGTGCTGTTCCACGGCTCCCTCGACCAGGTCGCCGGTCAACTGGAGGACATCCGATGAACGCCCTGTACGACTTCATTCGCGACCACCTCCAGGCGCTCGCCGCGAGACACATTCTGCCGCAACCGTTCGAGTACGAGTTCGTGATCAATGCGCTGCTCTGCGCACTGCTCATCGGCCCCTTGCTGGGGGTGCTGGGCTCGATGGTGATGATCAAGCGCATGGCGTTTTTCAGCCAGTCCGTCGGCAATGCGGCGATGACCGGCGTTGCGATTGGCGTGCTGATCGGCGAATCCTACACCTCCCCCTATCTGTCGATGTTCGGCTTCTGCCTGCTGTTCGCCCTGACCCTGAAGTACACGCAACACCGCACGACGTTGTCCAACGACACGCTGATCGGCGTGTTCCTGTCTATCTCCCTGGCGGTCGGGGCCTCGTTGCTGCTGTTCGTGTCGGCAAAGATCAATACCCACGTGATGGAAAGCGTGCTGTTCGGCTCCATCCTGGCGGTGGACTACACCGACATGAACGTGCTGCTGGGCGTCTCGGTGGTGTGCGCGCTCGTCGGGCTGCCACTGTACAACGGCATGCTGCTGGCCAGCCTCAATCCCAGCCTGGCGCAGGCTCGCGGCGTGCCGGTGCGCGCCGTTGAATACTTGTTCGTCGTACTGGTGACCTTGGTGACGGTGGCCTGCCTGAAGATCATCGGCGCGGTGCTCGTCGAAGCCCTGCTGCTGATACCGGCGGCGGCGGCACGCAACGTCAGCCGTTCACTCCCGGGGCTGGTCGCGCTCGCGATGCTGATTGCGACGTTTTCCTGCGTGATCGGCATCCTGGCCCCCATGCAATTTCACCTACCGGTGCCGACAGGTGGCGCAATCGTGATAGTCGCCGCGTTGGTGTTCGTCGCGACTACCGTCATCCGCGCCACCGCGTCCCGCTTCAGAGGTGCCAGCCTATGAAGGCGCGTTGGTCACATCGATCCTGGCTGGCGATACTGGCCCTGCTGTTGGGCGGCCAGCTGTCTGCCTTCGCGGATTCCGCCAGGCAACGGGTACTTGTCGCCCTGCCGTCGGTGTATGCGCTGACCGCGGCGCTCAGCGAGGGCACCCATATCGACGCCGTGCGTCTTCCCCCGGATGGCGCCGTGCCCATGGAAAGCCAGGCCAACGCATTGTCGCGCCTGGATGCCGCCGTGTTCCAGCACGCCGACGCGGTGGTCACCCTGGGCAGCCTGTGGCGCGCGGACCCGCTGTTTGCGACGGCACGTCGACACAATCTGCGGATCATCGAGATCGATGCCTCGCGCTCATGGGACAGCATCAAGCCCGGCGTAGCCGTGGTTCGCGTACCCTCGAACGACGTTCCCTGGGCCGTCACGCGCGATGTCGATACGGGCTTGTCGCCCTACGCCTGGCTCGGCCCCATCAACGCCATGCGCATGTCGGCGCTTATCGCGGCCGACCTGGCACGCCTGTCCCCTGCCGATGCGCCGCGCATGGAGCGCAACCTCGCCACCCTCGAAGGCCGCTTGCGCCGGATCAAGGCCGACTACGGTGCCCGGCTGGTGGAGCTGGCGGATCCGCGCGTGCTGTCGCTGGCCAATGAGTTCATTTACCTGTTCGGCGAGTTCGGGATCTTCGTCGACGGCTGGTTCGTGCGCCAGGACATCGAATGGAGCGAGGCTGACCGCGCCGCGCTGACCCGATACCTGCGCGAGCGGGACATCCGCGTGGTGGTCCATAAATGGGCGCCGGACGCCAAGATCGCCCAGGCCATCCAGGACGCAGGCGCACGGCTGCTGATTCTGGATACCGGCAACCCGGGAATACTCGCCGACGCGGCCAGCGGATACGACGCACTCCTGCGCTCGAACCTGGAAGCCTTGCTGGCAGCCTTCGCCGCGGCTGACAACGGTCATACGAACGACGATGGCCATTCGCCCGGTCAATGATCAACCTCGACGGTGGAGACCGAAGACCTTATGAAACCGATAGGATCAGCACATCGGATAACACTGGCAGGCGCCCTTTTGTTCTGCCAGGCAGCCTTGGCCCATGCCCCCGTTTTCGACTGCTACATCGAACGCGATGACGGGGTGAAGTGCGAGGCGGGTTTTACCGACGGTAGCTCAGCCGCGGGCCGAAAGATCCATGTCCGAGACATGAGCGACAAAGTGTTGCTCGAAGGCAATGTCGGCGAGGACAACACTTACAGCTTCCAGCCGCCCGCCGACACCTACTCCGTGGTGTTCCTCGGGGGCAACGGGCATGACGTCACGATCCAGTCCTCCGACATTACAAGGTGAAACCAACCATGGCGATCAAACCAAGACTGCTCCAAGCCGTTGCCGCGGCGTCGCTCATCTGCCTGACCGGCCCGGCGCAGGCCCATTTCCAGATGATCTACCTCAAGGATACGGCGTTGCAGCGCGCGGAAAAACTGGAGTTCGCGCTAGTGTTCACGCACCCCTTCTCCGGCGGCCCCACCCTGGTCATGGATGAACCCCGCAGCTTCAGCCATACCACCTCGCAGAACGGCGGGAAAACCGATCTGCGCCAATACTTGCGCCCGGTCGAATGGCAGAGCCGCGAGAACCGAGCGACCGCCTATCGCGCGTCAATTCCACGGGAGTTGATGCGCGCGCTGGGCGACCATATTTTCGTACTCGAACCCGAGCCCTACCTGGAAGCCGAGGAAGGCCTGTACATCCAGCAATTCACCAAGTTGGTGATGAACGTCGGCGGCGTACCCGGCAACTGGGCCGAACCGCAGGGATTGCCGGTTGAGATCCAACCCCTCAGCAAGCCTTATGCAAACTGGACGGGCGGAGTGTTCCGCGCCGTGGTGCTGGCCGACGGCAAGCCCGTTCCGTTCGCAGAGTTCGAAATCGAATACCTCAACCATTCCGTCGATATCGAGAAAAACGCCTTCGGCCAGCAAGAATATGTAACGGCACCTCAAGCCTCCTTCAAAACCCTGAGCACCTACGCGGATTCCGCAGGCATCGTGACCATCGGACTGCCTCGGGCCGGCTGGTGGGGCATCGCAGCGCTCAACATCGGTGCAACGAAAACCCATAAGGGCAAGCCCCTGTCGCAGGACGCCGTGCTGTGGGTGCAGGCCAGGGATATGCAATGACACCAAACGGCTATTGCCGATCACGGCATCTTGCATACGACAGAACCCGCGGGCTGAATCGCAGGTCGCATGAGACCTCCTGCGTGTGGACCAGGTCCGGCAAACCCGGCTTGGCAATCAATCACGGGTTGCCTTGCTTTTCCATCCTGGCCCGCATGGTTCCGGCGATAACCTTCGCCAATGCGGACTGGTCAAATGGTTTTGGCAATCGCGTCAATGTGGATTTGAGATCGAGAGAAATTTCCGCAAATCCTGAGGAAAGAATGATAGGAAGTTCAGGAAACAGCGGCTCGATCTTGTTGGCAAGTTCAATCCCCGTCATGTCCGGCATTGCCATGTCCGTGATAACCAGGTCGAAGTGCTCGCCTTGCGTCAACAAAGCCAACGCATCCTGCCCGCCCGCCGCCGGAACGACATGATGCCCCAGGTCTTCGAGCATCGCTCCAGTGCTGATCAGCACTAGCGGATCGTCATCTACCAGCAGAATGTCGAGGCTTCGCTGATGGGGCGGACCGGGCGTGTATGGGGTTGATGCCAGTTGCGTTGACTGCGTGGTATCCATCACCGCCACAGGCAGCCAAAGCTCTGCGGTCGTGCCTTCGCCGAGGGCACTTTTCAACACAAAGTGGCCTTGGGATTGTGCAGCCAGGCCATGCACCATCGAAAGGCCAAGCCCCGTGCCTTTCCCTGCGCCTTTCGTGGTGAAAAACGGCTCCATTGCCCGTTGCAAGATTGCCTCACTCATCCCGGGCCCGGTGTCGATGACAGAGATGCAAATCAGCCTTTCTGACGCATTCGGGCTGTCGGGAAACGAATCCTCCCGCGCCGAAATCAGAATCCTTCCCTGACCGTCCATTGCGTCCCGGGCGTTGATGACCAGATTCATTACGGCCATTTCCAGTTGGCTCATGTCGACCAACACCGGGTGCATGACCAACGGGAATTGGGTGTCTACCCTGATGCCAACCCCCAACATACGGGACAGCAGGTCGGACATGTTTCTGATCAGGTTTCCCACATCCACCGGCTGCGGATCAAGTTCCTGGCGACGAGCAAAGGCCAGCATTCGCTGAGTAAGCGACGTGCCCCGCTGGGCGCCAGCGATGGCGTTATTGAGCAATGAATAGGTTCTTGAGTCCTGGGGTACATGCTTCTTGGCAAGTTCAAGACTTCCAAGGATCACCATGAGGAGATTGTTGAAATCATGCGCGATACCGCCCGTAAGCTGACCCAGAGACTCCATTTTCTGAGCGTGGAATAAAGCTTCCCTGGTTTCCTTGATCTCCTGTTGTGCCTGGACGCTTTCGGTAACGTCCCTGGTGATCTTCGCGAAACCAATGAACTCGCCCAGCTCATTCTTGATCGGGTCGATAACGACATGAGCCAGGAAACTCGTGCCGTCTTTGCGCAAGCGCCAGCCCTGGCCCTCGTAGCGCCCTTCTCTGATAACCGTTTCAAGGGCACGCTGGGGGACCTTGTTGTCTACGTCCTCACGCTGGAAAAACATTGAATAATGCTTCCCTATGACTTCTGCGGGCTCATAACCCTTGATGCGCTGGGCACCCATGTTCCAGGTTGTGATGACGCCAGAGGCATCCAGCATATAGAGCGCGTAGTCGGTCACGCCTTGGACAAGCAGACTGAATTGCTGCTCGCTTTGGCGTAGCGCCTGCTCCGCTGCCTTACGTTCGGTCAGGTCCCGTGTGACTTTTGCGAAGCCTATCAGCGTGCCATCGGCGGCGCGTATCGGGTCGATGATCACCAACGCCCAGAAACGCGTGCCGTCCTTCCTGACGCGCCAGCCTTCGCCTTCGAAGCGTCCGGACTCATCAGCGCTCTTGAGCGCTCGGTTTGGTAAATCCGATGCCAAATCTTCCGCGGTGTAAAACAGCGAAAAATGCTTGCCCAGTACTTCACTTTGATCGTACTGCTTAATCCGCCTGGCACCTGGATTCCAGCTACGAATTAACCCATTCGCATCAAGCATATAGATGGCGTAGTCGACCACCGCTTCTACGAGCAGTCGATACCGGTCGTCCTGATTGAAAGACCCCTGTGTCGGTGCGGATGGCATCAGGACAGCCTCGAGCAAAAATGAGTGATTCGATCCGGAAGTATGTCGAAAAAGCCTCCGCACCAACCAGCTTAATCTGAATGGCTTCTGCAGATTGACCATCATCAGACACGCGGTTTGCGGGTGTGTTCAGGCGGCTCGCCAGCAATTCTGCAAAGCTGACAGCCCCTAGGCTCCGCAAAAAATACTCCATTTTTTCGACCGAATGAACAGACATGCAAGGTGATCTAGGTTTCCAGCCTTTATTCACGCTCAATGGCCAGCGGCGAGACGTGATGCCCGCCACTCTACCTGTATATTTTTTGATCGCCGGCTAAAACGCCTTGGCCACTTGGCATCAGCACGGTTATCCACAGACATACTCACGGATTTCGTGGATAACTCGTTCGATATAGGTCTGCCGGAGAAGTGGACCCTGTGGTGTCCGATTTGAAAATGCCGCGTTGGCATCAAAGTTGGCAGTCTGGAGCACCGCCCCCCATCCGCCATAGGTACCTACACAACTTTGCCTCAACGCTTAAATCCAGGCAGATAGGACTGTTGTGGCGAGCGGGCTTGCCCCGCGCTGGGGCTGCGAAGCAGCCCCAAAACCAGCCGCTACCGAGTATCTGATACACCGCATTCGGCTTACTCGGGCTGCTTCGCAGCCCAGCGCGGGACAAGCCCGCTCGCCACAAGGAAAGTCGTCAGTTTTTGAAACTTGTGTAGATACCTATGCCCATCCGGACAGGGATTCCGGTGGAGGGCAAGAGCGTACCTGGCACGCTTGGGACGGGTCTCAGTCGGTTTGCGGCCAATCCTCGTCGGGAACGTCGTAGATATCACCGCCCTCCACGCCATCGATTTCGTACTGTGTCAGATAGTCGCCGAGCAGGTCGCCGAAGTGGTCCTGCTGCGTCTGTCGCTTGCCCTCCGCGATAAGGCCTGGAAGCAAGAGCGCAACCGCGCCGACGCCCGCCGCCACGGTGCCTAGGACTCCAGCCAGCGGGGCCATCGCCGCCCTGACTGCCAGATGGCCTAAAAGGCCTGCGCCGCCCTCGATCGCTGATGCCAGGCCCGCCAACGACGCCAGTGCGCCTGAAGTGATGCCGATACCACCACTGACGAGGTCGCCCTTGCGAATCGACTGAACCCCATCAAAGATTCCGTACGCACCCGCAACTATGCCGGCCAAACCGCCAATACCCTTGGCACCGCTTTCAAACTTGTCGGCAGTGCCAGTGAGAGATTTTATGGGGTCGTCGAAAAAGGCCCTGATTTTCGGATCAAGATCAATGTTTCCTTTGTTTTTCAGGTAGTTTTTCAGGTTCTTGGCACCACCCTCGGTGAGCAGGGTCGTGGTCATGACCGATCCTGTGGTGATGTCTATGATGTTTCGTTCGGTCAGGTTTGCACCATTCTGAGCGCCTTTGGCGATCGTCACACCAGCCATGAAGATGCCGCTCATGCCATGCAGTACCCCTTTGTCGGACAAGTTCTTGAGGTCGGGGTTGAGCCAGGACGACTTCAATTCCGCAAGCGACTTGGTGCCTTGGCGCAGGATGTCCCAATTCGAACGGATACCCGCGACGATCTGGTCGGCCGTTGCGACGGTGCCATCCGGATTGGTCACCAGTTCCGGATTGGACTGGATAAGCGTCTCGGCCATCGTCCTGACTTTTGCCTCGTCAAGCTCGTCACCGCCATTGATACCCAGGGCTTGCTTGACATCCTCGAAGGTGCCGTCTTTCATGGCGTTGTCACGCCCGATCCGGCTGAAATTGTCGTTCAACTGCGGGTCGAAACCTGCGGTGACGCTGGGATCCAGCGCCGCGTTGTAGAGCGCAACCTCCGCGGAGAAGGTGCCGACCGCTTCTTCGAAGGTGCCCGTTTGCATCAGTTCTTCCAGTCGCGTCCCGGAAGCAAGCGAGTGCTCGTAATAATCCTGGAACGCCTGGGCATGCTGAGAGGCAGCGAGCCCCTTCTGAATTTCTGCCCGATCATTGATGCCGAGCGCTTCCTGATAAAGCGTTGCCGTGGAGAAGTATTCGGCCAGCACCGCCTGTTGGTCAGTGCTGCCGTCTTTCGTATGCTTGTCCCATAGCGCATCAAGAGCTGCACCGGACTTGATGTCTTCGTAGTTTTTTTGCACCGAGTCCTTTAACCCAGGAACTGCCTCAAATAGATTGGCCATCTGCGTCGAGGTGGTTTCATTAAGAAACTTGACCACCTCGGGATCACTTTGTAGCTGCTCAATGTGGCTGTTGACATCGGCAAGCAGCTTGTTGGGATCCGGATGGCTGCGCACAGCGTTGGCGATGGACACCTTACCGTAGTCATCACTCCACATACCTGCAGCCGCACCGTCGATGATCAACTGTTGGGCCTTGAGCAGATCCTGTAACACCGCGGCCCGCTGTTCGACGGAATAGTTGCCTGGATTTTCGAAGACGTCCTTGCCCAGGTCACGGGTATCGATGCCGGAGACCGAGTTGCTATTCGCTACCTGGTTAAGGAATAGCAGTGCGTCCCCAGAGGTCTTGGGGCTGGCGGTCTTCAGCCAGTTTTGGATATCGTTCTTGCCGAGCTTCCCATCAGGTCTGCTCTCCAATGGTTTCCCAGCGGTTTCAAGCATTTCGAACGCCCCCGTCTGCGACCAGAAAGTCAGGGCTTGCTTCAAGTCATCGCTGATGTTCGGGTTTTCATCCAGGTATTTCTGCAAGGCCTCGCGCGACAAATGTTTACCGCTATCGGTCCGATCGCTGATCTCGTCAAAGTTCTCCAGCAGCAGCGCCGAATGCTTCGCAAGCTCCAGGGAGGTTGCGTCAGCATTCGGGGAAGCTTTCAGAAAGTCGTTATAGGCGCCGATGTCGTCGGCTTTGACTGCAACAGGGCGTAGCCACGCATTCAAATCGTTGCTGCTGATTTTGCCGTCGGCCTTGTTGTTGTGTGCCTTGGTATCAAGCAGGTCAAAAAACCCTTTGTTATCGAGCAGGAACTGGGCCGCCTCGCGCTCTTGCGCGCTTCGATTATCATCGGCAGCGAACTTCCTCAAATCCTTATCACTGACAATACTGTCGGAGCCATTCCAGTCGTCCCATCGATCACGGACCGTTTCGATGATCTCGCTGTTCTGTTCGTAAAACTTGTTCTGGTAGCCTTCCTGCTTCCAAACCACCTGATTGTAGAGGTCAGGCGTCACATCCTTCGAGACATTGATCTTTTCGCCATTGATGGTCAGGCGGATAAAGCCAGTGTGTTCATCCGGGGGCAGGATGTCTGCGCTCGCCAGCTCTTCTGCTGATAGAAGCGCGCCATCGCCGCGCAATGCAAAGCCTTCGTCGTTGCCCTTTTGCAACGCATCAACCTTGTCGAAGTAATCAGGTGTCGCTTCCTTGCTGATAGTGATTTCTTTGCCCTCTTCGTCCCGGGCTGTGTAGGCCACCACCTCGTCATTTACCAGCCATGCCGTGAGGTTCTCGAGATCCTGGAGCGGTACGGTTTCGTCGTTACGCAGCGTGCGTCCGTGTTGCTGCTTCAGCGCTTCGATCAAGGTGCCAACCGTTTCTTGCACCGCCACGCCTACCGCACCGCCCAGGTCAGACTTTTTATCGCTGACGTGCTTGCGAGCCGCGCCCAGTATTTTCTCAAAGCGCTGACCCACTCCAGAATCAGGGAATTGGTTATCTGTTGGGCGGGCGTTGCTGTCGATTCGCAAGGGGGCGTCCTCCTGATCATAGAGCCGATAGAGCTAGGGAAATCAACTATTACCGTTGAACATTACAGGGGGATGACTTGGCCGGGCGGATACCACGCAAAGGTGGACGCAGGGAGAGAACCGGCGTTACAGCCGCTCTAGCGCAGCGCTTGCTCTCCATTTCGTAACACTTGCCACGTTTGTACCGCCCCCCGCAGCCACCCTCAAATCAACCGTGCGGCCACCAGGATATCCGCCACGGCCTGGAAGGTATTGTCCGGCACCGGGTCCCCCGGCACGGCCCGTCGGGCGATTTCATTGGCCAGGACGCTATCAAGGCTATGGGCGATCCCCAGGCCCGAGGCCTGCGCGAGCATCTGCGCCGCCTCCTCGAACTCGGCCTTGCACACCACGACCGGCACCGGGGTTTCACCGCGCACGTAACGTATGCCCACCACCCAGCCACCCGCGGAGCCGACCATCAACGATGCACGGTTCACCCCCAGCTTGGTGGCCAGGGCTTGCATTTCGCGGCGTTGGCGCTGGCGTTCCTGCTTGATCATCGGATCGCCGTCGCTGTCCTTGCGTTCGCGCTTCTGTTCGCTGAGGGTCATTTTCATGTCGCGGCCGAACAACCAGCGTTGCATCAGCACGTCTGCCGCGCCGACCAGCAAGAAGGCGGCCAGCACCGTGAATACCAGCGGCTTAAGCACCAGATAGAAGGTCGATTCGATGCAGCCAGCACCGCAGCGCGATGACTCCATCAGCGCCTGTAACGCCATGCGCCCGACCACGTAGAAGGCCAGGCCCAGGAGCACGACCTTGACCACGCCCTTCAGGAATTCGACGAAGCTGCGCATCGAAAAAATGCGTTTGAAGCCTTCGGACGGGTTGATGCGCTTGATGTCTGGCTTGATCGGCTCGACCGAGAACACCACGCCACGCATGGTGATGATGTTGGTCAGGATCACCGTCCCCACGGTCACGGCCACCACCGGCAGGGTGAGGTTGATCAGCAATTGCTCGGCGGTGTCCAGCACGCGTGGCCAGACGCTGTGAAAGGGCTCGATGTAGATCAGCGCGATCAGGTCCAGCAACGCGGTGATCTGTGCCTGGGCCTTGGGTACCATGATCGAGATGCACAGCGTGCAGAACAGGATGACCATGCCCGAGACCAGGTCCTGACTCTTCGACACCTGGCCTTTCTTGCGCGCTTCACGAAGCTTCTTGTCCGTTGCCGGCTGGGATTTCTCCTCGCTGCTATCGCTCATCGGCGCGTCGCCCGATAAAGACGCTCATGCCGAGCCCGCCAGGGTCTTGAGAAGCTCCACGATGCCGCGAAACTCGCCAAGCTGATCGAGCATCACCGGGATCAGGAAACTGATGTAGACCACCATCAAGATACTGAAGAACAGATTCTTCACCGGCAACGACAGGTCGAAGATGTGCAGGTTGGGCGCCATGCGCGACAGATAGGCGAGCATCAGGTCGGTGACCAGCATGCAGATGATCAGCGGCCCGACCATGATCACGCCGATGCGCATCACCTGGTCAAGGATCTGCAGCACCGCCATCAGCGCCGAACTGGCGAACAACGGTGTGAACGCGGTAACCGGCCATAAAAGGTAACTGTGGTAATAGCCGTCGACCATCATTATGAAACCGCTGGACATGAAAAACAGGGCGATCAGCATCACCGTCAGCAAAGTGGCCATGACACTGGACTCGCCCGATGACAACGGGTCGAGCAGTTGGGCCATGGTCGAGCCACGCTGCAGGTCGACCAACTCACCAGCCACTTCCGCGGCCCAAAACGGAATGCCGAACAGCAGGCCGATGAGGATACCGATCAGGAATTCCTTGACCAGTAAACCCGCCAGGAAAAACCCACCATGCTCTGGCAATGCCGTGAAAGCGCCGTACACCGGAACGAACATGGGAATCGCAATGGACACCGCGACGCAGCTGCGAATCATGCCGGTCAGGCCCAGGCGGTTGAAGGCCGGGGTGATCACCACCACGCCCATGGCGCGGCTGGCGGACAGCGCCGCCGAGCTGATGACTGGATAGGCGACTTCGATGAACTGGTTGGCAAGCTCTATATTCATGCCATTCAGCGCGTCCACAACGGGAAGTTGTCCAGCACCTGGTTACCCAGTTCAATCACCTGGCTGGCCAGGAGCGGCCCAACGAACACGATCGTCAGCAGCACCGCCACCAGCTTGACCGCCTGCGGCAGGGTCTGGTCCTGGATCTGGGTCAGGGCCTGCAGCAAACCCACTCCCAAGCCCACGATAATCGCGACAGCCAGCGCCGGGGCGGACAGAAGCAGCACCGTCATCAGCGCCTGATTCATCAATGAAAGAAAGACATCCTGGCCCATTATGTCCCCCCATAGCTGAGAATCAGGCCATGCATCAAGCGCGACCAGCCGCTCAAGGCGACAAAAAGAAAGAGCTTCAGCGGTATGGAGATCAGCGTCGGCGAGACCATGGACATGCCCATGGCCATCAGCACATTGGCCACCAGCAAATCCACCACCAGAAACGGCACATACAGCAGAAAACCGATTTCGAACGCGCGGGTCAGCTCGGAGCTGACGAACGCCGGCACCAGCACCACCAGATCATCGTCGCGCAGGTCGGCCCGGGCTTCGGGGGACCAGATGGTCTCAGTGGCCTTGATAAAAAAACCGCGCTCGCTTTCGTTGGCGAAGCGCGCCAGGTGCGCCTGCAATGGCGGCCTCAGGGCATCACCAAAGGCGGTAAGCTGCTCGATACTCTCGATGTTGAGATCGCGGCCCTGGACCTGCCGGTACATGTCACCGATCAACGGCGTGGTGACGTAGACCGACAGGATCAGGGCGATGCCGTACAGCACCATATTGGGCGGTGTCTGTTGCACGCCCAGGGCGTTACGGATCAGGAACAGCACCACGGAGATTTTCATGAAACCGGTCAGGGTCACCACCGCCAGCGGAATCAAACCGATGGTGGCGACGACCACGATGATTTCAATCAAGTTGGGCTGGTAGCCATTCATGATGTGGCAATACTCAACACACGTACGCCGAGGCCGGGACCGATCTTGACCAGTTGTCCCTGGCCGACGCGACGCCCGTTGACCATCAGGTCGACGCTGTCCTGGCGTTGCTCGGTGAACGACAGCAGGCTGCCCTCGCCCAGTTCACGCAGTTGCGCCAGGGTCAATTCGACGCTGCCGGCCTGGCAGACCAGTTTCAGTGGCAATTCGTCCAGACACGAATCCAGGCTCCGCCCGTCCGGTGCTTCATTCATGGTGGGTGCTTCGCTCACAGGGAATTCCTTGGGAAAGTTGACGCACATCGGTGTTTCAAGCAGTTTCAGCGTGGTGCGGTCCTGGCCAGCCCGAGCGTACAGACGCTGGTTCACCGCCAGCCGCACCTGGGCCGTAGGCCAAGGATCGAGCATCACCACGTCACCCGGGTTGAGGCTGTACAGCTCGCCGACGCTCAGCTCGGCTTCGCCGGCCTCGACCGCCAGCCACAGACGCAGGTCTGTCAGTGCATGGGGAGCCGGCGATGCATGCTGGTCGAGCCATTGCGCGATCTGTTCGCCGGCCTTGGCGCTCAGGTGCAGCGCTACCGGCATCGACGAACCGCCGAGTTCAACCCGGGTTGCCAGATGCAACGGGCAGGGTTGCGCGGCCAGGACGGCATGGGCCGGGTCGGCGCGGTCAATCAAATGGAGGGATTGCCCGGTCAGGTGCTCCAGGGGTTCGATCAGGCTCAGCAGCGCCAACTCCAGCAGCATGGCGCCAGGCAAGGTCTGCACGTCCAGGGCAACGGGCACGCCCAGAATCTGCAGCGCCTGCGTTGGCAGGTGCAGCCTGACCGAAGCATCGCCCTCTTCGCCCAGCGCCAGCAACAGTTCAATCGCCGTGGCGTCAGGCTCGGCAGCGGAGCCCCAGTGCACGCCGATGGCCTGGCCTGCACATTCACCATGCCAGGCTTCGCGGTTGCGATGCAGGCGGTTGTGCACGTCCAACCATCGGCGGTCGACAGAAGGCAGATGCTCGGCAAAAGGTGTCCAGGATGAGTCCTGGCGACAGTTCACGTACGCCCTCCAGTGGCCACACGAGGAATTTCGTCGGCCTCCAGGCGGTGTTCGTCGACACGCCGCTCCTGGCGCTCGCGGCCATCGAGCAAAGTGTCGCAAGCTTCGCTCTGGCGCTGTCGAGCCACATGGGCCACCCGGAACACTTCACGCGTGTGCTCGTGGGCTTCCAGGGTGCGAGCGACTTCGCCGACGCTCACTTCCAGCTTTCTCTGACCGCCCTCGTACAACGCCTCCAAGTGGTCCTGGGCCGCCTGCCAGTCGCTGACCGACACGCCTTGGCTGATCAACCCGAAGATGCGTTCGGCTTCGCGGGCCAGGGCCTCACGATGCAGGCGCAGCGTTTCCTTGGCCTCGTCCAACGCGACGTGGGTTTCCCGACAGCGCTGCTGCTGGGCGACCAGTTGGCTGGACGCACGTTGTTCACGTAACTGGCGCAAGGCTTGAAGGTTGCGCATGTCATTGGTTTTCATCGGGCCTCCAGGGTTGTCATGCCATGACCCTGCGCATGTGCTTCAGGGTTTCATCGGGGCTGCTTGGCTCGTTGGCGCCTTGGCGCAAGAACGCTTCGATAGCGGCATGCCGCGCAATCGCCTCGTCGGCCAGCGGGTCGCTCCCGGCCGCGTATTCGCCGACGCGGATCAGCATTTCGATCTCGTTACGCCGCGCCATCAACTCGCGCATACGCATGGCCAGGTGGCGCTGCTCGTCGCCACACACCTGGTCCATCAGTCGGCTACGGCTTTGCAGCACATCCACCGCCGGAAAAAAGTTGCGTTGCGCCAGGTCGGCGCTGAGCACGATGTGCCCGTCGAGAATTGAGCGGGTTTCCTCGGCCACCGGGTCCATCGAAGCGTCGCCTTCGGTAAGCACGGTATACAATCCGGTGATGCTGCCGGTCTCGCCGGGGCCGGCGCGTTCAAGCAAGCGCGGCAAGGCCGAGAAGAAGGACGGCGGGTAACCGCGACGGGTCGGTGGCTCGCCCACCGCCAGGCCGATTTCGCGCTGGGCCCGGGCAAAGCGGGTCAGGCTATCCATCAGCAACAGCACGTGGCGGCCCTGGTCACGGTGATATTCGGCCAACGCGGTGGCAACGAAGGCCGCACGCACCCGCTCGGCGGCCGGGCGGTCGGAGGTGGCGACCACGGCAACGGTACGCCGCCGGGCCTCGGCGCCCATCTGCACATCGAGCAGTTCACGCACTTCACGGCCTCGCTCACCGATCAGGGCGATGATGATCACGTCGGCATTGGTATTGCGCACGATGCTGGCCAGCAGCGACGACTTGCCCACCCCCGGCTCACCGAAGATGCCCATGCGCTGGCCCTGGGCCAGGGTCAGCATGCCGTCGATGCTGCGCACCCCCAGGGACATCGGGTGGGCGATCAGTTGACGGCTGAACGGCGCGGGAGGCTCCGCATGCAAGGGATAACGCAACAACCCACCCAGCGGCGGGCTGCCATCGAGAAACTCACCCATGGGGCTGATCACCCGGCCCAACTGCGCATCGCCGACGCTCACCCCAAGGGTCTCGCCGGTGGCGATGATTTCGGTGCGGGTCGATAACCCGTCCATCGAACCGATGGGCGAAAGGATCGCCTCGTCATCCTCGAATCCGATGACTTCGGCAGCCAGGCTGCGGCCGCTGCCGGGTTCGCGCAGTTGGCACAGTTCGCCAATGTGCACACCGGCAACGCTGGCGCGCAGCAGCACGCCGCGGATACTGCGGATGGTGCCTTTCATGGGGCGCGGCCGGGCATTGACCAAGCGTTCGGCCAGGCGCGGCAGCAGATCATGGGGGATCACGCTCACGGTTGTGCCTCGTCGGCAAACGGCAGCAGGTTGCGGCGCAGATTGAGCAACTGGGCTTCGAGCCCCAGTTCTACCGAACCTACCGGGCTGCTCAAGCGTGCCTGGCCACCTTGCAAGCGATCGTCCGGCTCCACGGCAATCGCCGGCAGCTCACGCGCTTGCAGCTTGAGCTGCTGGCGCACGGCTTCGGCGTCCTGGCGCGAGACAAACAGGGTCAAGGCCTGGTCCTGGCGGAACGCCCCCAACGCCTTGCGGGTACAGCGCACCACACGCTCGGCATCGTTCATGTCATCGAGTATTTCGCGCACAATGCCCAGCGCCAGGTCAGCCAGGGACGTTTCCAGCCCGGCCAGCCAGGCATCGACCTTCAGCGAGGTTTCGCCCAGCAGCGCGCTGACCTGTTCGGCACCCTCCTGGCGACCGCTTTCAAACCCTTCGGCATGGGCTTGTTGCAACCAGCGCTCGCTGTCTTGCCGGATGGCCTCGGCCTGGTCACGGGCGGCCTGCAGGAAGGCGTAACCGTCGATCCACAGGTCAGCCTGCTCGGCGCGCAGGATCCGGACGGCAGGACGGGTTGGGAGTTCGCTCATCGGGCGCCCTGCTCTTCAAGCTGGTGGAGATTCAAAGCGGCGCTGCGCACAATGGCCAGGGCATTCGCCGCAGGTGCGCGAGTCACCGGCTCGCCCTCGGCTTGCAGCTCGGCAAAACGCAGGCACAGCCAAGGCCGTAGACTGGCAGGCTGCGCCTGCAGCCAGGCGGCTATACATCGGGCGCCATCGCGGTCGATGGTTTCCAGCAGTTCGGCCGGCTGGCGCAGTAAGTCGGCGCTGCTGCCCAAGGCACGGTTTGCCAACGCCAAGGCAAACACATCGCTGCCCAGCAAATCGCGCAGTTGGTTGACTGCATCGCCACGGATTTCGCGGCTCAGGGTAGTGCTATGCAAGATCGCGCCACACAGGCGCGGCAAACGCTGGAAGACTTCGCGGGGCAGCAGCAGGACCGGCAGATCGACGGCATCGGGCAGTGGCAGGCGATCGGGGGCTTGCAGTTCATGACTGCTGAGCAGCAAACGCAACAAACGCGCCCGGAAACGCGGCTGTGCGCGCAATGCACCCAGTTGCGCGCTGCCGAGGGTATCCGCAAAGCACGCCGCAAGAGAGTGGGTGCCGACGAACTCCAGTGGCTGCTCGATCAGCTCCTGCCATTGCTGCAACACGGCCTCACTCATTTAACCTCCTCCAGCGCATACAAGGCTTGAGAGGAGCGACGCTGCCAGTACTGCCAGCCCAACACGCCGGCCATCGACAGCACAGCCAACAACAGGACCCCGAACAACATCCATGCGCGGGTCAGGTTGTCTTCGAGGATCCATATCCCCAGGAAGCTGGCCAGGCGCGGCTGTGCATCGGCGCGACTGCTGACGGACGCAGCTTTGATCACCGTGACCGAGACGCCTTCGTAACTCAAACCGGAAATGCCGTTGGCCACCAGGGTTTTGATCTGAGGGATCAACGGGTTGATGTCGGTATTGGGGTCGTAGCGCACCAGCACTGAAGCCGACGACGGGGAAATCACCCGTTTGAGCAGGTCATTGTCGGGCAACACCACATGCACCCGGGCAGAGACCACACCGTCGATCAGCGAAACACTGTGCGAGAGTTCTTCACTGAGCGCATAGACCATCTGCGCCCTTTCCTGCACCGGGGAAGATACCAGGCCATTATTCTTGAACACCGCCCCCATGTTAGAAAAGGTCTGGCCCGGCAAGCCCGCTTCCTCGAGCAGGCTCATGGCTTCGGCAAAGCGCTTTTCGTCCACCACCACGCTGAGCTGGCCGTTTTCCTGGACCTTGCGAGAGGCCGGCACACCATCGCGCAGCAGCACTGCAACCATGGCGTTGGCCTCGCGTTCGCTGAGGTTGGTGTACAGGTCGATATCGCAGCCCTGCAGCAAGCTGGCAAAGGTCAGGACAATCATCAGGCGCACGGCATGGCAACGGCGGAACATGGCTTTATTGACCTTTCAAGAGCGTGTTGGCTGCGCCGGAAATCTGCGTCGCGCCACGAACGACCATCTGAGTTTCAATGGAGTAATCGAACATGCGGCCCAGTGACTGGACGATATGGTCGATCTGTTGATCTCCGACCTTTTTTGCCGGTTCGCCCGCTCCGGCACCCGTGGGTAGCGAAGCCAGTTGTTGGCTGCCGGCAGGCGCCACGGCGCTGCCCGTCATCGGCCCATTGGTCAGCGCATCGGCACGCTTGGCGAAGCTCTGCGAACGGTCAATGAAGCCGTTCAGGCGCTCCATCAGGCCTTCGCCGATTTGCTGTGGGCCGGCCCCGGCAGGCATGCCCTTGGCGCTGTCAGTCATGTGTTCAAACAGATTCTGGGAGGCCTGCAGATCGACCTGCCCCCCCGACGGCGGCTGGGCCGCCGTGGCTGTTGCTGCGAGACTTACAGTCATGGCGTGGGCCTATTCGTCGTCGTCCGACTGGGCTTCGTTGAGGATTTCCTGGGCACGCGGCATGATGATGAACTGGCCCCCGATAGTGACGGCCTGGGTGATCAGGGCCTCGGTGAGTTCTGCATCGCTCAGTTCGCTCTTGGCGTTGTCCACAGCGGCATTGAACCGCGCTTCGGAGGGGGCAGTAACAGCGTTGTTGTCGCTGATGGGGGTGACTGACATGGTGACTCTCCTTTACTGGGCTGATGAAACATCGAACGGATAATTGAGCCTACAGGCGCGTGCTTTCATTCTTGTGTCACTGCACCGCCCCTGAATACACGCACGCCGCGCTCGCGGGTCGCCGCCATCGGCGTCGACGTAAGCTGCTGGTCGTGGTACTGCCCGACCATCGCCAGCCAGGCCGGCGGTCCGGAGATGAACAACTCATCGCCATCGGGCCCGACACGCACTGACATAGGCTTGCCATAGACATCCCGGCTGGCGAGGTAATCCTGTAATTGCTCCAGTTGCCGACCCTGGACCTTGAATATTCGCGTCTCGGTTTCGGCGTCGGCTGAGAGGTAAAGCACATTGCCATCGAAGTACCAGGCCAGGCCGTTGAAGTCGCACAGCGCGGTGAGGAAATCCCCAGCAGTTTCAGCGCGTACCCGGCTACGCGACTGGCCGCGCACCTTGTCCGACATGACCACGGTCAGGCCCATGTTGTGGCCGAACTCTTCCAGCGCGTCGCGCACGTCCTGCGCGACCAGCACATAGGCATAGGGCCGAGTGAACCAGCTCGGCTGCTGGTCGGCGGGATCCGCGTCAGTTGGACTGGCGGCCAGCGAGTTAAGCGCCGCCAGCACCAGCGCCAGACCGATAGCAGCCAGTTTCAGGTTACCCATGCAATTGCTCCCCGCGACCGGCCGGATGGCACGAACCCACAAAAAAACGTGCATGTTTACGGATCATGTCAAGAAGATGACTTAAACGTCGGGCAACCTGTCGGGTCTGAGAGGTCAACACCCCTTGGTTTTGTGCCCTGCAAAATCCGCCGAAAGAGCTCTGTTCATGCCAAATCGTTTTGCCTACACATCGTTGTTGCTTGCCAGCGTCATTCTTGCTTCCTGCGCCAACCAGCCGAACGCCGATGGCAGCTACCAGCGCTACATGCAACTGGCCGGCGACCTGCAACAACGCGGTGATGCAGGATCTGCCGCGGCCTTGTACGAAAAAGCCAGCCAGGAACCGGACGCTAAGATCGAGGCCTGGTTGAAGCTGGGCGAGGCGCGCCTGGCCAGCGGCGATGCACGTGCCGCCGAGCGCGCCTATCAGCAAGCGCTGGAGCGCGACCCCGAGAGTGCCGCGGCATTGCTCGGCGTCGGCACTGCCCAACTGCACCAGGGCAAACTGGAACGCGCAGTCACCGCCCTGACCCAAGCCAGCGCGGGCAACGCTTCCCCCGAAGCATTCAACCGCCAGGGGGTGGCGCAGATGCTGCGTGGCCAGCCAGCGGCGGCCCAGGCGGCGTTCGCCCAAAGCCTGGTCCTGGCCCCCGCCAACCTGGATACCCAATGCAACCTGGCCCTCGCCTACGCCTTGGGCGGCCAGCCGCAACGGGCGCTGCAAACCATCAAGGCGGTACACGAGTCGCCCCGCGCCCAGGCCAGTCACCAACGCAACGCCCTGCTGGTCATGGTGTTGAGCGGCCGCGAAAAGGATCTCAAGACCCAGAACCTGGAAGACATCACGCCCCAGCAATACACCCGGTTGCTGACCGAGGCCCGACGCATCAAGGCCATCCAAGACCCGGCGATCCAGGCCCGTGAGCTGGGGCTGGTCGACAGCCGCTGAGCCAGAATGCTTCATTGACCCTCCTGCTTGTCGGCCTTGGCCTGCTGCTCGGCCAACCGCCGACGCAGCTCTTCCCGATCGTAACCTTCGATGTAGACCTGGGCTGCCCGGCCAACCGGCGCGGCCATGGTAGGGCCAGTCGCCCGGCCCTCGATCAGATCCGAAGGCTGCTCGACCATCTGCAGCAGTATCAGGTTATTCGCACAACCCGGCGGCAGCAGGCGCGAGTAGGTCCCAGCATCGGTATAGAAGCTGTCTTCGACCGGTGGTTCAAGGCACGCCACCGGCACCCGCTCAAGGCGACCATCGGCACGGATGAAGGCCTGGTAGTCCGGCGAATAGCTCACCGGATCAAGCTGGGTTTTGCAGGCAGTCAGTAGCCAGAGCACGCCGAACAGCAGAGCGGCCAGGGACCGGTGAGACGATTGAGGGTTCATGCTCGCTCCTGGCTCAATTGATGTAGAAACCAAACATGTCGCTGCTGCGCGGTCCGCCAGACGTGTTGCTTGCGCCCGTGAGCTGGACATCAAGCGGCGTGGCCAGGGCGCGTGTGCGAACCGGTTCTACCAGGTACGGAGTGATCAGGATCACCAATTCGGTTTCGTTGCGCTGAAAGCGCTTGGAGCGAAACAGATTGCCGAGGATCGGCATCTCGCCCAGCATCGGTACTTTCTCGATGTCCTGGGTGCTCTCGCGCTGGAACAATCCGGCAATCGCGAAGGTCTGGCCGCTGCCGACCTCGACACGGGTATCGGCACGCCGCACCCGGAACGACGGGACCTGATAGCCGCCGACCGACACGCTGCTGGAGCCCATCAGGCTGCTGACTTCCGGGCGCACTTGCAGGGCGATGCGGCCGTTGGGCAGCAGGGTCGGGTTGAACATCAGCGAAACACCGTAGGCCTTGTATTCGATCCCTACCGTGTCGCGGTTGACCGGCACCGGCACCGCGACCTCGCCTCCGGCGAGGAAGCTGGCGGTCTGGCCGGTCATGGCGGTGATGTTCGGCTCGGCGAGGATTTCCAGGATGCCATTGCTTTGCAACGCTTCGAGCATCGCATCGATGTTGACATTGCCCGAAGCCAACCCGGCGCTGACCACATTGGAGGCGCCGGCAGCCGCGCCGGACGCGAGGGCACCGCCCGTCAACAGGCCAAAGGAAAAGGTGCCGTTGTCGAACAGGGCATTCCAATTCACACCGTAGCGCAGCAATTCCGAGCGCGAGACTTCGGCGAAGCGTACCCGCAGGTTGACCTGGGCCGAGCCTGAGTAGGAGGTCGTGTTGAGGGCTGAGCCAAAGTCCTGGTCTTCAGTGTCGAGCAGGCTGTTGAGGTCGGTTGCTTCGCCGACGCTGTTGACCATGCCGCGGGTCACCATGCGATTGCCGACGGCGCTCACCTGGACATTGCTGCCGGGGTGCAGATCCCGCAACGGCCGGGTCACTGCCTGGGTGCCACGGTTGACCGCCAGACTCAGGCTGGCCAGCTCTTCACCCTCGGCGCCCAGGGCAATCAGGCTGGTTTGCCCAGGCGTCTTGCCAAACACATAGATCACACCAGGCGAAACCACCTGAAGATCAGCGATGCCAGGCTCTGCGACCAGCACCGACTCGACCGGATCCTGAAAATGCAGGATTCGGCCTTCGCCCTGAGCCAGATCCAGGGTGGCCCTGCTGCCCGGGGCGATGGCCTGCGCACGCGCCAGTTGCGGCAGCAGTACGACTGACGCGACAGCGATCCAGAAACCGAAATACACAGGCACACGCAACAGCGCAAAACACATCATTAAGCAGTCGCCATTGAAGTAAGGGAAGCACCACCGGTTGTCCGGCGATCGGTAATTTCAGTCAAGCTGATGGAGCCGATGGCCTGCAGGTTGTACTCACCGGCCAGCTCGCGGAACGACAGCACCGCCAACTCCAGCTCGCCACGCACCACCAGCCGACGCAGGCTGCGACGCAAATCGGGGTGGACCAACAGGACGCTGCGATCACCCTCGGCCAGGTGCCCGCACACGGTGCGCAATTGGGTCAGCAATGAACGGCTGGCATGCTCGTTGAGCAACTCGCGCGGGTTGTCGGCTCGGCGCAGATAAGCACGCAACTGCTCTTCAACCGCGGGGGTCAGCACAAAGGCGGTGATGACACGGTTACGGTCGGCGTACTGGTGGCTGATCTGCCGCGCCAGACTGGCGCGCAGGTGATCGGCCAGGCGCGCGGCGTCCGACTCGCGGGCGCCCCACTCGACCATGGCTTCGAGCAAGGCGCGCTGGTTGCGGATCGACACGCCTTCGGCGATCAACAGACGCAGGGTTTCCGCCAGGCGCTGCAAGGGCACGTTGCGCAATACTTCCTTGATCAACTCGTCATAGCTGGCTTCCATGCGCTCCAGAATCCTGCGGGTTTCCTGAATGCCCAGGAAGCTCGCGGCATTCCGGCGCAGGCTGCGCTCGAGGATCGCTCGCAGGACTTCAGCGACGCTGAGAAAACCGATACCGGCCTCCTCCAGTAGCCCCTGATGGGCGCGCTCGATCCATTGCGCCGGGCGACTGTGCAACGGCGACGGTGCCTCCAACGCTTGGATTTCCAGCAGTTGTACGTGCACCAGGTCGTCCTTGAGCATCAAGCAGCCGACCGGTATCTCGCCCTCGCTGATCGGCACGCCCTCGAGCTCGACCACGAAGCCATTGGCGGGCAAATTGCGATCGATGTAGAGGTCCGGCACCGGCACCTCGATACCCAGGTCGCCGCGAAGCTCATGGCACAAGGCCTCGATACGCTGGCGCAGCGGCAGTTCGGGTGCCACCTGCGCCACTTCCAGGCCGATGCTCAGCAGCACCCGGCAGTCCAATGGCTTGGCCAGGGGTGCGTACTGTTCAGTCGGTTCGTCTGCAAGCACCGCGACGTCGCTGGCCCCTTCGGCAATCTCGGGCTGGGGCGCTTTGTCGCGGCGGTAGATCGTGAATGCAGCAACCCCCAGCAACGCCGACAAGCCGATAAATACCAGGGCGGGAAAACCCGGTAGCAACGCCACGCCCAGCAGGATCAAAGCAGTCAAGCCCAGGGCCTGGGCGCTGTAACCCAACTGGTGAAGGATCTCGCTGCCCAGGTTGCCTTCGGTAGTGCCACTGTTGACCCGGGTCACCACCATACCGGCCGCGACCGAGATCAGCAGCGCCGGGATCTGGGCGATCAGGCCGTCGCCGACGGTCAGCAGCGAATAGGTGTGCGCCGCATCGGCGAACGACATATTCCGTTCGACCATGCCGATCATCATGCCGCCCAGCAGGTTGACCGCCAGGATCACCAGACTGGCAATCGCATCGCCCTTGACGAATTTCATGGCGCCATCCATCGCACCGAACATCTGGCTTTCACGCTCCAGGCGCGAGCGTCGACGGCGCGCTTCATGCTGATCGATATCGCCGTTGCGCAAGTCGTTGTCGATGCTCATCTGCTTGCCTGGCATGGCATCCAGGGTGAAGCGCGCCGCCACTTCGGCCACGCGCTCGGCACCTTTGGTGATCACCACGAACTGGGCCACGGTGATGATCAGGAATACCACCAACCCCACCACGACCTGGCCTGCGATGACAAAATCGCCAAACGCCTTGACGATGTGCCCGGCGTTGCCGTCGAGCAGGATCAGACGCGTGGTGGTGATCGACAGGGACAGACGAAACAGCGTGCTTAACAGGATCAGCGGCGGCAGTGCCGAGAACTCCACCGAGTGCTTGATGTAGAAGGCGACGATAAGGATCAGGATGCTCAGCGAGATGTTCAGGCCGATCAGCGTATCCACCAGCCAGGTTGGCAGCGGAATAATCATCATCACGATAGCCATCAGCATGAAGGCGACGACGATCACGTCGCTGCGCTGGGCGGCGATGCGGGCCAATGCGTTGAGGCGGTCGAAGAACATTATTGCGCCGCTCTGCGGGCGGTCAGATAACGTTTGAAACACTGGCGCGCCTCATCCTTGCGCCCGCCGCTCCACAACGCACGGCTGCGCAACAGCCAGAGGCCAGAGGACTCGCCGTCCAGTTCGACCAGGCGGTCCAGCGCCGACAGGGCGCGCTCGGCCTGGCCGCTGTCGGTAAAGGCCATGACCAGATTGCGCAGCAACGCAGTGTCGCCGGGCGCCATCTGCACCGCGATCAACAGCAGCACCAAGGCACGCTGCGACTGGCCGCTACGGCGATACAACTCGCCCATGCCCTTGAGCAGATCGACGCAGTCCTGTTCTTGACGATTCATGACTCGATCACCTCGGCGCGTTGCTCTTCGAGCAAGCGGCGCAGGGCGATTTCTTCGCTGATCAGTTCATGGGCCAACACCTTGATGTCGGGCTCGGCATCCAGGGTGGGAATCACGTTGTCCAAGACGTATTCGAGAATCTCCATCGAGCGGCGACTGCCGAACAGCTCGGCCGTCATGCCCTCAACGATGCCCGACTGCTCAATCTCGGCACGCAGCGAACGGCGTGCCAACACCGCGCGCTGGCCCAGCACCGCCTCGAAGCGCCCACCTTGGCGCGCCTTGGCCGGCTGGACGCTGTCTACCGCCGGGGTTCTTTCGGCGGTTGTCGGTAAGGGCGCACCCGGATCAATTCTCATAAGGTGAGCGTGAACCGTTCTTCACCACGGGCGAGAATCACCTGATGGTTTTCGATGCGTTCGAGTGTCCAGTTATCGGCCAGCGCAGCCCCTGGAAACAGGCGTTCGCCGTCGTTGTTGATCACATACGGGTTATCGCCGAACCAAACCGCCTGAAAACGCACACGGGGCTTGGCGATTTCGTTGCGGGCCACCACGCCGGGGAGCAACATCACCTGTTGGCCGAAGTGGCTATCAAAGGCTTGCTGCACGTCAAGCCACTGGCTTTTCTGGGTGGGGCCATAAGTCCCCTGGGCACTGAGCTGGCCATCGACCTCGCTGACCTTGATCTGGTGCAGGTCTGACCTGGCAAGCTGCTGTTCGAGCCAAGCCTTGGCCTGCGCGGTGGTTGGCGTCGGTTCATCGGGCACGGCCAGCGCAGCGGCCTTGTCAGCGTCGTTCAACGCCTGCGGCGAGACCGGCTCGCCCCGGAAGGCAAAGGCGCCCACGCACAAAAACATCAGCAGCAAGGCAATGATCCACCGCGGCTTGCGCTGCCAGGCAGGTGTTATAGCTGGAGCCGCTATCGACTCCAGGCATGCGGTGTCGCGACTGAGGGTCAGGCGGGCTTCGCCGATGCGAATATCCACGGGCAAATGCGCACGATGCCCCTTGCCGGCGGGAATGCGCATTTCCCGGGCATGGGGGGCGCACACAAACACGTCGCCGCCAATCGCTTCGACGGCCACCTGGCCAGCGCTGAAACGCAGCGCCAGATGACGTTCGGCAATGCCTGCGTCGCTGAGCAACAGATCAGCACTTGCGGCACAGCCAAGAATATAGACGGGCTTGTCCAGGGGCAGGCAACCCCCCTGATGCAGACCGTGGGTGATACCAAGCACCGGCAGCCCTTTGCCCGTAGCGGCTACGGCTGGGACCGCGGCGAAGAAAGTCAAGGCCGTCATGGTTGTATTACCGGAATAAGACCTGCGGACAAATACCTATGAGGCGCAGATAACGCTGTCATGTATTCAAGGCTTGGCGCGGCAACGAACAGACATGCAGGCAGCCATGAGGCTGCCTGCATGACGACATCAGTTCTGAGGCCGTTGTTTGGTAGCGTCAAGCTCAGCTTTCTTAGCGGTGGACAGCTCGGTGATCTTGGCCGACTTTTCGATCGCCATGTTGAAAGTGGCTTCCATTTTAGCGATAGCCGAGTCAGCGTTGCCGGAACTTACTGGGGGAGTCGTGCTCATGGTGGTTCTCCTAATCGATGAGAGATACTTGCGCCGCCAAGCGGCCCACTAATGTTGCCAATCGAAGAATAGGGACCGAACATTACAGTTCAACATCTAACAAGTGTTTTAATCTCAAAGCCAACTATTATCTTGATCGGACCAGCCTCATAAACACCGGCCATGCGGTCCCTATCAGCCTTGGCAGGCAACATAAGCTGCTCTTGCCGCTGATACCAGAGGGTCGGATCAACTATTCCCCCTACGTAAAAGACGAATAGAAAGAACAAATAACCCATAAATACCTATGGATCTTCTCTGAATAGAACATCCATTTTTATCAACTAAGCATTGATGGCCAGTTGCAATCAACTCTACCTAGTCTTATTGGATTCCACCTGCAAAAACGGGCATAACTGAAACAGTTACGCCCGTTTTTACAAACTTGCTATCTGCGCGTGTCAGGTTCAGGAAGCGATGGTGCTCTCTTCACCCGGCCACTCCTCATAAGGGATATCCCAGATATCACCGTGCGGTACACCGTCGATCTCATACTGGGTCAGGTAATCGCTCAGGGCATCCGCGAACTTACCCACCCGCTTCTCCTGCTTGACTTCCTCGATCAGGCCCGGGACCAGCAATGCCAGCGCAGCCACCCCCGCCGCCGCGAAGCCCAGGCCACCCGCGATCATCGAGATCCGCGAAGCGGCAACCGCCGAGACGCTCATCGCGCTGGCGCCCACTTCAGCCACCGAAGCCAAGCCTGCCATGACCCCCAGCGAACCGGCCGTGATGTTCATGCCACCGGCTACCGTATCGCCTTTCCTGAGCGCTTTGACGCCATCGAAAATGCCGTAGGCGCCCGCAGTGATGGCCGCGATGCCACCGATCCCCTTCGCCGCGTTTTCCATACCTTTGAGGTTGGCGGTCACGCTTTTGAGCGGATCGTCCATCTTTTTGCCCAGGTCGCCGAGGCGGTCACCGGTCAGCTTGCCTTTCACATCCTTGAGGTAGTCCTGATAGTTTTTCAGGCCCCCTTCAGCCAGGAGCGTGGCGGACTGTACCGAACCGGTGGCGATGTCGACGATCTGCCGCTCGGTCAACTTACCGGCGTTGTTGGCGCCTTTGGCGATGGTAACGCCGGCCATGAACAGCCCGCTCACACCGTGCAGGACGCCTTTGTTGGATGCATCCTTGATCGACGAGTCCTTACCGAATACATCCAACGCATCCAGGGTCTTGGTGCCCTGGCGAAGCAGGTCCCAGTCTCCCCTGAAGTTAGCCAGGATCTGGTCTGGCGTAGCGACGGTGCCGTCGGCATTGACGAGCATCTGCGGGTTTTCCTCGCTGATCTGCTCGATGATTTTCTTGACCTTCTCCTCATCCAGCTCATTACCGCCATCGACGCCGAAGGCCGCCTTCATATCGTCAAAGGACGCATCCTTGAAGACGTTGTCCTTGGCGATGCTGGTGAAGTTATCGTTGAGCTTCGTGTCGAGCTTGCCGGTGAACTCGGGGTCCAGCGCCGAGTTGTAAAGCGCGACTTCGAGACTGAAGGAACTCATGGCTTCGTCAGGGGTATGGTCCTTGAGCAGTTCATTCAGGCGATCACCTGAAACCAGTGACTTCTCGTAATAGCTTTCCAACTCGGCATTGGCCTTGGAGCCTTTGACCGCGGCCTGGATCTCACCGGCATTATTGATGCCCAGCGCGCCCTGGAGGATCTGCGCCGTACCAAAGAACTCGGCAAGAATTTCCGTGTGGGTAGTCTTGCCATCCTTGGACTTGGCCTCCCACAGTGTATCGAGTGACTTGCCGGACTTGATTTGGTCGTCGTAGGTTTTTTGCAGGGACTCCTTGAGCCCCTTGTTGTCTTCCACCAGCTTGGTCAACTCGCTGGAGCCGTGCTCGCTCATGTACTTACTGACCTCAGGGTCGCTTTGCAGGATCTCGATGTGCGTGTTGACATCGTCAAGCAGCTTCTGGGCATCGGGATGGCTGCGCACCTTGTTGGCAATCGTGACCTGCGACTTGTCGTCCTTCCACATTCCGGCGGCACTGCCCTGGATGATCAGTTGCTGGGCGGCCTTGAGATCCTGCAGAACCGCGGCTTTTTCTTCTGCCGAATATTTATCCGGGTGATCGAACACGTCCTTGTTCAAGCCTGCGGTATCGACCCTGGCCAAGGCATTGCTGCCGGCGATCCCCGAGAGCAGCGTGATAGCGGAGGTCGCATCCTTGGGTACATTGGCGCTCTTGAGCCAGCCCTGGACATCGGCCCTGCTCAGATCGCCATCAGGATTATTGTCCAATGGGTTCTTGGCGTTGTCGATGACCTTGAAAGCACCTGGCTGAGACCAGAAATCCAGTGCCTGCTTGGTCTCCTCGTTCAACTGTGAATTCTGGTTCTTGTACTCCTTGATGTCGTCGGCAGTCAGGTACTTGCCCGCACCGGTCTTGCCCTTGATCGCATCGAAGTTTTCATCGAGGATCGCTGCGTACTTGGCGATCTGCTGCGACGCTGGGTCGGCATCCGGATTGGTCTTGAGGTAATCCTTGTAGCTGGCGATATCATCGGTTTTCTTGAGATCCGGCAGGGCCGAAAAACCTTGCTTGCCGAAGTCCTGCAAGCGACCAGCCTCGGTGCCGTGCTTGGCTTCGCCGCTCTTGGTGAAACCGTCCACACTGCTGTTGAACAGATCACCACCGGACTGGGTATTGCCCTTGTCATCGAACATCGTGATGCGGTCCATGACCTGCGCGGCCCGGTAGGCGGCATCAGCATCGCTCTCGTAATCGCCGACCTGGTCCTTGAGCATGTCCTTGACACCACTCTGATTCCCCAGGTTCTTGAGCATCGGGTTGTCTTCGATGATGTCTTGCGCCGAACGCTTATCCTCTTCCGGGCGATTCCATACGATGCCGATCTTTTCGGCCTGCTCGCGGGCTTCCTTGTTGTCGCCAGCCGACGCAGAGTCCTTGATTTCACCGTTGAGGGCAGAGAAACCCTGCTTGCCGAAGTCCTGCAGGCGACCGGCTTCGGTGCCATTTTTCGCTTCGCCGCTTTTGGTGAAGCCATCGACCCTGCCGTTGCCGACGTCTTTGCCGGCAATCTTGTCGCCCTCGCCATTGAGGGTCTCGATGTGCTCAAGCACTTGGGTCGCACGATAGGCGGCGTCCGGGTCATTTTCGAAATCGCCGACCCGCTCCTTGAGCATGTCCTTGACGCTGCTCTGGTTGCCCAGATTCTTGAGCAAGGCATTGTCATCGATAATGTCCTGCGCGGAGCGATCATCCCCTTCAGGGCGCTCCCACTTGATACCCAAGGCCTCGGCCTGTTCACGTGCCTGGGGATCATCACCGGGCTTGGACAGGTCCTTGAGCTCACCTTTAAGGTGCGAGAACCCTTGCCGGCCAAAGTCCTGCAGGCGACCTGCTTCGGTGCCATGCTTGGCATCACCGCCCTTTGTGAAACCATCGACCCGACCATTGTCGATGTCCTTGCTGGCGATCCGTTCACCCCCCTCATCATATTTTTCCACGTGCTCAAGCACCTGCTTGGCGCGGTAGGCCGCATCGGGGTCAGTCTCGAAATCGCCGACGCGGTCCTTGAGGTTATCCTTCACATCGCTCTGGTTGCCCAGGTTCTTGAGTACCGGCGTGTCATCAATGATGTCCTGGGCCGAGCGGTCGTCGCCTTCTGGCCGCTCCCATTCAATGCCCGCCTCCTTGGCCTGCTTGATCGCCTGGTCCCAGGCTTCGGCGAGCTTGGGGTCTTGTGGCTTGGACGTTACGCCTACAAAACTGACATCTTGAACGGACATTGATGACTCCTTTTTCTAGAGCATAAATGAGTGCAACGCCGGCGCGAGCCCGTACGGGAGGCACCATTCGCGACAGATCAGCCAGCATGAATATGCATAAACCTGCCATCAGCAGGGTCTTAACCGGATGATCGAATCTGCATGCGCCAACAGGGTGAAAAATGAGTATCGCCGCATAGTGTTACAACCTAACGTATGCGCCAGTCACCCGTTCATCAGGGCCGGATGCGCAGTCGAAGAGTCAGGCGGATGTGCGGAGGGATCAGCCTGGAGGAGCCAGGCTGATGGTGAGAAGGGATCAGTTCTGAGGACGCTGTTTGGACGAATCCAGCACGGTCTTGGCAACGGTGGTCAACTCAGTGATTTGAGCAGACTTGGCAATGGCGGAGTCGAACACGTCGCTCATCTTGGCGAGGGCTTCAGTGGCCGTACCCTTGAGGCCGCCGTCTGCCGCCCACTCGAAGTTCCACGCGCCGCTGTAACTGTCGGCACCGGCCACATCGTGAGTTTCGATGGCGGTGAAGACGTCCGAATGGCGCGTCATATAGTCCGCGGCTGCCGAAACTTCGGCAGGCACCTCTTTGGACGGAGCGTTGGCCAGCGACGAGAGTTCATTACCGCTGATCGCGCCCTTGCCTTGTTCTTTCATGTAGTCGGCCAGAATCCGACTGGACTTGGCGATGTCCAATTTAGCATCGAATGCAGAGGCGGAATTCTTCTGCGATGAAGGCGTTGCGCTGCTTGAAGGCGTGACGGTGGTCATGGAGAAGCTTCCTTGGCAGGGATTTCAGGTCCTCAATAATTGCTTAATGCCATGACCGTAATATTAAAGGCTTCACGCTGAGTGCCCAAGCAGGAGAAGAGTTTGGCGATCTGGCTCACCAGCATAAAACTGATCGAGCGCCTGTTGGTACAGAGGGGATTCGGCCTGGACACTCATGTCATTTCAGCGCAATGCCGATCTTGCCCTCCAGGTCACTTTGCGAAAACGGTTTATGCAACACGGGACGCAATGCGAACTCGTCCTGCAGCCCCGTGACGCCGTATCCTGTACTGAAGATGAAGGGAATATTGCGCTCGCGCAAAATCTCGGCGACGGGGAAGACGAGCTCGCCGGCCAGGTTCACATCCAGTATCGCCAGATCGACCTCTATCACCCGCGAAACCTCACGCGCCTTCGCGAGCCGGGCAACGGATGCCACCACCACGCATCCGAAGTCTTCCAGCATCTCCTCGATCAACATGGCAACGGCGCCCTCGTCCTCGACAACCAGCACTCTGAGTCCATTCAAACAGGTCATTGCTACTGCGCTCCGATGACGAATGAGAGGCGGCAGACAACACCTTCTGGAGCGAACGAGAGCTCGAAGTTCCCATCCAGGTCGCGCTCAATGCAACGCGCCATCAAACGCAGACCCAGGCCGCGCGTTGTGGGTTCTGATGTCTTCGGCCCGCCATGCTCGCGCCAGTCTAATGAAAGAATGATTCCATCCGCATGCGGCTGCGTGCTCCAGAGAATGGAAAGACTGCCCGTCTCGACCCTCATGGCCCCATGCTTCAACGCGTTGATCGCAAGCTCGTTGAGCGTCATGGTGAGATTGAGCGCGACACGAGAATTGACATCGATTGATGGCCCCTTAATCAACAAGCGGCTGGGGTCATGCCCGAACACTGGCGCGACCACCTCACGCACCAGGGACTCCAGGGGTGATTGCCCCCAATGGCGCTTGGTCAAGAGATTGTGCGCTCTGGACAACGCCAGCAGCCTGGTTTCGAACCGCTGGTAACCCTCTTCTGCACTGCCTGCATTGCGCGCCGTTTGGCCAGCGATGGACTGCACGGTAACAAGCGTGTTCTTGACCCGATGATTGAGTTCGTCGATCAGGGTCTTCTGCCGGTTTTCCGCCTGCTTTCGCTCGGTAATGTCGACCAGCATGTTGATTGCGCCCACCAACTCGCCATTGGCGTCATGGAGCGGTGTCGGATACGGAATGAAGGGTACACGCGTGCCATCGGGCCGTTCCGCAATCGCCTCGACGCCCCGTATCGGTCGGTTTTCCTTCAACGCCACCGCCATTGGACATTGATCATGAGGAAGGGGAGACTCATCGACATTCAACAGGCGCCACGTGACGCACCACATATCGCCCAACTGAGGCGTTTGCCCCGCCAGTTCGACGGCAGCTCGATTGTAGAAGGTGATCCGTCCTTCGGCGTCTGTTGTGTACACCGCGGCAGGCAATGCTTCGAGAAGCGCGCGCATATGCCGCTCGCTTTCCCGGACTTGCTTCTCCATCCGATGTGCCGCTGTGACATCCTGAATCACCCGTACGCCGTAGCGGAAGTTGCCGGACGAGTCCCTCACCGATGAACTATGGATGTCCAGGTAGACGATTTCGCCACCCGGCTTGAACGCTCGCTTGCGCAGTACGTAGTTCTCAAGCTCGCCAGCAACCTGGCGTGCGTAAAGACCGGCTTCCTGCTCTACGGAATCCGCATGGGTGTATTCAAAGAAGGTCATCGCCAGCAGCTGTTCGCGCGTACGCCCCAGCATGTCGCAGAGGGCGTCGTTAACACGGAGTAAACGCCCTTCTGAATCGGCCTCGGCAATGCCAATCGTCGCCGCCTCGTAAGTTGCCGAAAGTCTGCTGTCACTCTCGCGGCGCGCCATTTCTGCTGCATGTACATCCGATATGTCAACGGTGAAGCAGCGGGTATTAAAGAGTTTCCCTTCCTTGATGCGCGCATTAGACGTGATGAGCACATGCTTGAGGGATCCGTTCTTGGCGCGTAATCGCGCGGGGTAGCTTTCCAGACTTTCGCCGCTGCCAAGCTTATTGAGAATGTCATCAATAACATGCGCATCCGCATGGAAATCCGTGACAGGGCGCCCGATGTATTCGTGCGCTGCGTATCCCAAGAGAGCGAGTTCGGCCGTGTTAGCGCGCACGATAATGCCCTCGCCGCTGACGATATGAAGACCGACGACGCTGTTGTCGAAAAAATCTTCAAGGTCAGCGCTTTTAAGCTGGAGTTCCTGCGCCATGGCATGGTGCGCCGAGACATCTTGAAAGCAGTTGATGGCCCCTTGGATTGCGCCGTGTGTGTCTCTAAGTGCGCGGATATTTACCAGGGCAACGAAACGCGAGCCGTCCGGGCGCTGGATTATTACGTCAGCATTTCTTGATTCGACGCCCGTGTTCAGGGTCGACGCCATCGGGCAGTCTTGCGCCGCGAGCGGCGTCCCATCCGGCAAGAAAAGCTGATACGACCCGCAGAATCGGTCTCCACCGCGTCCAAGTACGGGAGTCCTTCCCCATAGCCGCGCCGCCTCTGTGTTGTAACTGACGAGCCAGCCGTCCTGATCGCAGAGATAGACGGCGCCCGGAAAGGCATCAAGGGTGTCTATGCTCATCGAGAGCAGACGCTCGTACTCACTGAGTTCGGCGGGAAGTTCCTGGATATTTGTCACGGTGTTTTCCTGCCCCTCACCCGGATAGAACGTCATGGTAGGCGACAGTTCAAGACTCTACCGTTTGCGGCGGTTCGTAGATTGGGCAAACTTTCGAACCTGTTGGAGAGTAAACCAACGATGCGGTGAAAGTTCAAAATGGCCTTTCAATAGGCTGGAAACGGGCCTACTACCCAGCATAGCAGACAGGTCGCAAGATACCCACTCTATCAGAACCGGACCACGCCCCACGCACGCCGGCCAGTGACTGACGGCAGTTATCTCAACCTGCTCGCGTAACTGTTGACTCTGATAGGAATAGGCAATGCTCCAAGACGAACCGGCATAGGTGACCAGGTTTTCGATAGATATCATCGCCTCGAACCTACTTATTGGAACTCGCCATGCACAGCAGGAAAACCCTATTCATCACGGGGGTGAGCAGTGGCTTCGGCAACGCGCTGGCGCAAGAAGCGCTGGCAGCGGGCCACCACGTCATAGGTACCGTGCGCAGTGAAGCCGCCTTGCGGGTCTTTCAGGCGCTCTGCGTGGATCATGCTCATGGCGTAATCCTGGATGTCACTGACTTCGCCCGGATCGACAGCGCAGTAGCGGCCATTGAAGCAACCCACGGTCCGGTCGACGTGTTGGTTAACAACGCCGGCTACGGTCATGAGGGCATCTTCGAAGAGTCGCCGCTGGAAGAGATGCGGCGCCAATTCGACGTCAATGTGTTCGGCGCGGTAGCGGTGACCAAGGCTTTCCTGCCTTATTTTCGCAAGCGCCGTGCCGGTCACATCCTCAATATCACCTCCATGGGCGGCACAATCACCCTGCCGGGTATCGCGTACTATTGCGGGAGCAAGTTTGCTCTGGAAGGTATTTCCGATACCTTGAGCAAAGAGCTGCTGCCTTTCAACATCTTCGTGACCGCTGTGGCACCGGGCTCGTTTCGCACTGACTGGGCCGGTCGTTCGATGCGGCGTACCCCACGGAGCATTGCCGACTACGACGCCAGCTTCAATCCGGTGCGCAAAGCGCGCGAAGACAAGAGCGGAAAGCAGCTTGGCGACCCACAGAAGGCCGCGCAAGCAATGTTGCAGATAATTGCCAACCCGACGCCGCCGGCACACTTACTGTTGGGCAGTGATGCGCTGGCTCTGGTACGTGAAAAGCTGAAGCGCACGACCAGTGAGATTGATCAGTGGGAAGCCCTGACCCGCTCAACCGACGGTTGAGCGGCAAGCAGAGGGGACATCAATGACTCAGGCCGATTCACGCACCTCGCGCATGTTGCATTTGATGGAACAGCTCGCGCCGGTCGAGGGTTACAATCTCAGCGCACTAGAGGATGTCCGCTTTTTGCGTGCGAATCGGCCACTGACGCGTACCCCAGTGCTCTACGACCCGGGTATCGTGATCCTGTGCCAAGGGTGCAAGCGTGGTTATCTGGGCGACGACGTATACGTCTATGACGCCCAACACTATCTGGTGGTGTCCGTCCCTGTGCCTTTCACCATGGAGACCGATGCCAGCGAGACGGAGCCAATGCTGGCGGTCTACATGCGCCTTGACTTACAACTGGCCAGCGAGGTGATGCTACAAGTGGATGAAGCTCTCGGGCCAAGTGATGCCTCGCCCAAGGGCATGTATGCCTCGCCAATGGACGCTTTGCTGCGTGCCTCGACACTGCGCTTTCTCGAGGCGATGAGCAGGCCGGGCGAAGCGCAAATACTGGGGCCGTCGCTGGTACGGGAGATCTATTACCGCATCCTCACTGGCGAGCAGGGTGGCTCAATGCGCGCCGCGCTCAATCGCCAGGGTCATTTCGGCAAAATCACTCGCGCGATCCGCAAGATCCACAGTTGCTACCAGGAACGCCTGAGTGTGGTGTCCCTTGCCCAAGAAGCGAGCATGAGTGTGCCCAATTTTCATCTGCACTTTCGCAATGTGACGGACTTGTCACCGATGCAGTACCTGAAGTCGACGCGCTTGCACCAGGCGAGATTACTGATGCTGCACAACGCCATGACTGCTTCGACGGCAGCGGTCAATGTAGGTTACGAAAGCGCCTCGCAATTCAGCCGCGAATTCAAACGTTTCTTCGGCCGCACGCCCCACGCAGAGATCGAATGGATGAAGGCGACCTATGCACTGCCCGCGCCGTCCACACCCTCTATGTACGTCTCGTCGCATTAGCAATGAGTCTACCCACTGATGCCGCGGCAGTTGGTCGATCTTGCTTGAACGAGAGCCTGGACAAATCCGTAACTGGACATCAATAGGAACGGTGCTGCTGAACCCGGATCGGGAACAGCAGAGAGATACTCCTTGCCAGTGCTCCAGGCCGAGAGGCCGATCAGTGAAGCCGAGCTGGATGTCGCTCGTGGCAAAGCTGCCCGAACGATCATTCAGCCCGAGACTGTAAGCCTGGTCAGAAGCGCACCGTCACCCCCGCGTTCACCGAATGGAAGCGGGTGTCGGAACCGAACTGCCCCTGGTAGGACAGTCCCACATCGGTCTGCCGATTCAACCGTAGTTTCGCACCCACTTCAGTCAAGGCTGTGTCGCGGGCCTGGGGTACGCCCTGCACTTCGAAGTTTGGACCGCCGGAAAAGGCCTGAACGTTTCGTGGGTCCAGGTCACCATAGGCGCGCCGCCATCCCAGTGAGCCGTAAACTTGAGTATCGAGATTCGCCACACGCGTATTCGTTGAGGCGCGCAGACCCAGCGTCGAGAAGAAGGTGTCTTGCTTATCGCTGGACACGTCCAGAGCAGCGGCTCCGCCTTTTTCGTGCAGGTCTTTGGCATCGTAGCGTACGTAGGACAGGCCAGCGAAAGGTTCCAGAGCCATACGGCCAATCGGTATGCGGTAGGCCGCTTCGCCACTGGCCTGCAGGGATTCGGCGTTGCGTTTACCGGTCAGGTGATCACTGAATCCGGCAAAAGCCACGGTCCGCTCGCTCTCCAGCCGGTGCCAGGTGTAACCGACGTCGGCGCTCAGACGCAGGGCATCGATCTGACCGCCGGTATAGAGACCGACATGATAGTTGTCGCTGTGGCCGCTGGCATCGCGGTCATCGGCATCGAACGTCGAGCGGCTGTAGCCGCCATAGAGGCCACCGCGCCAATCCGGGTTGAAGCTACCGTCGGCCCCGACCAGCACGCCGCCGGTTTTCTGGTGCAGGCCACTGGCGCCGTTACTGCTGCCCAGTTGAGTCCAGTTGCCGAAAGGCTGCACCCAGGCGCCGTTTTCCGTGGGCGGCGAGCTGGGCATCAGATTGAGTGCCATGGCTGGCATGCGCAACGTTCCGGTATCCAGCAGATTGCGCATACGCGTCCCCAGCACCCCGGACACCGCTTGGCTATTGGCGATCAGGGCGGTCGAGGTACTGCTGTGATAGTCGCCGGAGAGTTGATCGGCGGCGTTACGAGCGCTTTCGGCATCCAGAATCAGCAGATTATTGTAGAGGCGCAGGGATTCGCCGCTCTGCTCGAGTACGCTTAGCGCACTAGCGGTATTCCACTGGTTTTGGGTCACCATGACCGTTTGAAAGATGCCCGGAGTTGGGGTTGGTGTAGGCGTTGGCGTTGGTGTAGGCGTTGGTGTGGGCGTTGGCGTTGGCGTTGGCGTTGGCGTTGGCGTTGGTGTAGGCGTTGGTGTGGGCGTTGGCGTTGGCGTTGGCGTTGGCGTAGGCGTAGGTGTGGGCGTTGGTGTGGGCGTAGGTGTAGGCGTTGGTGTTGGTGTTGGATTTGAGTTTTTTTGCTCGATGGTCAGGTTCAGATCGTTGGCAGTGCGCTGCAGTCCGACATTCAGGAACGCCGAATTGGTAAACGCCTGGGCGTAGGCCGTTCCCTGGTTAGCGCCGTCGACCACACCACCTTGGGCGGAGAGCAAGGTGTAGGTCTTGCCGCTCTGATAACTCTGCGCTGGATCCAGAGCGGTCACGTCGACTCGCGTACCGCGCAGCGTGGCAGTGCCGCTCACGTTGATCCGGTCTCCAGCGCCGTTGCCGGCGATGTCCGCAGCGTAGCGTGAGCCGGCTGCCATCTCCAGATCGCCCTGGATGGCCAGCGTACCTACGGCGCTTTCACCCGGCGAAAGAGTGCCGCCGGCGGCTACCTGGGTGCTGCCCATTTGGCCGACGCCAGCCAGTATGCCACCGTCCAGCACCTGAGCCCTGTTGGTATAGGTACCGAATTGACTGCGCCCCACGGTGCCGTTGATGACCAGGGTGCCATTTCCTACGTTCAACCGTGAGTAACTCTGGGAAGCGTTGCTATTGCCGCCCTGATTGATCTGGTCCACGTCCCCCGACAGCACGAGGCGACCACCGCGTACCACCACGCCACCGGAGACCCCCTTGAGGTCACCGTTCAAAGTGGTATTCCCGTTAAAGGCGTAGATACGGCCCGATCCGCTCAAGGTATTACCGAGCTGGAGATCGCTGTCGGTATGGTTGAACGCCAGGGCCCCATTTCCGGCGCCGAAGCGAATGGCCGTCTGCGGGTCCAGTCGACCTGCCGCCTGCGCTGTTCCGGCAGTAACTGAGTCGGCATCGGTACGGCTATCGTCCACCACAACCGGCCCGCCCAGTGTGAACGTGCCTCGCGCCGCGCTGTTGACGCTGGTCAAGGTGCTGATGAGGATGCCGTTAGTGGCGCTCAGCTCGGCGCCATCGGCGAGCATCAGGTTAGTGCTGGAGGCGGTGGTGCCGAGCGTGAACGTTTGCGCGGCAAGGCGCGTGCCCTGTCCGGAAACGCTCACTTGAGTGTTGCGGTCGATATGGGCCGAACCCAAGGAGAGGGAGTTGGTCGTGAGTACCGCGCCGTTCTCGAGGGTGAGATCGTTCTTGGTCTTGAAGGCGCCGCTATTATCCCAACGGGTTCCGTTACCGGAAAGTTTGGTGACGGAGTCAATAGCTACCTGCTGGCTGTTAATTTTACCGCCATCGTTGACAGTGATGCGCGAGTCATAAAGAAAAACCCCACCGGCGTTGACGTTGACCGTGTCGACCAAGGCGTTCTGACCACTCACCAGCAGCTCCGCTCGCGAGAACGCGTTGCCATGGGAACCATTGTCACTCAACTGGAGATCTCGCACAGATACCTGCCCTCCATTGCGGACGGTCAGCTCGCCCTGCCCGGCACCGCCGATGAGAATTGAGTTGCCGAGTACGGCCGTGGTACGAGGCACGACCCAGCTCGTTCCTGCCCTTTCGACTACTACGCTGCCTTTGCCGGCGTTGGCGGCGGAATTGCTGGATTGGCTGCCGATCTCGCCGCCGCGGCTCGTCACGGTCGCGCCGCCATTTATAGTGAGGCTGGCGGTGTTGCCGTTATTTGGCCGGACGACGACCGCGCCATTGACTGTGTGGTCGCTGCTCCAGGTTTCCTGACCATTGTTGAGAATGTAGTCCGCTGCTTGCGCCTCGTGGAGCAGTGAGAGGGTGATCGCAAAAGTAAGGGGGGACTTTCTGAATAAGGGGTTCATAGCGACTCCAGATACTCCATAAAAGGCCACTGTTGTGGCCGCCAGCCCTGAGGGCTTCTGCGTTTCCGTTCGGTGGGTTGCCAGCGGCCGAAGTATCTGGAGATAAAACTGGAATGGAAATAGCACGCATGTACTAGCGCCCCCTATGGCTATTTCTTGAGCGCCTTGTGTATTTGCCGTGCTCTCTAGTCAACAGTCGCTTACCCGCCACGCAATTGGCAAACCGGAGAAAGAAGCGCGAGCTCGGTATTCGGGGGGATGATCTCCACACTCGCTGCCACCCTCCCCGCGCGCGCGAAACATTGAGCATGCCGCGGTACCGGATTCCAACGCGGCGCGCGCCAGGCCTACCTGCAAGTGACCCGTGGCATGAGCCAATACCAGGCTCTCAAGCAGGCGCTGAAATCCAGCAAGGTCAACCTCGCCTCCGTGACACACGGCTTCGAAGCCGGTGCGCGCATCCACACCGAGGTGCTGGATGCCCAACAACGCGATATTCAAGCCTTCCTCAAATGAATACTCAGAAATCGATAGTTCCCGAGAATTTCACCAAGCGTGGGTCACCCTGCGAGAGGTAGCCGCCGTTTGCCGAGGCCCAGTAGTTCTTGTCGGTAATGTTTTCCAGGTTGACGCGCAACGTCAGGTCTTTCTCCACGAGTTTCATTTTATAACGTGCGCCAGCGTCGAAACGGTTCCATGTAGGCAAGCTCAGGTTGTTAGCCTGATCAGCGTACTGCCCGCCAGTGCGCAACATCCTTGCGCTGAGAGCGGCACCTTCGATACCCGGAATATCCCAATCTACGCTGGCATTGAGCTGAAACGTTGGCACGCCAATGGCGTGATTGCCATCGTTGAGACCGCCTGCGGTTTTTTTGAGTTCAGACGTCATGCGGGTACCGCCGGCCATCAACCGGAGGCCTTCGATTGGCTCGCCGAAAACGCTGATCTCTAGCCCCTTGTTGACCTGTTCCCCATCACGCACATAGAGCTTCCGCGCGTTGTCGACGTAACCATCGGAAGGTTTCTCGATGCGGAAAACCCCCAAGTTGGCACCGAAGGTTTGCATGTCCAGCTTGATACCCGCTTCCAACTGTTTTGTGCGGCCAGGGGGAAAGGCTTCGCCCAGGTTCGTGATATCTGTACCGGACGCCACTGGCCCTTTTGCAAGGCCTTCGATTCTGTTGGCGTAGAGCGACACGCTCTCCACAGGCTTGTACACGATGCCGTAAACAGGCGTGGTAATGGCTTCATCGTAGATAGTGCTACGACTGCCATCGTTTGCTGGATTGGCTACACCGTTTGAAGTGCTGCCATCGTACTTATAGTTTTCGACACGCAACTGCTGACGGCGGACACCATAGGTGACCAGCAATTTGTCATCGAACAAGCCCAGCGTGTCGGAAATCGCCAGGCTACGGTTGCGGGTTTTGCCGGTCACCCCGGGATCACCCATTTTACCGCCAGTGCTGGACACCGCAGTCGGCTTAGGAAGCGCCGGGGTGTTGTAAATATTGCTGTTCCCGGTAACGGGACGATAGAACGTGTACGCGTTTTCCTGCTCGGTCCAGATCGTTGAGCCCCCGATCGCAATCTGGTGGGAAATAGGGCCAGTGTTAAAGCGCCCGTTCAACCCGCCATTGAACGTTGTATTGTCTTCATTGTGAGGAATTTCTGAGCCACCGATCGTAGCTACGCCGTTATTGCCCACCAGTGTCGGTGTGGCGTATACCCCAGTTTCTCGGGTGTGCTTTGCTCCACCAGCCAGGTATGCCGTCCAGTTTTCGTTCAGATCCCAATCGCCACGAACCATGCCGAAGGTGTCTTCAGTTTCGGAGTAGGTCCAGTCCTGTCCATAATTGTGGCTAGCGCTTGGAGCAGTGGGAATACGAGTGACGTTCCCGATATTCACAGAATTACGCAGTCCATTGACACGCTGTTTCTGATACCCGAAATCGGTGGAAACGCGGAAGTTATCACCTCGATAGTCCAAGCCCGCAACGAACAACTTTGTGCGCTGATCCTGGTTATCGATTGCTGTTTCACCTTCCCGCTGGCTCAGGTTTAACCTGGCGCCAAACCGGTTATCCTCGCCGAATCGCTGCCCGATATCCAAATGCTCGCCAATGCGGCCATCGCTGCTGATGTCCTGCGTGTAACGACGAGTCGGCACATCCTCCGCGCGCTTGGGCTGCAAGTTGACTCCGCCCCCAAGACCCGAGCCCGTCGGACTGACACCGTTGATAAACGCGTTAGGGCCTTTGAATACCTCGACACGCTCGATAGCATCCGTCGACAGAATTTGACGTGGTAAAACGCCATACAGCCCGTTGTAGGAAATGTCGTCGCTGCTAAGCGGCAAGCCTCGAATCACGAACACTTGAGATTGGTTACCAAACCCATAGGATTGACGTACCGACGGATCGTTGAGAAGCACATCACCCACGTCTTCAGCTTGTTGATCTTCAATCAGCGTCGAGGTGTAACTGGTCATCACGAACGGGACATCCATGTTGTCCTGATTTCCCAGCACGCCCATCTGGCCTCCCCTCGCCACCTGACCACCCGCATAGGGCGTGGGCAACGTGTTGGAATTAGGGTTGATCACCTCGGCAGTAATGTCGGTCACTCCCAATTCAATAGGTCCTGCCGCCTGGGTAAGAAAACTGACTGAGCAGCATGCAGCAAGCAACGTAAGGCGAGATGGAAATAGCATCGAGTGAGTACCTGCGGAAAAACGGTAAGCCAATAGCGTGAATGCTAATGATTCGCAGATATATTATCCTTAACCAAGGAGCACATTGCCATAAAAGATTTGGAAAGCGGTTTCGTCGCGTCGAGCGCATCAGCGTCTGATCCTCACGCACGTTGGCTACCTTGGGCATTTCGGGTCGGTCGAGTTTTAAGCAGTTGGAGGAGTAGCCAAGAAACGCTCTTGGCTACTACCGGCCAAGAACGGATATACCGCCGCTAAGAAGCTACTGCACCATTGGCTTGAACCGAGATCACACAACGGCTCGCAGACCATTTATTCCCCATCGGGAAACACTCGCGGGCTAATCCGTTCGCTTTTTGGTACTGCAGGAGCCAGTTTATTTTGAACCGCCTTGGGGCGGTTCTTCGATGAGAGGGCGTCGTCGATAACGGTTTGGCGAGATCATTGTCCCGCCTTTTGGTCGCGTCGTTGCTGTTCGACGTCGGCGCGTTTTTTCAGTAAATGCGGGTAGCGACAGCGGGGGCATCACTGGCCACGGATATCTCGTAATGTTGCTCGTCGCGGTCGTTGAGCGCCGTCTCCAGGGCCCCGAGACCCTCGACATCCTCATTGAAGGCGGCGAAGAGCTGCTCGTGCATGAACTCGCCGAGGGCTTCATCACGCTGAGCGAAGTCGCGCCCGTGGACGATGAAGTAATGCAAGCTGTTGTTGGTTTCCGGAGTCAGGATGTGCGCAGTGCGAATGTGAAACAGCTCACGGCGTTCGAGCGGTTGGGCGCTGTCGTAGAAGGTCACACTGACGCGGTGCAAGGCCGGCGATAGAAACTCTGAGGTGGCAATGCGTGCCGCCGTTGTGCAGCCTTCCAGGCCAGTCGTCTTGCCCCAGACGGGCGACAGGGTGGTCGGCACCACTTCGCGAATCAGCGTGTAATGGCCTTCCTTGAGGTCGAGCTTGTAGGGCGCGCTGGCATAGTCTGGCGTACCAATGGTGTTCGCATGAAGAAAGCTCAGGTGGGTCAAGTCCATGAGGTTTTCGTGCAGGCTGACATAGTTACCCGGATGATGAAAATAACCGGAGCTGCAGGCCCAGGCCGGATCGTCGATCCACTCCTGATGGGGGATTTTGGCGGTATCGGCCAGGGCTTCTTCGCCCAGCCATATCCACAACAGGAGACCTCGTTGCACCAGCGGATAGCGACGTACGCCAACACCGCGCGGACAGCTCTTTTGCGAGGGCACCTCTGTCAGGTCACCGGCCTGGTTGTAGCGGAAACCGTGGTAACCACAGACGATGCCGTCGCCTTCCAGGTGACTGCGTGAGAGCGGGAATGAACGGTGCGCGCAACGGTCTTCCAAGGCAATCGGCTCACCGGCCTGGGTCCGGTACATCACCACTCGACGGTCCAGCAGGCGGCGCGCCAGCAAGTGCCGGCCAACTTCATGATCGAAGGCGGCGACGTACCAGTCGTTGTAGATGAACGGCGTTTCGCGATTGGCCATGGGCTCGCTGGCTTTACGGGCCAGGGCGATCAAGTTGCTGGTCGCAAGTGTCATCGAAAATACCTCTTGGGATTGCGGTGGGTCAGAGATCCAATTCCAGGCTTTCGCTCAGGGCTCGCGAGACACAGACCATAAGGCTGCGTCCCCCGGCCTTGTCGGCATCAGAGAGGATCAGGTCGCGATGCTCGGGGAGTCCGGCGCAGATGGCGGTTTCGCAACTGCCGCAGATGCCGGACCGACAAGAAAACGGCAAGTCGATGCCATGCTGCTCAAGGACCTCGAGAATGCTTTGCTCAGGGGCTACCCAGAGGCTGAGGCCGCTGCGGCGCAAGCGCAGGGTGAAACCTTCGTTGCCTTTATTGCCTTCGGCGCAGGTTGGCGGGGCGTTGAAACGTTCGACATGCAGACGATCGCTGCGTGGGCCGGCAGCGGCTTGCAAAGCGTCGAGCAAAGGTGCAGGCCCGCAGGCGTAAAGGTGCTCGCCGTCGCGCAGTGAATTGAGTAATTCAGCAGTATCGAGATGGCCGCCGGCCTCGTCGGTGACGTGCAATCGCACCCGTTCGGGATCCAGCTGGCGCAGGGTTTCGTAGAAAGCTGCTCGTTGCCTGTTACGCACGCAGTAGACCAGGCGCCAGTCCTTTTCATGCGCCTGGCACCAGTGCAGCATGGCAAGGATGGGAGTAATGCCGATCCCACCGGCGACCATGCAGTAGCGCTGTAATTGCTCATCCAGAGAGAAATGGTTGCGTGGCAGGCTGCTGCTGAGGGTATCGCCCAAGCGCAACTGCTGATGCAGGAAACGAGAACCGCCACGGCTCTGCGCGGCCAGCCCCACAGCGATCAAGTAACGGTCACGCTCACGTGGATCATTGAGCAGCGAGTAGTGGCGTGGCTGGGTCTCGGCGACCAGGATCTCCAGATGCGAGCCTGCCGTGAATGGCGGTAGCGGTTGAGCATCGGTGGCGCGCAGTTCGATCAGGACGACGTCCTTGGCTTCGGCGGCGAGGTGGGTGACCCGCAGGTTCAGGGGGTGAAGGTCCATGGGCAAATCCGGTCATTATTGTCGTCCCAGCTTACGCACGAGCGCATGGAGCGACTGTCCTCCGTGAGGTGGACAAGAAATGATTGTTTGCACAGTTATCTTTAATAAGTTAACTATAAGAGCGTGATTCAGTCGCCAACCCCACAACGATAATAATTGTCCCAACGAGCGCCATGATTCGTCTCAGTACTCCGCAGGTTTCAACCCTGCCTCAGGACATTCGTCATTTCAGCGAGCTGGCCTGTACCCTCGGCACGCCTGCTTTCCCCGGTGCGCTGCTAGCGTGTCTTGGTCAGTGGGCGGACTGTCAGCATTTTTCCGTCCTGCGCATGACTGGCGAGCGGCCGCAGTTGCTGGCGGCCGGTACTCGTCACCATGATGCGGGATTGGTGCTGCGTTGCGGCCAAGCCTATATCGAGCGCTACCATCGACACGATCCCTTGTTCGAACAGTTACGAGTGTGCCCTGGACAGTTCGGCCACCTCTTGGCTCAAGACATCCGTTTCATGCCGTACCGGGAAGAGATCTACCAGCCTCACGGTATGATCGAACGGGTATCGAGCCTTTACTTGGACGAACGGGGTAGCCCTGTAATGTTCAACCTCTACCGGCATCGAGACCAAGGCTTTTTCAGCGACATCGAGTTGCAGATGTGCGAAGCCCTCAGCCCAGCATTATTGCAACTGCTGCGGGGCCACTTGGCGCTGAGTGGCTTGAACCGTATTCGTACCGAGAGTCACCCGCAACGACTGCTCCAGCATTGTCCTGAGCTGACAACACAAGAGTTGAACATATGTAGTCGCCTGCTTCAGGGCATGACCCATGCCGGTATAGCCGCAGATCTGGGAATCAAGGAAAGTACTGTGAAAACCTACCGCAACCGGGCATTTGCTCGGCTCGGTATCAATTTTCGCAGCCAGTTGTTCGCGCTCTTGTCGACTTAGGGCTGAACGCTGTTCAGGGCCACAGGTTCCCGTGTAAAGGGCAGTTACGCACACCCGAATCACCGGTTAGGTAGCCGATACTCCCTTTCTTTTATCAGAACTGCAGAGCGACTATTGATGGGTGTCCGCCTCCTCAGCCGGATAAAACTCGCCCTCCTTCCCCATCTTTTTCAGCCGTTCGCGCGCAATTGACTCAACGCGGGCCACTGCGGCCTGATCGTCAGGGTTGACCAACTGCAAGCACAGACGTCGAACATTCTGATCGTGGGTGCCCTCGCTGAGCATTTCGTGAGTGAAGACTTGTTCACCACGCCATAGGCATAGCTGGGTATGAGTCCCGCCGATCCATATCTCGTTGATTGATCTAAGGTCAGTGGTAGCCAGTTGATCCACGGTGATTGTCTTATCCATTGCGCTGTACCTTACCAATGATTAGATACAGATAGACTTACAGGCACAGCGGGTCGTTCCCAGCATCGTCCTTTCCTGGACACCGGGTCATGTCGAGCTAGTGGCCGTGTTTGAGCAACATTATAAACAGCATCGTGCGCTAACCATTGATGCCGCTGTCCCGGCCGGGATAAGCGGCGTTTTTCGTTGTTTGAGCGGCATCGCACCGTTGCCGAATTGCGAAGAGTGATCTGGTCAGTGGCTCACTGCATCTACGAACATTCAGAAGCGTCTGGTACTGATCAATTCATCAAGCACCCGAGTAGGTACACGAAACATTGACCGGCCCGAGAAACCATAGGGCCGCCCTCGCGACTGTTCTGCAACGCCCCCATATCAAGACATCTGTGATCCCAGCCTGAGCAACCCCATGCCGGATGTGAATCCGCTACTCGCGAAGGGTTCTGATCTAGCCCTGCGAAATCAGGTCATACGACCTCAACACTTCAACCAATGCACCCAAAAACTGCCCTGAAGCCCAGTACCAGAGCCTACAACCCTCCCCATCGCTCTTGCCCGGCCTAGCCGAATACGGTACAAACAGACTAGGTTGTACGACAACATAATAAAAATCCCACGCCATCCCGAGTTGGCCTATCACTCTTCGAGACCTGCCATGCCCCGCCCTACCTCTGCGCAAACCCTACCGCCGCCCTTCCCCCGCCATCTCGCCGTGATCATTCTTTTGTGCATGGGCTGTGCGTTCGCCGGTAACCATGTGATGGCGCGGGTCGCTTTTGATGATGGCGCGGGTGTGTTGCTGGCGATCTTGATGCGTTCTGGCGGGACTTTGCTGGTGCTCGCCATCCTGGTGCTGTGGCAAAGACAAAGTCTGCGTCTGCCGACGGGTGCCTGGCGCTGGCAATTGCTGTTGGGTCTGCTGATTACCGCGCAGAGCCTGTGTCTGTACTCCGCCGTCGCACGGGTCCCGGTGGCGCTCGCGCTGCTGGTGGCTAACGTGTTTCCCATCCTGCTGGCGTTGCTCACCTGGGCCGTAGGCGGCCCTAGACCGACCGCACGTACTGCGACGTTGATGGGTTTGATTCTGGTGGGGCTGGTGTTTGTACTGGACGTGCCCGGGCGTCTTTCGACCACGACCAACGTCGGTCCGGAATGGCTGCTGGGCGTCGCGCTCGCGTTCTGCGCCGCCAGCGTGTTCGCCTGCGCTCTGTGGATCACCGACCACAAGTTGTCTCAGGTACGCGGTTCGGTGCGCAGTCTGTTAACCATTTTTATCGTCTTCAGCAGCGTCAATCTGGCGGGACTGACTGGGGCCCTGCCAGGCGGACTCAACCTGCCCGCGACCTCGACCGGATGGCTGGCCCTCGCCGCCTTGGTGGTGCTGTACGGCACCGGTTTTATCGTGCTGTTCATTTCGGTGCCCCGGCTGGACATGCCACGCAATGCGCCGGTAATGAACATCGAGCCGTTGGCGACGTTGCTGATGGGCTGGTTTGTGCTGGATCAAATGCTCAGTGCGGGGCAGGTGCTGGGCGGGGTTATTGTGGTCACCGGCATCGTTTTGCTGACGCATCGCAAATCAGCTGGCAAGCCGGTTACTTGACAGGCGAAAAACCTATGCTGTCTAAGCGAGCAGTTTCTGAATTTGATCATCAAAGGTATCTAGAAATTCGTGCATGCTGACTTCTCCGAGATCTACGGCTTTAGCGCCGCCAGCCGCAATAAAGGTCACGTCGGTGATACCCAGGACGTTCAGGATCAGTTTCAAATACTGGGTCGCAATGTCACGGTCTCTAATCGGTGAGCCGCTGGTGTATACGCCTCCCGAGGCGAGCAGCACGGTGGCCTTTTTATCGGCCACCAGGCCTTTACCGTCAAAGCCCAAGGTCAAGCCTTTACGTACCACGTGATCCACCCAAGCCTTGAGTGCCGCAGGGACGTTATAGTTGTAGACAGGCGTTGAAATAACCAGATGATCGGTTTCCAGCAACTCAGCCACAAGCTCATCGGACAGCCCTAGCATGGCTTTCATTTCAGGCGAATGCTGGGTGTCCGGAGTGAAGTAAGCCTGTAACCAGGGAGCGCTCACGAACGCAAGAGGCGTCTGCGTCAGATCGCGTATTTTGATGGCCCCCCCAGGGTGTGCAGCTTCCCACGCTGCCACAAATCTGCGCGTGAGCTGCCGGGAGATTGAAGCGTCCCCACGTGGGCTGGTTTCAATGGTAAGAAGTCTGGACATGGCAGTAGCTCCTGCGCGGTCACGCCGCGGTGTGTTTTGCGTTGTCGCTTCAGGCGATGTGCGACACACTCTACCCAACGCGACCTTTCTGCAGGAGTGATGTAAATATGATCGAGTCCATCTATATAAGTGATGGGTCGTGATCGGAAATCTCAGTCTGGATCAGTTGCGCATTCTTGTGACCATTGCCGATACCGGCAGTTTCTCGGCCACGGGACGTCACCTGCGGCGCGCCCAATCCGCGATTAGCCAGTCGATCGCCACACTTGAGTCAGTTCAGGGCGTGACGCTGTTCGATCGCAGCGGCCATCGTCCCACGCTGACCGAGGTAGGTCGGGTGCTCGTGGTTCAAGCACGCGCGGTGCTAGAGAGCGCTGCCCAGTTTGAAGCAATGGCGGCAAGCACAGTAGCAGGGGTCGAACCGGAACTCGCCCTCGCTATAGACCCTTTAGTGCCTAGTGCGCCGCTTATCGAGAGCCTCAGCGCGATACGTGAAGCGTTTCCTCACCTGGCGGTGAGTTTCTCTACGGAGGGCCTGGGTGGCGCAGAGCGCCGATTGCGCAACGGTGAGGCGGCATTGGCGCTGTGTACGTTGATTCCGACAGTGCCCGACGATGTCACCGCACTGCCGCTGCTCAGCGTCAGGCTGTGGCCAGTAGTCGCCAGCGAACATCCGTTGGCCAAGTTAGACCGCCGGGTCACGATTGCTGACCTCAAGCCTTACGTGCAACTGGTACTTTCCGATCCGGTTTCTCCCGGCGGCCCAAGCTATGGGGTGACGGGCTGTCACCCGTGGCGGTTTGTAGATTTGGCACGACGCCTGGACTTTTTGCTCGCGGGGTTCGGTTGGTGTCGAATGCCAGAGCATCTTATTGCGGATCATCTGGCTTCAGGACGCCTCGTGCCGCTTGAGTTGACAGCCGAACTTCAGAGCACACCGGACTCACTTCCGATCTACGCAGCGCACATGCAAAATCGCGCTTTAGGGAAAGCCGGCCGATGGCTGCTGAATGATCTGACTCGGCGTCTTTGTATGTGATGAGGCGAAGACAATCAACGGGAGATGCACTGAATAGCGCGCCCATGACCAGCCCTTGGAGCAGCGGCAAATGCGGCCAGATCGAGCCACAAATCGTCGGTGATATGATCTGAGCGTTTATAGTTCGCCAAGAGAGTGCCCATGGATCGCTTGTCCACGTTGTTGTCGCAGTTCGGAGTGCGCGCAAACCTGTTTTACAATGGCAAACTGTGCGGCTTGGCGTCCTACACCGGCACTGAACGGCGTGGTTATATCCATCTGCTGCAGGCGGGTAGCGTCACGTTGTTGGGGCCGGATCGCAAGGACTTGCTGCTGACCCGCCCCAGCCTGATTTTCATGCCACGTCCCAGCCGGCATCAACTCTTCGCTGATGAATCCGAGAGCGCTCAACTGCTGTGTGCGTCGGTGGAGTTCGAGGGCGGGGTAAATAACCCATTGTCGGCTTCGTTACCCGATTGTCTGGTGCTGTCCCTGGATGAGCTGCCAATGTTGGCCGATACGCTGAAATGGATGTTCGACGAGGCGGCAGACGGACATTGTGGCAGGGAGGCCGCGCTGAATTGCTTGTTCGAACTATTGATCATTTTGTTGTTTCGGCACCTGCTCGACCATCAACAGTTGCGTAGCGGAATGATGGCTGGATTGGCCGACGTGCGGCTGGCGCGATCTCTTGTACAGATTCACAATGCACCTCATCGTGCCTGGTCGATCGCGGAACTGGCGAGCGAGTCGAACATGTCGCGTGCAGCCTATGCGGTGCATTTTCGGGCGGTTGTCGGGCAAACACCTGCGGATTATCTGTTGAGTTGGCGTATCAGCCTGGCGCAAAAACGTCTGCGTGAAGGACGCTCGATTACGCTGATCGCCGCCGAAGTCGGTTATGAAAGCCCTTCGGCACTTGCACGCGCATTTCGACGCAAGACGGGTTATAGCCCTCGGGACTGGATGAAAGATCTGTCAGGAGAATGTGACGGGGCAATGGCCTGAAGAGAGCATCGAACTGCTTCAGGCCACTCCAAGAGGACAACCATCGGTTTAACGGCTTTCCAATTCGGTCAAAGAGTGACCGGCCACAAATATCGAAGCGGCAAGCAACCCGATGTCTTTAAGAAGAAACTGACCCGGCGCAACCGAAATGCCTGGAAAACCGAGGCTGGGCTCAATCACACCAGGGGTTGAGAACATAAAGCTCAGGGTTGTGAAGAACAATCCGGCAGACAGCGCACCACCGATCAATGAGAGCTTTGGTGACAGCAAGCGACCTGCGATCAGAACACCGATCGAGACCTCCAGCACGCCGAGCAGGCTGGAGAAGGTATCGACACTGAAAATGCCATAAACCCAACCCAGGAAAGGGCTATTGCTCACCAGCGGAACCAGTCCGACTGCTTCGTAGTGGGTGAACTTCATACCGCCGAACCAGAAGTAAATCACGGTCAGTGCAAAGTAAGCACCGTAGGTGCCTATTGCCATGGTTCGGCCCCCGAGCGTTGAAGGGTTTTCTACGCGGGTTCTAGGGTTCTTGAGACTTAAGGTTTTCATGGTCACGGCTTCCAAGAGTGGGGTGAGGAACGCTAATCAGCAACCTAACGCGGTGTGCGTTGGGAACGGAGACAGTGTTGCCTTTGCTTCCACTCTCGTGGCTTCCGAACGTATTGCGTTCAGTGCAGATCGTCTTGACTCATTGCAGCTCTTCAACGCTGTCAGGAAGGGCTGCAAAGGCCCCCTAGCTGCCGACTGGCGGTCACTTGGCTGATGCCAGTTCCACCGCTCGCTCATCGCGGAAGGCAAACAGGAACACCAGCACCACGCCCAGGGAAAAGCAGGCAGGGAACAACCAGATGCTCTGCCACTGATGACCCGCGGGAGTGGCGTAGTAGTCGGAGACATGGCCCGCGACCCAAAAACCGATCAGCATGCCAAAACCATAGGTGGCCAGGGTAATCAGGCCTTGAGCCGAGCTTCTGAAGCGCTCTGGAGTTTTGGCGTCGGTGTAGATCTGCCCGGACACAAAGAAAAAGTCGTAGCAGATGCCGTGCAAGGCAATACCGGTGAACAGCATGAAGGCCAGGTCCGCGTTATTGCCGTAGGCGAACAGCACGTAGCGCAAGGCCCAGGCCAACATGCCCATCAATAATGCGATCTTGATGCCGAAGCGGTGAATGAACAGAGGCAACAGGAGCATGAACAGAACTTCGGAGACCTGTCCGACGGCCATCTTCGCCGTGGGATTGGTCACGCCGATTTCCGCGAGGAACGGATTGGCATTCTGGTAATAGAACGCCAGCGGAATGCAGATCAGGATCGAGGCAATGAAAAACACCAGGTAACTGCGGTCTTTCAGCAGGCCCAAGGCATCCAGACCGAGCATCTGCTTGAAGCCGCTGCGGCGGGTTTCAGACTTCAACGGTGCGGTGCCCGGCAGGGTGAAGCTGTACAAACCCAGCACCAGGGACGCCAGCGCCGCCATCAGGAAGGTGTTGCGCAGACCACCGGAAGCAATCGCGGCTTTCGAGTCCCAGGCGAAGACAAAACTGATCACCACACCGGCGACGATCCAACCCACTGTGCCCCACACCCGAATACGCGAGAACTCCAGCGCGGGGTCGCGCATCTGCCGAAAGGCCACGGAGTTGACCAACGCCAGGGTCGGCATATAGATCATCATGTAGGCCAGCACGTAGGGATAGAAAGCGCCGAAGTCCGGCGCCTGGTAAAGCTGATAGAGCAACACCGCGCCCACCAGATGCAGCACCGCCAGAATACGTTCGGCGTTGAAGAAACGGTCCGCAATCAACCCGATCACAAACGGGGCGATGATCGCGCCCCAGGACTGGGTCGAGAACGCCATGCCAATCTGGCTACCGCTGGCACCCAACTGGCTGGAAAGGAATGTGCCCAGGGTCACGAACCAGCCACCCCAGATAAAGAACTGCAGAAACATCATGGCGCTCAAGCGCGCAGTCATCCACGTCATAACAGTCACCGTCTTATTGTTATTGAGAAGAACAGGTGAAACTCAAGCGTCAGGCAAGCCCAATAAACGCCTGTTGGAAACCGCATCGCTGGCCACGCTGACGAAATCGTCAAAGGCCTTTTGACTTCGGGTAATCATGTGTTCGCGGATGAACGCCGCGCCTTCGGCGGCGCCTTGCGCGGAGTCTTTCAGGCAGCATTCCCACTCCAGCACGGCCCAGCCGGTGAAGCCATATTGGGTCAGTTTGCTGAAAATCGACTTGAAATCGATCTGGCCGTCACCCAGCGAGCGAAAACGTCCAGGGCGCTCGACCCAGCCCTGGTAACCCCCATAGACACCGGAGCGCGCGTCGGGACGGAACTCCGCGTCCTTGACGTGGAACATGCGGATGCGCGCGTGATAACGATCGATAAAACCCAGGTAGTCCATTTGCTGAAGCAGCAGGTGGCTGGGGTCATAGAGGATTGCCGCGCGCGGATGGTGATCGACGGCATCGAGGAAACGCTCGAATGTGGCGCCGTCGTGCAGGTCCTCACCGGGATGAATTTCGTAGCACAGGTCGACACCGGCCTCGTCAAAGCAGTCGAGGATCGGCAGCCAGCGCTTGGCCAGCTCGGCAAAACCTTGCTCCACCAACCCCGCGGGACGCTGCGGCCAGGGGTACATATAGGGCCACAGCAAGGCCCCGGAAAAGGTCGCGTGCGCCGTCAGCCCCAGACGCTGACTGGCCCGCGCCGCCAGCTTCAATTGCTCGGTCGCCCACTCGGTGCGCGCCTGGGGTTGGCCACGCAGATGAGCCGGCGCGAAGTCATCGAACACCGCATCGAACGCCGGGTGCACGGCCACCAACTGCCCTTGCAGGTGGGTGGACAGCTCGCTGATTTCAACCCCGGCGCTGGCGCACACGGCTTTCAATTCATCGCAATAGCTCTGGCTTTCAGCAGCCCGCTCAAGGTCGATATAGCGCGTGCCAAGGGTCGGCAGTTGAATGGCTTTGTAGCCTTGGGATGCCGCCCACTGGGCAATATTGGCCAAGGTGTCAAAAGGCGCGTCATCAGCGATGAACTGCGCCAGAAATATCCCTGGGCCGCGCAGGCCTTGATGGGCCAGGGCGTTCTGGGTCACGGCAGGCGTCTGCTGTTTCATACGGAGCACTCCAGCGGGGTCCATTTGGCGTGGCTGTTATGACTGGCAATGGCGGTCTCGATAAAGGCCATGCCACGCAGGCCAACCTCAATTCCCGGCACGCCGGGTGCAGCGTTGCCTGTCACCTCACTACGAATGGCCTTGGCAAAATCGCCATACAGATTGGCCATGGCTTCCAGGTAGCCTTCAGGATGGCCGGCGGGCAAGCGCATACGCTGGGTCGCGGCCTCGCACAACCACGGCTGCCCGATGCCGGAGCGCAAGACGCGCAGCGGTTGATCCAATGCGCGATGAATCAGGCTGGCGGGTTGTTCCTGGCGCCATTCAAGGCCGCCCTTGTCGCCGTAGACACGAATGCTCAGCGGGTTCTCTTCCCCCGCGCAGACCTGGCTGGCGATCAGCACGCCACTGGCGCCCTGCTCCATCTTGAACAACATAGCGGCGTCGTCATCCAGTTGACGGCCCTCGATGTGCACACCCAGGGCGGCACACAGGTGGGTGACTGCTTGATCGGCAACAAACTCCGCCAGGGAAAAGGCATGGGTGCCGATATCGCCGATGCAACCACCCAACCCAGACAACGCCGGCTGCCCCCGCCACTCGGCCTGCTTGTTGCCTTGCCCGGACAGATCCTCGCTGAGCCAGCCCTGGGGATACTCCACCAGCACCTTGCGCACGGCACCGATCACGCCGCTGCGCACCATTTCACGCGCTTGCCAGACCATGGGGTAGCCGAGGTAGGTATGGGCCAGGCCATACAGACCGGCGCTGGCGTCCAACACGTTCTTCAGGGCCCGCAGTTCAGCCAGATTCAGCGCAGCGGGCTTTTCGCTGAAAACATGGAAGCCTGCGGCCAACGCCTCGCTGGCCACTGGCGCATGCAGATGATTGGGGGTGACGATCACCAGCAACTCCATGCGCTGCTCAGCCGGTAGCGCACGCTCGGCCTCAAGCAACAATTGCCAAGTGCTGTAGCAGCGCGATTGCGGCAGGCCCAGGTGGCTACCCGTACGCAGGTTGTTCTGCGCGTCTCGACTGAACGCACCGCAGACCAGTTCAAAGCGTCCATCAAGCCCCGCGGCCTGACGATGAGCCTGGGCAATAAAAGCACCTTCGCCCCCACCGACGAAGCCCATTCTTATTTTAGGTATCACTGTGCTCATTACTGATCTTCTCTGTTCGGGCCGGTTGCTGTATGAAGCAGAAATGTAACCGGTTACATTTCAACAGAAATTTATGCGCTGCCGCGCCCGCTGTCAAATCGATAATCCGTACTCGCGAGGATTTCGGCGCAGACGGACCTGCTGTAAGCTCGCCCCACGTACAGTTTGAAGATGAGGTGATTTTGTCCAATATTCGTGAAGTCGCCCGCCTCGCCGGCGTCTCGGTGGCCACCGTCTCGCGTACCCTGAAATCACCCGACTGCGTGCGCCAGGCCACTCGGGACAAGGTCAATGCCGCGGTCGAACAAGCGGGTTATCGCCCCAACCTGATGGCCGTGCAGTTCCGCTCACGGCGAACCGCCAACCTGGTTATCCTCGTCCCGAAAATTGCCAACACGTTTTTTGCGCGCGTGATCAGCGGCGCCCAACTGGCCGCCCAAGCCGCCGGGTACCGACTGTTGCTGTGCGATACCCAGGGGCGCGAAGACATCGAGCGTGAGTTTGCCAACCTGGTCTACGCCCACCAGGCCGATGGCGTGATTCAGTTGCGCGCCTACGATCCTTTCCCAGCTGACCGCGTTGATCCCCCGCCGATGGTCAATGCCTGCGAAGTGACCAGGGGCGGACGCCACCCCACCATCAGTCTCGACAACCACGCGGCGGCCAAGGCCATGACCGAGCATCTGATCAGTCTGGGCCATCGCCGGATCGGCCTGATCAAGGGCCCTCAAAGCAGCCCTCTGACGCAAGATCGGGTCGCCGGCTACCAGGCTGCATTGGATCAGTCAGGCATCCCCAGCGACCCGGCGATTATTTGCCACGGTGACTTCAGCTTGCGCGCCGGCTATGACGGCGCCGCGACCCTGCTGGCGATGCCCGAGCGCCCTACAGCGCTGTTTTGTGAGAACGATGAGATGGCCATTGGCGCGCTCAAGCGCATCAAGGAAGCGGGCCTGCGCGTGCCCGAGGATATTTCGTTGGTGGGGTTCGATGACATTCCACTGGCGCAGTATTGCGATCCACCGCTCACTACCATCGCCCAGCCTTGCGAAACATTTGGGCGAAAATCGGTAGAAATGCTGATCGACCTGATCGAGAAAAAATCGGCCGTCCAGCAGACTGTGATACTGCCTTTCAAGCTAACGATACGCGAGAGCACTGCCCCACCAAGCGGGTCAAACTGACCACGTCCCTGATTGCCAAACAGTTGCATACGTCTTGCAAGCAGCCGCTGCGAGACGAGTGGCTAAGTCAGATGCTCCCCACTCAAGCGGCTAATCAAAATAGGGTTCCAATACACTCTCAATGTCGGAAATACGTTTACTGACCGCCGATGGCGCGTGCAAGGGTGCCTTCCTCGCAAACCAGAATGAACACGTGCAAGGACAAAGGATCCAGGTGCTGCATTACGCCCATCCCTCAAGTCTCAACGTGGCCCGAACCAAACGTTGTTCTTCGCCTTCAATTTCCTTGAGGTTTTCGCAGATGCTCTGGATATGTGCAATGGCCGCCTTGCGTGCCTGCTCCGGCAGGCGTCCGGTCACGGCGTTGTACAGACGCGCATGGTGGCGGTCAATCTGACGCTTTTGCGGTTCGCGGTGATAGAGGTTGTTGACCGAAGCAAATACCGTGCTGAGTAGCAAATCCGTCAGCGAACGCAAGGTTTGCACCAGCACAGGATTGTGCGAAGCCTCGCAGATTGCGAGATGGAAGGCATGATCGAGCCGAGCGTGTTCGGATGCTTCCAACGATCGCGAGTGTGCATCGACCAAGGCTTCGTAGCTGCGGGTGATAAGGACAAAATCAGCGTCCGTGCCGCGCAGGGCCGCCAGACGAGCAGACTCTCCTTCCAGCAAGCTACGGACCTCGAACAAATCATAAAGTGTTCGAGGCTGTGAACTGAACAAGTGCATCAATGGTGATGCCGCCCTATGCCCCGAAAGACTGGCGACAAATGACCCTTTACCCTGCTCCGTCTCGATAATCCCGCGAGCGCGTAGCAGCTTTAGCCCCTCGCGAAGCGCCGTGCGGGAAACGCCAAGCTTTTCCGTAAGACGACGCTCCGATGGCAACAGCTGTCCAGTCTTGAGCACACCGTCCACGATCAGACGTTCAATACGCTCACAGACCACATCGGCCACTTGCAGATTACGGGCGATACCTTCGCTGTCCATAAAACTCCCAACTGGTATGACCAGTAACGCAAGTCCGACCACATGCAATTAGTCTTAATTACATACCTTTGTTTATTAACATTTTTTTATGAAACAACACAAAACAACCCTAAAAAAACTGGTTCGACCACGCAAACAATACATAGACAGTAGATCGCCTCAGTCCAATGATGCAAGTCAGCTACATACGCAAACAGACCTCTTATAAAAACAAGCGAGTGTCGTGCAACGATGAACATTCTCTACGACGAACGCGTTGACGGAGTCCTGCCTGACGTCGACAAAAATGCGCTGCTGCAGGCCCTGAACACGCGATGGCCGGATCTGGAAGTCCTACATCAGCAGGAAGCACTCAAGCCGTACGAATGCGACGGACTCTCTGCGTATCGCACGACCCCCATGCTGGTGGTATTGCCGCGAACCATTGACCAGGTTCAGGGCGTGCTTCGCGTCTGTCATGAAAGGCAAGTGTCGGTAGTCGCTCGCGGCGCCGGGACTGGATTGTCCGGCGGCGCATTGCCGTTGGAAAAAGGCGTGCTGCTGGTGATGGCGCGCTTCAACAACATCCTGCATATCGACGCCGCCGCCCGCACCGCGCGCGTCCAACCAGGTGTTCGTAACCTGGCGATTTCCCAGGCTGCCGCGCCGTTTGGCCTGTACTACGCGCCGGACCCTTCCTCGCAGATCGCCTGCTCCATCGGCGGCAACGTGGCGGAAAACGCCGGGGGCGTGCATTGCCTGAAGTACGGTCTGACCGTGCACAACCTGCTCAAGGTCGACATCCTGACCGTCGACGGTGAACACCTGACATTAGGCTCAGAAGCCCTTGACTCACCGGGTTTCGATCTACTCGCGCTGTTCACCGGTTCCGAAGGCATGCTTGGGGTGATCATCGAAGTCACGGTCAAACTGCTGCCCAAACCGCAAACCGCCAAGGTGCTGCTCGCGGCGTTCGATTCTGTGGAGAAGGCCGGTCGTGCCGTCGGTGACATTATTGCCGCCGGGATCATCCCGGGTGGCCTGGAAATGATGGATAACCTGGCCATTCGCGCCGCCGAAGGCTTCATCCACGCGGGGTACCCGGTCGACGCCGAAGCCATTCTGCTGTGCGAGCTCGATGGTGTAGAGGCGGATGTTCATGATGACTGCGACCGCGTGCGCCAGGTGCTGGAACAGGCCGGTGCCACCGAAGTGCGCCTGGCCCGCGATGAAGCCGAACGTGTGCGCTTTTGGGCCGGACGCAAGAATGCCTTTCCGGCCGTGGGGCGTCTCTCGCCGGATTATTACTGTATGGACGGGACGATCCCGCGCCGCGAGCTACCTGGCGTGCTGCACGCCATTACCGAACTGTCGGCTGAGTACAACCTGCGAGTGGCCAACGTGTTCCACGCCGGTGACGGCAACATGCACCCGCTGATTCTGTTCGATGCCAACCAACCGGGAGAGCTCGATCGCGCTGAGGCCCTGGGCGGCAAGATCCTCGAATTGTGCGTGAAGGTCGGCGGCAGCATTACCGGTGAACACGGTGTGGGCCGCGAGAAAATCAATCAGATGTGCGCGCAGTTCAATAGCGATGAGTTGACCGTGTTCCATGCCGTCAAAGCTGCCTTCGATCCGAGTGGCCTGCTAAATCCCGGCAAGAACATTCCGACGCTGCACCGCTGCGCCGAGTTTGGCGCCATGCACGTTCATATGGGGCAAATGCCCTTCCCTGAACTGGAGCGTTTCTGATGAGCGAACACGATTTCGACAACAGCGCCTCGCTGCTGGAGCAGGTCAACCGGGCACTCCAGAATGTCACGCCACTGCGCATCCAAGGCTCCAACAGCAAAGCATTTCTTGGACGCAGCGTGGCGGGAGAAGTGCTCGACACACGCAGCCACCGAGGCATCGTCAGCTACGACCCGACTGAACTGGTGATCACTGCCCGCTGCGGCACCCCGTTGGCAGAACTGGCTGAAGTGTTGGACGCGGCGCAGCAGATGTTGCCGTGCGAACCACCGTCCTTCGGTGACGATGCGACGGTGGGCGGCATGATCGCAAGTGGGCTGTCGGGACCTCGGCGTCCCTGGTCCGGATCCGTCAGGGACTTCGTCCTTGGAACACGGGTCATTACCGGGCATGGCAAGCATTTGCGTTTCGGTGGTGAGGTCATGAAAAACGTCGCCGGCTACGATGTGTCGCGCTTGATGGCTGGCAGCCATGGCTCGCTTGGCGTGGTGACGGAAGTCTCACTCAAGGTCCTGCCCAAACCGCGTCAATGCTTGAGTATCAGCCTGGATATCGACAGCGATCGTGCCTTGCTGCGCCTGGCGGAATGGGGCCAGCAGCCGCTGCCGATCAGCGCCGCGTGTCACGACGGACGACTCCTGCACCTGCGGCTTGAGGGTGGCGAAGGCTCGGTAGCAGCCGCCCATGACCGTTTGGGCGGCGAGTTACTGGACGCCTCGTATTGGGATGATCTTAACGAACATCGATTGGGTTTTTTTGATGAAGACCAGCCGCTCTGGCGCCTGGCGCTGCCGAACAACACACCGACGCTGTCGCTGCCAGGCCGTCAGCTTATAGATTGGGGCGGCGCCCAGCGCTGGCTCAAATCTGACGCAGAGGCAACGTCTATTCGCTCGATTGTGGAAGCAGTTGGCGGGCACGTGACCTGCTACCACCATGGCCTGATCGACAGCCCGTTCCAACCGTTGCCCAGCGCATTGATGCGCTACCACCGGAATCTGAAGCAACAACTCGATCCCAAGGGCATCTTCAATCCTGGGCGCCTGTACGCGGAGCTTTGACCCATGCAGACCACCTTAAGCGAACACGCTCGTCAACTGCCTCGCGCCGAAGAAGCTGAACGTATTTTGCGCACCTGTGTGCACTGTGGTTTCTGCAATGCCACCTGCCCGACCTATCAATTGCTGGGCGATGAACTGGATGGACCGCGAGGTCGCATTTACCTGATCAAGCAGGTGCTGGAGGGCAACGAAGTCACGCAAAAGACTCAACAACATCTGGATCGTTGCCTGTCGTGTCGTAACTGCGAAACCACCTGTCCTTCGGGTGTCGACTACCACAACCTACTGGACATCGGTCGGGCAGTGGTCGATGCGGCGGTGCCACGCCCGCTCGGTCAACGAATATTGCGCGATGGATTACGCAGCGTCATCCCCAATCCGGGACTGTTCAAAGGGCTAGTTGGCAGCGGCCAGGTTTTTCGCGCCTTGCTGCCCAACACCCTGCAAGCCAAATTGCCGCGCAACGTGCAACCGGCCAAGGCGCGACCGGCCACCCGCCATATCAGGCAAGTGCTGATGCTTGAAGGTTGCGTGCAGCCGAGTTTGTCGCCAAATACCAACGCGGCGGCGGCGCGTGTACTGGATCGCCTGGGGATCAGCGTCACTGCTGCTCGCGAAGCCGGTTGCTGCGGCGCCGTGGACTATCACCTTGACGCCCAGGCCGTCGGCCTGGATCGCGCCCGCCGCAACATCGATCAGTGGTGGCCGAGCATTCAACAAGGTGCCGAAGCGATTGTGCAGACCGCCAGCGGTTGTGGTGCGTTTATCAAAGAGTACGGTCACCTGCTCAGCAGTGATCCGGCCTATGCGGAAAAAGCCAAAAAGGTCAGTGATCTGGCTAAGGATCTGGTCGAAGTGCTGCGCGATGAGCCGTTGGAAAAACTCGGCGTACACAGCAACCAGCGCCTGGCCTTCCATTGCCCCTGCACCTTGCAGCACGCGCAAAAACTCGGCGGCGCGGTTGAAGCGATCCTGACAAGTCTGGGCTTCAACCTCACGCCTGTTGCCGACAGCCACCTGTGCTGCGGCTCAGCGGGCACCTATTCGCTGACCCAACCCGAACTGTCCCGGCAATTGCGCGACAACAAGCTCAAAGCGCTGGAGAGCGGACACCCCGACGTTATTGTCACCGCCAATATCGGCTGTCAGTCCCACCTCGACGGTGCGGGCCGAACCCCTGTCCGGCACTGGATCGAACTGGTCGAAGCCGCGTTACCTGAACCGAACGCTGGAGAATCCCCATGAAAAGCAAAGCAGTACTGAGCCAGACCGAAGTCAGCGAAATCCTCGCCGCCGCACGCACCGAAGCACTGAACAATCAATGGGCCGTGACCATCGTGATCGTCGATGACGGTGGTCATCCCTTGGCTCTTGAACGCCTCGACGGCTGCGCCCCGATTGGCGCCTACATCGCCACCGAAAAGGCCCGCACTTCAGCCTTAGGCCAACGTGAGTCGAAAGGGTATGAGGACATGGTCAATGGCGGTCGCCACGCGTTTTTGTCGGCGCCCTTGCTGACCTCCCTTGAGGGTGGCGTGCCGATCATCGCTGACCATCAGGTGATCGGTGCGATCGGCGTATCTGGGGTCAAGGCCGAGCAAGATGCCCAAGTGGCGAAGGCCGGCGCGCAATGCCTGAAGTGAACAGAACGCGACGCTGTCAACGCTCGATAAACCCTGTGTAATGGAGATAAAAAGTGACCGAGAAGGAATCAAAACGTCTCTCGCTGCACTCTTGCGCCATCGACCCTGTTCATCGAACAGGGTCGACCCCATCGGCAGTCAATCAGCCCTTGCTGTCTTTGGAAAGCATCGATTTAGGAATCAACAGGATCAGCACGCAGCTGACGAGCAGGCAACCACCCAGGACATAGGTGCCGTTGTTCATATCGCCTGTCAGCGTTTCCGCCATGGCCGTAATCATGGAACCGGTGAACCCGGAAAGGTTGCCGATCGCGTTGATCATGCCGATGCCCGCCGCGGCCGCCACACCGGATAAAACCGTGCCCGGCAAGGTCCAGAAAATCGGCATCAGGCTCAACAATCCCGAGGCTGAGATGCTCAGGAAGAAAATCGACACCGGCAGGTTATGCGCAAAGATGGCGCTGAAAATCAGCCCCACGCCGCCGATGAACGCTGGAATGGCCGCATGCAGTCGACGCTCGCCGGTTTTGTTGGAGTGCCAGGCATTGAGGGTCATGGCCACGATGGCGGTGGAGTACGGGATTGCCGTCAGCAAACCAATGTGCAGGGTATTGGAAACCCCCGTGGCCTTGATGATCGTCGGCATCCAAAATGCCAGCCCGTAAAAACCGGTGTTGAATGTGAGCAGGATCAGCACCAGCAACCACACTCGACCATTGAAGATCACATCGCGAAGGCTCGACGCCTTGGTGGTGTTTTCTCGATCGAGGTTGTTTTTGAGCATGTTCTTTTCGGCGGTGGTCAGCCACTTGGCGTTGTCGATTTTATCCACCAGCAACGTCACCACAATAACGGCCATGATCAACGACGGAATGCCTTCGATGATCAGCATCCACTGCCAGCCGGCCATATCGTGGACACCCTGCATCGCCTCCATCAGCCAGCCTGACAAAATCCCGCCCAGGGTCAGGCTGATCGGCATGGCCATCAGAAAGCCCGCCATGACCCGGCTCTGCCGGTGCGTCGGAAACCAGTAATTGAGGTAGAGAATCACCCCCGGGAAGAAACCGGCTTCGCAGATCCCCAACAGGAAGCGCAGCACGTAGAACATGGTTTCCGATTCGATGTGAAAGAACTTGGCCAGCGGTACGGTGAACGCCACCGCCATGGAGACAATGCTCCAGCTGATCATGATGCGGGCGATCCAGAGGCGCGCGCCAAAACGATGCAGCAATAGATTGCTGGGAACTTCGAAGAGGAAATAACCCCAGAAGAAAATGCTCGCACCCAGCGCGTAGACGGTGTTGCTGAATTGCAGATCGTTAAGCATGTCCAGCTTGGCAAAGCCGATATTCACCCTGTCCAGGTACGCCGCCATGTAGCAAAACAGCAGGATGGGCAGAATACGCAGGATGACTTTGCGGTAGGTGCGGTCCTCGGAGGTAAGCGCCGCCGAGCCCTCTCCTTCGAGAGGGCGCTGAGATACTGATTCCATGTGTAGACCTCAAGGCATGTCGTCATGCCGATTGTTTTTGTTTTGGCTTGCGACCTTGAGTGCCCTGGGCTGACCTGAGCCAATCGACAGGGAAAGGAATCTGCAAGTGAGTCTGTTACCGGTAACATTTTTAGTTTAGCCATTAATTTCGGAGCAAAGCAAGCGGGCCCGTTTAAAAATTCAGGTACTTTCGCGCGCTATGATTTTGAATTCGACGACATCGGACGCCCGTGGCCGTGGCCGCCCAAGGCGCTGTGCCGCGGCGCTGGCCACCAGCAATTCACCGGCGCGCCGGCCGATTCGATAGGGATCGACCGAGACGGTGGTGATGGTCGGCGTGCAGTAGCGTGAGACTTCGAAATCACCGAACCCGGCGATCGCAATGTCCTCGGGCACGCGGCGCCCCTGTCGATGGCACTCCATGATGGCGCCGAACGCCGACAGGTCACTGACGCACATTACCGCTTCGGTGTCCGGCCACTTTTCCAGCAGCCGTTTAACGGACTCTCCGCCGTGGCTCATGGTGATAGGCGACTCGCCATACTCCATCACTCGGGGCTCCCCTGCTCCCGACGCCGCGACGGCCTGAAGGTAGCCTCGCTGACGTTGCTGCCCACGGTGGTCGAGTACCGACGCCCCGCCGATGTAGCCTATGCGTCGATAGCCTTGCCGGTACAGGTGTTCATACAGCGCGGCGGCGGCGGCGGCGTTACTGAACCCGACCGATTGCTCGATGGGATCGTCTGGAATGTCCCATGTCTCGACCACCGGCACCTGCGCCTGGCGCAGCAGCCTGCGGGTTTCGTCCAGGTGCGCGCTGCCCGTCAGCATCACGCCCACCGGTCGATGGCGCAGCAGTGTACGCACCAGCAATGCCTCCTGCTCCAGGTGGTAATCCGTGTCCCCCAGCAGCAGGCACAGGCCGTGTTCGCTGACGGCATCATTCAGGCCGCGCACGGTGTCGGCAAAGTTCGAGCTGGCGAGTGAGGGCACCAGCGCCACGATAAATTCCGAACGCCCGGTGGCCAGGGTTCCCGCAGACGCATCAGGCAGATAGCCGAGCTTTTCAATCGCAGCGTGGACCAGCTTTTGCGTGCGCTCCGACGCGTCGCGACCGGCCAGGACCCGGGAAACCGTCATCTTCGAAACACCGGCCAGCTTGGCAACGTCGGCCATGCGCGGCGGCGGAGTGGTTTTGCCTGAATCCTCGTAACTCATGAACGTCGTGTTTTCCTGAAAATGACCGGCGGACCCTGGAGATCAGCGCGCCCAACGCGAATGGAGGCTGATTATACATGGGTGGCGACAGGCCGACCTCTGCTCCTTACAAGTGCACGCAATGCCCATTCGAGTATCGATATTGGGTCTTTACAAAATTACTGTTACCGGTAACATCGAGTCATTCGAACGCCCTTGAGCCTTCCTCTCCAGCGTCTCCCGCGGATGTTCACCTTCCGTTGATGTGCCCCTAACAAGAGATAAAACCATGCCTGAAACCACTCCTCTGCCCCTGCGAAGTCAACAATGGTTTGACGACCCCAGTCATGCCGACATGACCGCGCTCTACGTCGAACGCTTCATGAACTACGGCATGACCCGCGAGGAGTTGCAATCGGGCCGCCCCATCATCGGTATCGCTCAAACCGGCAGCGATCTCGCGCCGTGCAACCGCCACCATCTCGAACTTTCGCAGCGCACCAAAGCGGGCATTCGCGATGCCGGGGGCATTCCGATGGAGTTCCCCGTGCACCCGATGGCCGAACAAACCCGGCGCCCCACCGCCGCGCTGGATCGCAACCTGGCTTACCTGGGCCTGGTCGAGATTCTGCATGGATACCCGCTGGATGGCGTGGTGCTGACCACGGGCTGCGACAAAACCACGCCCGCCTGTCTCATGGCGGCGGCGACGGTGGATATGCCGGCGATCGTATTGTCGGGCGGCCCCATGCTCGATGGGCACCACAAGGGCCAGTTGATCGGCTCCGGCACCGTGCTGTGGCATGCGCGCAACCTGCTGGCCAGCGGTGAAATCGACTACGAAGGCTTCATGGAGATGACCACCGCGGCCTCGCCTTCGATCGGTCACTGCAACACCATGGGCACCGCGTTGTCGATGAATGCGCTGGCCGAAGCGCTGGGCATGTCGCTGCCAGGCTGCGCGAGCATTCCGGCGGCCTATCGTGAACGCGGCCAGATGGCCTATGCCACCGGCAAGCGCATCGTCGACATGGTGCGCCAGGATATTCGGCCTTCGCACATCATGACTCGCGAAGCCTTCGAGAATGCCATCGCCGTGGCGTCGGCACTGGGTGCCTCGACCAATTGCCCACCGCACCTCATCGCTATCGCGCGGCACACCGGCGTCGACCTCAGCCTGGAAGACTGGCAACGCGTCGGTGAAGACGTACCCCTGCTGGTCAACTGTATGCCCGCCGGCAAATACCTCGGCGAAGGTTTCCACCGTGCGGGCGGTGTGCCGGCGGTGATGCACGAACTGAAGAACGCCGGCCGCTTGCATGAAGCATGCGCCACAGTCTCGGGCAAGACCATTGGCGAGATCGTCAGCCACACCGCCGCCAGCGACACGGATGTCATCCATGCGTATGAAGACCCGTTGATCCAACGCGCGGGGTTTATCGTGTTGAGCGGTAATTTCTTCGACAGCGCCATCATGAAGATGTCGGTGGTGGGCGAAGCGTTCCGTAAAACCTACCTGTCCGAACCCGGCGCGGAGAACAGCTTCGAAGCCCGCGCCATCGTGTTTGAAGGCCCCGAGGACTATCAAGCGCGCATCAACGATCCGGCCCTGGACATCGACGAGCGTTGCATCCTGGTCATTCGAGGCTGCGGCACCGTGGGTTATCCGGGCAGCGCCGAAGTGGTCAACATGGCACCACCCGCTGCACTGATCAAACGCGGCATCGACTCCCTGCCCTGCCTCGGTGACGGGCGCCAAAGCGGGACCTCGGCAAGCCCCTCGATTCTCAACATGTCGCCTGAAGCCGCTGTGGGCGGCGGGATAGGTTTGCTGGAAACCAATGACCGTCTGCGCGTCGACCTCAATGCGCGCCGAGTCGATCTGCTGGTGGATGAAAGCGAAATCGCACGCCGCCAGGCGGCGTACACACCCTCCATTCCAGCCTCGCAAACGCCGTGGCAGGAAATCTACCGACAGCAGGTTGGCCAGCTCTCGACCGGTGGCTGCCTGGAACCCGCGACCTTGCACTTGCGCGTCATCGCACGCAGCGGCGACCCACGCCATTCCCATTGATTCGTTCTTTTACAGAGGGTAATGCCCATGTCCCAACCATCCGCTGTAACGACATTGTCGGCGTTGAACGTTCCGGCCCAAGACCTGGCGCAAGGCACCTGGATCAGCCGCGCCTGGGTGCCCGGTGCAGCTGCAGGGCCCGCCGTCGTGTTGCTCAGAGATGCGCAGGTCTATGACATCAGCGCCCGAGTGGCGACCGTTTCAGCGCTGCTTGAGCTGGATGATCCCGTCGCCTACCTGCGCAACTTACCGCTGGAGGCGCCATTGATCAGCTTTGACGCACTGCTCATCAACAGTGATGCATCCGTTCGCGACGAAACACGGCCCTGGCTGCTGGCTCCGATCGACTTGCAAGCCGTGAAAGCGGCTGGCGTTACCTTCGCCACCAGCATGCTTGAGCGGGTGGTCGAAGAGCAGGCCAAGGGCGACCCGGCCAAGGCCGACAGCATTCGTGCCACGCTGGTCGAGAGCATCGGTGCCGACCTTGGAGAAATCGTACCGGGCTCCTCCCAGGCCGCCGTGCTCAAGGAAGTGCTGATCAGCCAGGGCATGTGGTCACAGTATCTCGAAGTCGGCATCGGCCCGGACGCCGAGATATTCACCAAGGCCCAGCCGCTGTCAGCGGTGGGTTACGGATCGGACGTGGGTATTCACCCGAAATCCGGTTGGAACAATCCCGAGCCGGAAGTGGTACTGGCGGTTTCCAGTCGGGGCAAGGTCCAAGGCGCTACGCTGGGCAATGACGTCAACCTTCGCGATTTCGAAGGACGCAGTGCGTTGTTGCTGTCCAAAGCCAAGGACAACAACGCGTCGACCGCGCTGGGGCCATTTATCCGGCTGTTCGATGAAACCTTCGGCATCGAGGACGTGCGTTCGGCGGAAGTCGCACTGCGTGTGGTCGGCGAAGACGGTTTCGTCATGGACGGCAGCAGCTCCATGAACCAGATCAGCCGCGACCCGTTGGACCTGGTCGCTCAAACACTTAACGAGAACCACCAGTACCCGGACGGCTTTGTGCTGTTTCTCGGCACCCTGTTTGCGCCCAAGCAAGACCGCGACCTGCCCGGCGCAGGCTTTACCCATAAAGAAGGTGACATTGTCGCCATCAGCAGCGCCAAGTTCGGCACGCTGGTCAACCGGGTCACCACCAGTGATCGCGCGCCCGCCTGGCAGATGGGTTATCGCGCCCTGCTCGACAACTTGAACGCCCGTGGCCTGGTTTCTGCCGCGATCAAGCCACGCTAGCCAAAGTGAGCACTTCCATGAATGCATTGACCGGCCATAACTTCATCAATGGCGCGCGCAGCGCCGAAGGTCACTCGCGCCTGCGCAGTTTCGACGCCACCACGGGTGATGAACTTGCGGGCGTCTTTACCGAAGCCACTCGTGAGGAAGTGGACGCTGCCGCCCAGGCGGCTTCGGCTGCGTACCAAGCGTATCGCACACTGCCCGCCACGCGACGGGCGGAGTTCCTCGACGCCATCGCCGATGAACTCGACGCCCTGGGTGACGCATTCATTGCCACGGTCTGCCGCGAAACGGCACTGCCGGCCGCACGTATTCAAGGCGAGCGCGCCCGTACCAGCGGTCAAATGCGACTGTTTGCCACGGTGCTGCGACGCGGAGATTTCTACGGTGCACGTATCGATCGCGCCTTGCCTGACCGTCAGCCCCTGCCCCGTCCCGACCTGCGCCAGTACCACATCGGCATCGGCCCGGTCGCCGTGTTCGGCGCCAGCAATTTCCCCCTGGCCTTCTCCACGGCGGGCGGCGATACCGCCGCTGCGCTCGCGGCGGGTTGCCCGGTGGTCTTCAAGGCGCACCCAGGCCACATGGCTACGGCGGAATGGGTCGCTTCGGCAATCATGCGCGCCGCCGAACAGACCCAAATGCCGTCCGGCGTGTTCAACATGATTTACGGCGGCACGGTCGGCGCCTGGTTGGTCCAGCATCCTGCGATCAAGGCCGTGGGTTTTACCGGCTCGCTCAAGGGTGGCCGAGCCCTGTGTGACATGGCGGCGGCGCGGCCGGAACCTATCCCGGTGTTCGCGGAGATGTCGAGCGTCAATCCGGTGCTGGTGCTGCCAGAGGCGCTCAAGACGCGCGGCGCGAACATCGCCGCCGAGCTCAGTGCCTCGGTGGTCCAGGGTGCGGGGCAGTTCTGCACGAAGCCTGGGCTGCTGATTGGAATACGCTCGCCCGACTTCGATGCGTTCCTCGATGAGCTGACCCGGCAGATCAACGCCCAGCCGACACATACCCTGCTCAACGCCGGCGGGCTGTGCAACTACGCCGATGGCCTGGCCCGCTGGCAGGACCATCCGCAGCTCCACCATCGAGCAGGCAACCCTCAAACAGGCGGTCAGGCTCACCCACAGCTGTTCGAAGCGGACGCCGAATTGCTGATCAATAATGACGAACTGCTTCAGCATGAAGTGTTTGGCCCGGCAGTCGTGGTCGTAGCGGTAAATGACCGGCCACAGCTGCTGCAAGCCCTGCAAGGTTTGCAAGGACAATTGACGGCGACCCTGATTGCCGAACCGCAGGATCTGGAGGTCTTTGCCGAGTTGATTCCCTTGCTGGAACTGAAGGCGGGTCGCCTTTTGCTCAACGGCTACCCGACCGGCGTCGAAGTCTGCGATGCGATGATGCATGGCGGCCCCTACCCGGCCACCTCGGATGCCCGTGGCTCGTCCGTGGGCACCCTGTCAATCAACCGTTTCCTGCGGCCGATATGCTTCCAGAACCACCCTGACAGTTTGCTTCCACAAGCGCTGAAAAACGCTAATCCACTCGGCATTCTGCGCCTGGTAGACGGCGTTGGCACACGCGAGCGTTTGCTTTAATTTCGGCGTACAGGTGGTCGCGTCGCCTCAAGCCCCCTGGCCGGTCCACAGTTGGCTATGCGCAATCGTCACTTTGCGTGCTGACGACGACATACGACCGATCAGTAGGCGGTAAAACCGCGCGCTACATTGATCGATTTTTGACTCTTTATAAACTTGGACGGGAGCAGTTCGCATCTCTCCAAAGAAAGTCAAATTGACGGCGGATGTTCACCGTCGAGCGATACCCACTTCAGATTGAACGACTGCTTTGGCCGACGTCTGTCGGTCACGGCAGGCCGGAGTCGCCCCATAGTTGGCGCTTGCCGCCCCGCCTTAAACATCAGCCAAAAACCGTGATAATTCTTGAAAGCTTGGTGCTGTTGTTTGGCAGAGCCTACGGATATATCGAATCGCTCCGTGACACCAAGATTTTGCCCCACGCAGCATTTGCAAACATGGAGAAGCAAGCGCGGGTGAATTTCGAAACGATCAATACCCGGCTAGCAGCCAACGCCCGAAGGCCTGATCTCGTCGCCCCATCGTGGAAAGCGAAAGAGTAAGGCCAGGATCTATATATCTAAAGGGGAGATCGGTGAACGCATTACAGGCGATCACCGGCGAGCAATGAGCCACGGCATTGGGCTGCGCATTACCGCTACAGGTGTTGCGCCGTTCGCGACAACAACGGTACAACTGTCGTGCGAATAAAGACGTGTTCGAAAACTCCTACAGCTGAAAAAGCAAAAAGCCATGCAAGAGCTTCACCCTTGCATGGCGTCGCGTAACGATCTCAAAGACGGCTGAAAGATCGCGGTTTGGAGATCATGAGCGGTTATCGATTGCGTTGCTTATCCATCAGCGCCGCGAGCATTTCGTACTCTTGCGGCGTCAGGTCTGTAAGCGGTGTGCGCACCGGGCCGGCGTCATAACCAGCAATTTTTGCCCCGGCCTTGACGATACTGACGGCGTAACCGGCTTTGCGATTACGGATGTCCAGGTAGGGCAGGAAGAAGTCGTCGATCATTTTGCCGACGGCGACCTGATCTTCCCTGGCAATCGCGTGATAGAAATCCATCGCCAGTTGGGGCACGAAGTTGAACACCGCCGACGAGTACACCGGCACCCCTAGCGCCTTGTAGGCCGCCGCGTAAACTTCAGCGGTCGGCAGACCGCCCAGGTAGGAGAAGCGATCACCGAGGCGACGGCGGATCGAGACCATCAACTCAACATCGCCCAAGCCATCCTTATAGCCGATCAGGTTCTCGCAGCGCTCTGCCAGTTGTTCAAGCAGCGGAGCGGTCAGGCGGCAGACGTTGCGGTTGTAGACCACCACGCCGATCTTGACCGATTTGCACACGGCCTCGACGTGGGCCGCCACGCCTTCCTGACTCGCCTCGGTCAAATAGTGCGGAAGCAGCAACAGGCCCTTGGCACCCAGCCGCTCGGCCTCTTGCGCATACTCGATCGCCTGGCGTGTGGAGCCACCGACACCCGCCAGGATCGGCACACTGCTGGCGCAGGTGTCGACTGCGGTTTTGACCACCGAACTGTACTCGTCAGCCGCCAGGGAAAAGAATTCGCCGGTGCCGCCTGCAGCAAAAAGCGCACTGGTGCCATAAGGCGCGAGCCACTCCAGACGGCGCGCATAACCCGCGGCGTTGAATTCACCCTGGTGGTCAAAGTCGGTCAGCGGGAAAGAAAGCAGCCCCGAGGAAAGAACGGATTGGAGCTCAGAGGGAGTCATGATTTGTCACCTGTTATTGTCATTGGAGAAACAATTGAAGTCATACGACATCATATAACAGCAAAAAAAACAACTCTTTCGCCCATTTAAGAACCGACAAGCGCGGGTATGAAAAATCAACTTCACCGCACTGATTACTATCTCTTATCTCAGTAATAAGAAGATTGACTCAGCTAAAGGCGTTAATCCGTTGACATAATCAGGACACAAATGAAGACTCATTAAAGGTCATACGACGACGTATAACTAATAATAAAAGGTGGTCTTACTTATGCTCCGTTTGCATTTTCTTGCAACGCGCTCCTATCGGTTCAGGAGCGCGCCAGCAACAACACCTCGCTTGCGCCCCGCCCCCGCGACCCACGGAGGGCATGCCTCATGAAAGAGCTCCTGAGACTGTACTTTCTGACACTTAAAGTGTTGATCGTGGCGTGCCTGATTTGCATCACCGGGCTGATATTCACCAACGTGGTGTTGCGCTACGGCTTCAATTCCGGACTGTTCTTCAGTGAAGAAATCTCCAGGCTGGCATTTGTCTGGCTGGTCTTCGCCGGCTCTCAACTCATGCTGCACGAGAACGGACATATCGGCGTCGACATCCTGACCAGTCGTGCCTCGCCCAAAGTTGCCAAACACCTGTTGACCCTGACATACCTGCTCATGCTGTTCGCCACCAGTTTGTTTCTCCAGGGCAGTTGGAAACAGACATTGATCAACCTGAATGTCGGAGCGCCTTCCACCGGTATCTCCATGGGCCTGTTCTACGGCGCAGGGTTGGTATTTTCGGTGTTCAGTACTGTTCTGCTGTGTGCGCAATTATTCAAACACCTGGTCACACCCGCTGGCGCATCGCTGTCGGTCACCGCACAAGGGGTAGCTGAATAATGGCCCTGGGCGTATTTGTCGGCGTGCTGATGGCCGCCATTCTCGTGGGCGTACCGATCGCCTACTCACTGATTCTCTGCGGCGTCGCCCTGATGTGGCTGCTCGGGCTGTTCGATGGCCAGATCATTGCGCAGAACATCATCAACTCGGCAGGCAGTTTCCCGCTGCTGGCCATTCCCCTGTTCATCATCGCCGGCGAGGTCATGAACAGCGGCGGCCTGTCCAAACGCATCATTAACCTGGCGATTTCTCTGGTCGGGCACCTGAGGGGCGGGCTGGGCTACGTCACCATTTTTGCCGGCGTGCTGCTTTCCAGCCTGTCCGGTTCGGCGCTGGCCGACGCCGCGTCACTGACTGCACTGTTGTTGCCGATGATGGTCATCGCCGGATACAACCGTAATCGATCCGGCGGTCTGATCGCTTCGGTCTCGGTGCTGGGTTCGATAATTCCGCCGAGCATTGGCTTTGTGGTACTGGGAGTCGCCTCTGGGTTGTCGATCACCAAGTTGTTTCTCGCGGGGATCGTACCGGGGTTGATGATTGCCATGGCGCTGGTCATCGCCTGGTGGCTGGTATCGCGCCGTGACAACGACGTGCAACTGAGCCCCAAGGCCTCCGGCAAGGAGCGCATGAAGACGTTCGTCGACAGCATCTGGGCGCTCATGCTGCCGGTGATCATCGTGGCGGGCCTGCGCTTTGGCGTGGTGACGCCCACCGAAGCCGGGGCCGTGGCGAGTGTCTATGCGCTGCTGGTGTCGTCGCTGATCTACCGTGAGCTGAGCCTGAAATCCTTTGCCGAACTGTTGCTGCGCGCCGGAAAAACCACTGCCGCCGTGATGTTCCTGGTGGCTGCGGCATCGATCCCGGCCTGGATGATCACTATCGCCGACATCCCCGGACAGATCATCGACCTGATTCAGCCGGTCATGGACAACCCGAAATTGTTGATCGTGGTCCTGATGCTCCTGATCCTGGTGATCTCCATGGTCATGGACCTGACACCGACGGCGCTGCTGCTGGCACCGATTCTGGTACCCGTGGTCACTGCCGCAAACATCGACCCGATCTACTTTGGCGTCCTGTTCATGATCAATTGCTCCATCGGCCTGATAACGCCGCCCGTGGGCACGGTGCTCAACGTGGTCTGCGGCATTGGCAAGATGCGTTACGAAGCGCTGCTCAAAGGCACTTTCCCTTTCCTGATTGCCGAAATCATCGTGCTCTTCCTGCTGGTGATGTTTCCTCAACTGGTCACGGTTCCAGCCCAATGGTTCGCCCACTAAAACATCAAACAAGAAGAGAGGAATAACCATGAAAAAGCACCTGAGCGTGATGGCTGCCCTGCTGCTGGCCAGCAGCGTAAGCTTCGCCGCCGAGTACAGCGCCCGCACCATCAAATTCGCGGCCACCAGCCCCAAAGGCACGCCACCGGCGATCGGCATGGAGCTGTTTGCCAAGAAGGTCAATGAACGCAGCGGCGGCAAGATCAAGGTTCGCACCTTCCCCAATGGCGTGTTGGGCGGTGACGTCCAGGTGCTCTCCTCGTTACAGGGCGGCGTGGTGGAAATGATGACTTGGAATGCCGGCCTGATGCTCAATCACGTGACCGATTTCGGCATTCTCGATTTCCCGTTCATCTACACCGATACCGCCAAGGTCGATGCGATGCTCGATGGCGAAGTCGGCAAAATGCTGATCGATCAGTTGCCGGAGAAGAAGCTCGTGGGCCTGGCGTTCTGGGAACTGGGCGTGCGCAACCTGACCAACAACGTGCGACCGGTGCAGAAGCTCGAAGACTTCGCCGGCCTGAAGATTCGCGCTCAACAATCGCCGTTGTTCCTTGACGTGTGGTCGGCGCTTGGGGCAAACCCGACGCCCCTGCCCTTCACCGAAGTTCACACCGCACTGGAGACCCACACCGTGGACGGCCAGGAAAACCCGGCGGCGTTGATCCTCGCCTCGAAGTTCAACGAAGTGCAGAAATACCTGAGCCTGACGCGTCACAACTACAACCCGCAGATCGTGCTGATCGGCAAGCCTTTCTGGGACACGCTGAACCCCGACGAGAGAGCGCTGCTGACGGAGGTCGCCCTGGAAGTGCGGATTGAACAGCGGCAGATCTCCCGCGCCGCGGACAGCAAGGCGATTGCCGAGCTTGAAAGCTCCGGCATGAAGGTCAACGACCTGCCCCCTGAAGAAATCGCCCGCGTTCAGCAAAAAGTCCGTCCGGTGATCGAAAAATACGCCGCACAGATCAACCCCCAACTGCTGAAAAAAGTCTACGAGGCGGTGGATTACCAGGCGCAATAACGACCCTCGTCCCACGCTCGGCCCCGCGCTGAGCGTCGCATTGCACCGACGCACACCTACCAATCAAGAGGAACCAAACCCATGAAGATTTCCGTCGCACAGATCCACCCGGTTGCCGGCAACCCGACACAAACCATCGAGAAAGTCGCCGAGCTGTCGCGCCAGGCAGCAAACGAAGGCTCGCGTCTGATCGCCTTCGCCGAATGTCTGTTGACCGGAGGCTCTTTCGACAGCCGCGAAGACCTGGAGAAAGGCGCCATCAGCCTTGATGCTCTCGACCCTCTGCTCGCGGTCAGCGCTGAAACCGGCATCTACCTGGTCGTCGGCTTCTACGAGAAACACGACGACCTGATCTTCAACACCGCTGCGCTGATCGGTCCCAAAGGCGTCGTCGGCCTGCATCGCAAGCGCCACCTGCCGTTCATGATTGGCGACCGTTTCACTGACCGGCCGCAGGAATGGACAGCACCGGTTTTCACCACAGATATCGGGCGTATCGGCCTGGCAATCTGCTACGAAATCCGCTTTCCCGAGGTCATTCGCACCCTGGCCCTGGAAGGTGCCGATATCGTCATCCTACCGGCCGCCTGGCCCGAGCAGGCGCGCCTACTGCCGGACATTTTCAGCACCGTGCGCGCGGCTGAAAACATCGTCTACTTCGTCGCGCCAAACCGTAACGACATGGACGGTGGCATGCAGTTTATCGGCATGAGCCACATCATCGAACCTTCCGGCAAAACCTTGATCCGCGCGGGCGAGGAAGACGGGGTATACAGCGTCGAGATCGACCTAGCCAAGGCACGCGACAAGTCGTTGATACGCGACCCTGGGGTGTTCGAGATCCATCCCTTCCGCGACCGTATGCCAGAAACCTATCGCCTTTGAAGCGCCAGCCACCGATAACGCAGGTCAGGTAATTGCAATGCACAACAAGATCGCGTCACTGAAAAATCGAATGGCGGAAGGTCCGACGTTCGGCATGAACATCTACAGCACCTCCTGCATGGCCATCGAGGTCGCTGGCAACTGGGGGCTGGACTTCGTTTTTATTGATGCCGAACACACCGCCCTGGGTGTCGACCGGGACATGGAGAAATTGATTCTGGCGGCTAACCACGCGCGCATTCATAGCCTGGTACGGGTGCGTGGCACCCTTGAATGGGACATCCGCAAAGCTCTGGAGATGGGCGCTTCGGGGGTCATCGTGCCGCAGGTACACACTGCCGTGCAGATGCGCGACATCATCCGCTGCAGCAAATTTCCACCGCTTGGACGTCGTGGCGGTGACAGCTCGGTTCGCTCGGCGAACTACGCGGGTCCGGGGTTTGACTGGGCCCTTTACACCGAGGCCGAGAACGCCCGCAGCGTGATAGTGCCCATGGCCGAGAGCTACGAGTTCTTCGACAATATCGATGAAATTCTCGATGTCGAAGGCATTGACGCCGTGCATTTTGGCCCGGCGGATTACTCGTTGTCCCGCCAGTTGCCGGTGGACTATCGATTGGGCCATCCGGAAGTCCAGCAACGCCTGGCACTCCTGATCGAGAAATGTCATCAGCGTTCGATCCAGGTCATGGTGCCCTGCTTCCCCGCCGACGCAGAAACATCCCGGCGGCTTTTGGAGATGGGCGTAGACATGTTGCTGATGGGCAGCGATCTGTCCTGGCTGAACCGGGCCGGGCAGCAGATCGCCGATATTCAAAAGTTGCTGCGAGCGGAATAACCCGGCGGCCACGTTCATCAACTGCGATTAAACCAAAGGCCGAATCAATTAACCTGATTCGGTCTTTATGATCTGCCTGCAAGTTATTAGTTGACCAGAAAGTTCTGACGCAACAAGGTCTCCCGGGCAAGCGCAACTAACTCGTCAAGTTGCACATCAGGCCTTTCCGTTACATAAGACAAACAGAACCGCGCCGGTTCAATCGGCGGATTGCACGGCAATATCTTCAGCAAATCAACCGCCAACATATCCCGGATCAATGGCACGGGAAGAATGCCAATCGCGTACCCGGCCGAGATCATTTTCGCGATAAACGCCAGGGAATTACTCGAATGGAACGCCTCGGACACATTACCGCCCTCTTTCAACCATCGCTCAACCACCGAGTACAGGGTCGAGGGGGCGGAATGCGTGACGATGGGGTAAGCACAGGCATGTTCCGGTAGAAACGCACCCTCTTCGATGTCCAATTGCGCGGCAGCCACCCACTGAAATGTCATCCAGCCTAAAAAGATGTCGGTGACCTCATCTTTCGTCATCGGGTTAGTCAACAGCGCCAGATCCAGCTCGTGGTCATTGAGCTTCTGATTGAGCACCGCCCCCACATCAATGGTGATTTCGAGGGTGATTTCTGGGAAATGTGCCTTGATCTCGGCAATCACCGCCGTCAGCCCGACCATCGCCGAACACTCATCGGCCCCCAGACGCAAGCGGCGATTCTGCTTTTGTTTGGCAGCGAACTGCTCGAGCTTGACGCTGTTGTTCAGCGCCAGCTCAGCATGTTGCAGGGCGATCAGGCCATCGGCGGTGATGATCATGCGTTGCTTGCTGCGGTCGAACAGTTTGACGCTCAACAAAGACTCCATTTCCCGTATTCGCGAGGAAATGGCCGGTTGCGTTAGATGTAGATGGCGAGACGCGGCATGCACGCCTCCTAACCGGGCAGTCCAATAGAACGCCTCGATCTGCATCAGGGTAATTCTCATGATAAAAATTGTCCTGGACTTGTCGCGTTGATTTTTATTATCGCCTCAAAATCCTGCTTGTTAGGATGGACTCAATGTATCAGACATTCATCAAAAACAAGTAAATGAGCGCATGTATATTATTGAAGAACTGCCACAGCAAATCACCAGCGAAGAACTTTCAGTTCTTCTAGACGCCGAACCCGCCACCATCGGCCATTTCATTACCAACGGCATCTTGGATACCCGGATAAAGGCTCACTTCCAGGATGTTAGAGCGGTGGGCACGGCCATCACTGTAAGAATGCCCGGGGCGGATGGCGGGATTCTGCATTACGCCATGGGCTGCGCGCGGCCCGGTGATTTCCTCGTAGTGGATCGCTGCGGCGAACGGGTGACCGCCGCCATGGGCGGTGCAATGGCTTACGCCGCGAGGCAGGCCGGCATCGCCGGGATCATCATTGATGGTTTCGTCACCGATCTGGGGGAGTTGCGCGAACAGGGTGTGCCGATCTGGTCCTGGGGTGCCAGCGCCATCACTACGCGGGTCAAGGGTGAGGAAGGCGAGTTTTGTACGACGATCCAGTGCGGCGGTGTGGTGGTGCATCCCGGTGATGCAGTGGTCGCCGATGAGAACGGCATTGTGGTGATTACCCCCGGGCAGGTGCTCGCCCTGGCACGGCGGGCCATCGAATTTCAGGCACATGAAAAAATCACCCTGGCGCGCCTGGCAAACGGCGAGAAGTTCCCGGATGTCGTAGGCTCGCGCTCCATCATCGACGCTGCCATTCAGCGCCGATCCTGAACAACAAAATTCCCGTTCATGTTGCTGTTCCGTTTCTGCCATGTAGCCACCTCAAAAAAACAAAAGGACTACCATGAAACCGTATCAGATGGGACCCTGGATTCTGGCCATGCTCAGTGGCCTGCTCCCCTGCGCCGCGCTGGCGGAAACCGTGCCACCCACTCACTTCAATGTGGTTGGCGGCGGCAGCCACAACTACACCTTCCGCGCGGTGGAAAAGCCGTTCTGGAACGTCGCGCTGTCCGACAGTTCTGGCGGGATGCTCACGGCTCGGGTCAGAGGCCTTTCGGAAAGCGGCCTGAAAGGTCCCGAGATGGTGCGCCTGATTCGCTCCGGCGCGGTTGAAATCGGCATGGGGGTGTTTGCCTTCGTCGCCGGCGATGACCCGTTTTTCGAAGGCATCGATCTGCCGGGCATGGCGGCCGATATCGACACCGCCCATCGCGTCTCGACGGCCTTCAAACCGGTGCTGGCCGAACGCATGGCCGAGCGTCATGGCATCAAACTGTTGGCGACCATTCCCTACACGGCGCAGGTGTTTTTCTGCCGCACGCCTGTGTCATCGATCGACGACCTCAAGGGCCGCAAGATTCGGGTTCGCGGCCGCAACATGTCCGACATGGTCAAGGCACTCGGCGGCTCGCCCATGACGTTGCCATTCGCCGAAGTCGTGACCGCCATGCAGACCGGCGTCATTGACTGCGCGGTGAGCGGCATTGGCTCAGGCAATGCCGCTCGCTGGTACGACGTGGCCAACCATCTCTACAACCTGCCGGTGGACTGGTCGATCGGTTTTTATGCCATCGGCCTCAAGCGCTGGCAAGCGTTGCCCGAGCCGGTACAACGCTTGCTCGAAGAACAATCCCGAGTGTTGGAAGCGCGCGCGTGGGAAGAAACCGGCACAGAAAATCGCTTTGCCCTGGCCTGCAACATCGGCGCCCCTGACTGCCAGATTCATCACCCCGCAAACATGCAAGTTCAAACCCCGACGCCCGCCGAAAGGCAGGTGCTTCAGGACGCCGTGCTCAACATCGCCAACAACTGGGGCAAACGCTGCGGGACGCCCTGCGTCGAGCGCTGGAACGCCACCGCCGGCAAGGCCATGGGCGTGCGCCTGGAAACGCCCTGACCGCGCCTGCGAAACCTGCCTTTTCGCGCCATGAACTCATCCCGCTTGCGGAGAACCGCGTTATGAAACCTTCCGAATCGTCTGGTATCAGGCTTGTAAACAGCGTCGCCCGGCTCAGCTCCTGGGTCGGCGGAATCGCGCTGATGGGCACCGCGTTGATGATCGGCATCGACCTGATCCTGCGCAAAACCATCGGCGTGTCCATGGGTGGCGCCGACGAAATAGCCGGTTATGTCCTGGCCATTGTCAGCACTTGGGCCTTTCCCGTCGCCCTGCTGAAACGCTCGCACATCCGGGTCGACATTCTCTACGCGCGACTCTCGCTCAAAAAAAGGGTCTCGCTGGACCTGCTGGCCTTGGGCGGCATGGCGCTTTTCGTCGGCACCCTGCTATTCCACGCCGGCGGCGTGCTGTGGAATTCCATCCAGTACCGTTCGATCTCCACCACCCCGCTGCAGATTCCTCAGTGGCTGCCGCAATCCATCTGGTTCGCAGGCTATGTTTTTTTTGCCCTGACCATTGTGGTGTTGGCCTGCACCAGCCTCAGCCGGCTGCACCAGCAACGATGGGCGGCGGTCAGCACCCTGATCGGGATCAATTCCGTCGAAGAGGATATTCAGGAAGAAACTCACCACCCCGTCCCGGGGTTCACGACTTCGCCGTCCACTGGAGAACGTTAGATGCTGGCCTTTACTCTTTTCACTCTTTTGGCCCTGCTAGGCCTGAGCGTGGCCGCGGCTGTCAGCGTCGGCCTGCTGGGCATGTCGTTGTCTGAGCTGTTTTCGACGTTGCCGCTGAGCAACGCCATGGGCGAAATCGCCTGGAGTACCAGCGCCGAATTTCTCCTGGTGGCCATTCCGCTGTACATCCTCATGGGCGAGCTGCTGGTGTGCTCAGGCGTTGCCGGGCGTATGTATGGCGCCGTCTCCAAGTGGCTATCGTGGCTGCCCGGCGGCTTGATGAACGCGAACATTGGCGCCTCGGCGCTGTTTTCGGCCACCAGCGGTTCCAGCGTGGCCACCGCCGCGACCATCTCGACCCTTGCCCTGCCGGAGCAGGAACGCAAAGGCTACTCCGCCCCGCTATTCCTTGGCTCGATCGCCGCTGGTGGCACCCTGGGTATTTTGATTCCGCCGTCGATCAACATGATTCTGTTCGCGCTGATCGCCAATCTGTCGGTGCCCAAGCTGTACCTCGCCGCGACGATACCGGGGATTCTGCTCAGCTTGATGTTCGTGACGATGATCGTGGTGGCCTGCCTGGTCCGACCAGGACTGGGTGGCAGGAAGGAACATTCAACCTGGGCAGAACGACGGGCGAGCATTCCGGACCTGCTGCCACCGCTGCTGATTTTCGTGCTGGTCGTCGGCGCGATCTACAGTGGCTTCGCGACCGCCAGCGAGTCGGCCGCGTTAGGCGTCATCGCCGCGTTTTCCCTGGGCCTGTGGCGCCGCGCATTCACCTGGCAGAGTCTGGGTCGGGCGTTTGAATCCACCCTGCGCACCACCGGAATGATCCTGTTCATTACCCTGTCGGCGTTCTTCCTCAATTTCGTGCTGTCGTCCATCGGGTTGACCGCCACCCTGGTCAGCTTTGTGACCGACCTCAATATGTCACCGATGGGCACGCTACTGGCCATCATCCTGTTCTACATTATCCTGGGCTGCTTCATGGATACGCTGGCCATGTTGATCACCACAGCACCGCTGGTGGTACCGGTCATCGTGGCACTGGGCTTTGATCCCCTGTGGTTTGGCGTGATCCTCATCATCCTGTGCGAAATGGGCCAGATAACTCCGCCATTCGGGATGAACCTGTTTGTGGTGCAGAGCATCCGCAACAAAGGCAACTTCCTTGACGTCGTGTACGGGGCCCTGCCTTTCTGTGTCGTGTTGCTACTGTTGATCGCACTATTGATCCTGTTTCCGCAGCTCGCACTTTGGCTTCCGCAGTTTGCTTGAGGCCGCAGGACAACGCTATGGCGAGCGCCTCGTCACGTCGAGTACGTGCTTTTTTGTGGGAGATTTGTGGGTAACGGCCCAAGGACATGCGTTGCTGCTTGCCTGCCCAGTAGTAGCGGAAGAGCCAGACTTTTCCGCCGCTGGCCGTCACATTGAGTGCGAGACCATCACTGTCACCGAGGATGTAGTCGTTACCAGTGATTCGGGCGTGCCGAACTGTCATTTCTGAGAGTGCCATCGCGAGCGCCTGAACAGAGTCAGGGCAAGATGCTCGTCTCGCAATCCAAGCTGCTCCAGCAAAAAACCGATTCAGTGCACATCCAAATCCAAGATCCTCATTCTGGACTTAAATCGGGACTTAAAAGCACTGGATGGAACTGGATTCCAGTGGGTCCCGCTGGAACGAAAAAAGGACCCGAAGGTCCTGATTTCAATCGCTTACAGAATTATGTGGAACTCTGCAGCGCAATATTTGGAGCGGGAAACGAGACTCGCATCTGGCGTCCGACTCGTTGAAATTTAAGGGGCTTCTTTTCTTGCCGAGGCAGGAAAAGACTTAATTCTGGACTTGTTCTTTGGGTCTATCAAGAGCAAAAAAAGAAATTCCAAGGCAAGCCATCGCGTTCTGGCGCACCGGATTTCGTCCTGCAGTCCATCATCTAAGCTCACTGAAGGCTCTTAATACGGAGAGTCGAATCGACATCGCAGGTACTCAATCGATGACCGAGCGAAAGCTATGGCTGGTCGGTTATGGTGATTGGACAGGTTCAGCCTCGGCCACCTTGATCGGTGTTACCGGGACGGCAAGAAGTACTGCTCTGGAAATCGAGGCGTTTCTTTCCGCTCACCGACTCGCAGATTTCCGGTACGTTCCGGCAAAGTCTGAAGCACTTTGTTGATGCGCGCACGGCCAACACCCTGACCAGCGTCGAAGCGTATCTGGAAGAACTGCAAACCGTTCGCCGACAAGGCTATGCAGAAGACCATGAAGAGTTCGAAGACAACATGCGCTGCCTGGCGGCGCCGATTCGAGACCGCTTTGGGCACGTGATCGGCGGCATGAGCGTTTCATTCCCCTGTTTTGCCTTCAGGGAAGAATTGAAGCAGGACTACGTCAAGCAACTGATGGAAGCCACGCAGCAGATTTCAGCTCAGTTGGGCTGGCACCTGCGTTGAGTCGTTCCCAAGTCCCGCCGCAGAGCGCATGAACACCGGATCGCGACCTAGGCTCGGGCGGACACTTCGCTCTTTCTCGGCGCTGCCGCTATACGGTTACTGTAGCCCGTTACATTGATCCAGAAAGGCACCACTGGTAAGTCATCGACCATCTGCGGCCCCGCAATCCTGTGAGTGCTGACCCCCATGCGCCTGAGCAGGCGCTCGTTTCCCGGCGCGCTGAATGCAATCAACCGACGTGCGCCAAGGGTCTGCGCGGCTCATCAGCCATATTGTGTCGTGCCAGGCCCGATGTGCGCGTCGCGACAAAAGATGCCCGCTGGCGAACCGGGATAGCTCCCAGACGGTACTTGAGGACGGCAACGGAATGTCGCCCATCAACTGGGGGAACACCTCCCCCAACAAAAAGGGACGATCGGTAGGAATCAAGCGCGCACATCCGACGATTTCCTGCCTGCTGTCGCGGGCCAGGACATACACCGTATCCGGTCGATCGAAAGCATCCACCTCTAAGCCCTCGGCGCAGGGCAACGCCCAGCCGAGGTCCTTGACGAACACTTCATACCGGTAGCGAGCCAGTGCCTTGAACAGGGCCGGGGACATATCACTGCGGGTGCTGGCAATCACTTCGAGCATGATCCAGCCTCCCCGGTACAGGACGTTGATATGAACCCTGTGATGGCCGCGGCGACCTCGGTCCCCCGTTCAAGATAGGGCACATGCCCGGAATCCTCGATGACCTGGCCACGGGCGTCGGGCAGTTGCTGGAGCAGGGTCTCCAGGGCTGCAGGCAGGAACACCTGGTCATGCCGCCCCCAGATCACCAGCGTCCTCGAAGCGATCTGCGGAAGCCGTTCGAGAAGCACGTCCAGGCCTTCGCGGCGAAAATCCTCGACGACCCGCTGCACCGCAGCAAACCTCGACCTGCCGCTGGCCGCCATGGCCTGGGCCAAGCGCCCTCCTACCTTGGGCGGCGCCATGAACACCAGGCTCCAGAAGCGCTTCATCTCCTCGACCGTACGATAGCCAAACACCGTCCCCGCCCCTTGCAGGCTGGCTTTGAGCATGGGGCCTAGCGCTTGCTCGCCCAGACCGGCCGGTGCCAGCAAGACCAAGTGACTGACACGCTGCGGGTGTTTGGCGGCATACAGGCCGGCCACGCACCCGCCCAAAGAGCTGCCGACCAGCACGAAGGGACCGTCGACGAGCGTTCCCAGCAAGCCTTCGAGTTCCGCCAGCATTGCCTGGGGTCCAAAGCCAGCCCCCGCCTCGTACACGGATTGGCCATGCCCCGGCAAATCGACGAAAACGCAAGGATGATGGCGCGCCATGCCCAGCATCGCAGGGCCCCACTGATCCTTGCTGGCGCCTAAGCCATGGAGCATGACCAGCGTCCTGCGCTGTTGCCGTGCGGGGCTTTGCAGATAAGCCAAGCGTCCATGTGTACCGGTGTGCCAGCGCAGCTTCAAACCGAACTGCCAGCGGTGGACCAGGCGCAAGGTGCCGAGCAGCAGTCGATCAACGCGGTTCATCCGCCACTCCTTGTCCTTTGTTAGCCGCCTTGAGGAAGAATCTTGCCGGCAGGCGCAGTTGGCACAGCGCCACACCTGACAGCGTCAACACGGCGCCGATCACCAGGCGCTGGCTGAAGCCTTCGGCGAGCATGACTTGACTGACCGCGATCGCGAACACCGGCACCAGGAGCAGGTAAGGGCTCAGTTGCTGCATTGAGTTGCGACCGAGCAACCAGAACCACAGGCCGAACCCCAGCAAACCACCACTGAGCGCGGTGTAGAGCACCGCCCACCACGCCTGGGCGCTGGCCGTGTAGACGCGTGTCCATTGCTCGCCTTCCTGGACGAACGACCACAGCAACAGTTGCGGTGCGGCGATGACCGCCGTCCAGGCACTCAAGGCCAGCGGATCCAGGGGCCCGAGACGCTTGGTCAACACTGACCCTGTAGCGAATGCCAAGGCCGCCAGCGCCACCAGCAACATGCCGATGAACGTCCCGCCCGCCGATGGCGTGGCCAGTAGCACCAGGACACCGGCGAACGCCAGCATGATGCCCGCCAGAAGTCGCGGTTTCAGGACTTCCCCCAATAACGCGAATGCCAGGACGAGGGTAAACGGTGCCGCCAATTGATAAATGATCGCCGAAGTCGAGGCATCAACCCGGGCGATACCGCAATACAGCAAACCGAAATGCAAGGTCCCGGTAATCGTGGCGATCAGGGCCACGGACGCCAACTGTTCACGCTTGACGCGCTTGAGCAGCGGCAGGAGAAACAGCGCCATGATCGCGTAGCGCATCGCGACCATGAGGATAGGCGGCAACTCGGCGCCGCCGATTTTCACTGCGGTAACCTGCGCGCCCCAGAGAAACGCGACCAGTAACGCGAGCAATGAATCTTTCAATGGCATGTCAGTTATCCCTTCTGAAATTGAATGGGCCGCAGGATTCTTTCCGGCTTGCCTGTCGCAAGAGCTGGTGGGTTAAGTCGACAGTGATGCTCACAGAGCCGGTCCAATGTCTCGCGCAGGGCCTGTTCCGCTTCAGGATCGTGGGCCAGTTGGGTCTGGAAGCACGGCGGAAACCCCGAGCCGACCAGAATCATTTTGTTGAGCAGGACATTCAGCGCGACCTGGGAGAAAACCGCCGTGTGTCCATAGCGTCGGCCGACGACCGCAATCGCCGCGAGCTTGTCGCGCAGCGGACGCTCCCGTGGCCGCAGGAAGCCATAGCCGACTCGCTCCAGAAACGCCTGGAAGCGACTGTTGATGCCGTAGGCATGCATGACGGGGAGATAGAGCACCGCATCGGCGCGGTCCAGCCGCGCCACCAACTGCCCGACGTCGTCCTGCACTTGGCAGTCCTGATCGGAGCAGGCGTTGTCGGCGTCGCAGTAGTCGATCCGGTAATCCTTGAGCCAGATGTCATCGACCGCGACCTCCTCGCCCAGGTGGCGGCGCACCAGCGCCACCACCCGTGCACTGACACCACAAGGTCGGCTTGACCCGACAATGATTGTCAGATTCATGATTCAGGACGCCTCCCGCAACCCTTCTTCGCCAGCCAGGTAGGCGCGCAACGCCTCTTCCATCAACTGTCCGGTCAGCCACAGCGTGACCCGGGCCACTTCCTTGATCTGACGACGATCTTCTTCGGTCTTCACCGCACGCTGCATCGCCACACGCACTTCCTCGGCGTGCTTCTCGTCGATGGTCGAGTGGGCGACGAAGAAGGTCATCTGCTCATCCTTCAAGCCCAGGTCGGCGCGGAACCGCTCCAGGATCGGTTGGATGTGCTCGTAGACGTCCTCGGCCCAGTAGCTGTAGCCCAGGCGAGCGATCGGCCCCTTGCGGATAGCCACATCGTTGAGAAAGGCGATCAGTGCCTGGGTCGGCGCCAGGGGTGCCGGCATGGCCTGCGGCAGCAGCCCGACCGACTCCAGGTCACGCAGCACCATGCGCTCGTGGCCCAGCTCTTCCAAGGCGTGCTTGTAGACGAAGCGCAACAGCGTCGTGTCCTCTGGATTGGCACTGTAGGCGCAGGCGGCCTGGTTCACCGAGTTGTAGCGGGTGTAGTGGTAGACCTGCAGCATGAGCTGTTGGTAGAGGGCTGGCGGCGTCGGGTTGTCCAGGCTGAATTTCCAGTAGGCGCCCTGCTTGATCTGGGCCCAGCCCGCTTCGACGATAGTGTCCAGTTCCTTGAAGAATGCTTGCATTTCAATTGGCTCCTTTAACATTGAGGTAAACACTTTCGAGTTCCAGGTACACGAGGCTGTAGCGCCGCTCGACCTGTTCCCCGGTCCAGGTAACGTCGTCCACCAGCACGCGCCCGCCCAGGCCGACATAGAGCGCAGCCAATTGGCCGCGGCACAGTGCCGAGATGAATCGCAGGTGGGTGTTGGCTTTCAGCCAAATGGCCGCTTGCAGGAGAAACATGCGCAGGTGCCGACCGCCGCGGTATCGCTCATCCAGCACCAGGCGGTTGGCATCGAAAGCATCCGTCGATTGTTCGAAATAGGCCTGCACGTCGACCGCTCGCTCGACGAAGCTCAAGCCATGACCCAGCGGCGTGACGCGCAACGTCCCGACCACTTCGTCCTTGTCCAGGTAGACCAGGTGATAGGACAAGGCGTCGCGCACCTGCTCCCTGCGCTCGAAGTCATCCTCCCGTGCCGGATTGGTCCCCAGGTAGCGACTCCTGAGTTGCCGGACGGACTCGAACAGTTCATTGGCGTGGTCGATCACGCGAACAGACAGGCTCATCGCTGACCTCACAGGCCTTGACGCTGATCGACTATGCGCGCTTCTTTCCAACTGAACCAACTGCCAAGGTTCACGTGCTCGGCCAGATCGCCCACCACCATGATCGTCGCATCGACCCCCAGCCGTTCGCGCAGGCGCTCCTTGATCAGCAGCACCAGACGCCCACGATCGCCCTCGAAGAAGCGCGACATTTCCAGCTTGGCGATGACGGTGTCGCGATCATTGGCGCGACTGAGGATGATCTGGTAACCAAGGCATTGTTCGACGCCTTCAAGCAGCGCCTGCTCGATCTGTGCGGCCGAGAAGGCGCGATCGTTCAGTTGCACGGCATCCTTCACCCGACCGACGACCTTGACGGTCTGGCGCATCGATTGCCCATAGCCGGGGCGCGACTGGATCGAGACCAGGTCGCCCGTGCGGTAGCGAATCAACGGCTTGCTGCCAGGAATCAGCATGGTCACGCACAACTCACCGTCGCCGGTGCAGCCCAGGCTTTCCCCGGACTTGGGATCGAGCACTTCGATGATGTAGTTGAGACGGTGCGGCACCAACTGGTCGTTGGCGTTGCAGGCCGCGATGATCATCGCCTCCTGGGAGCCATACAGGCTGTTGTAGGCCTGTGCGCCCCACAGGCTGTAGAGGTTGTTCTTCAACGCAGGCGTGCACAGCTCGCCGCTCATCATGAACGCGCGCAGGGCGAAGTCCTCGCGTGGGTTCAAGCCTTGGCGCTCGGCTTCCTTGGCCATGGCCAGCAACAGCCCCGGCGCCGATGCGAGCACGCCGATCCGCAGGTCCTTGAGCAGTTGCAGTGCCTTGGGCCAGCCGATCACCGGTGAATGCGGCCAGATTTTGGCATTGCACAGGTCGAGCTGGGTGCAGACATCGCCCAGGGTGTCACCGAAGGAATGGACCTCAGTAGGTCCCATGATGCCGACCACGGTCTTTTCGCCCGGGAAATGCTTTTCCATCACGGCCTGGTAGGCCATCGCCAGCTGGCGATTGCTCGCGTAGCTTTCCTTGCGGTCCCGCGGGCATGGCGTGGCGGGCCCGGTGGTCCCCGTGGTCTCGTAATAGAAGATGCTGTCTTCCAGCGGGCCGGACAAGATGTCGAAGCCTGCCTCGCGCAGATCATCCTTGGTCGTGAATGGCAAGGTAGCGAGGTCATCCAAGGTCAGCGAACGCTCGTCGACTTGGGCAAGGTGCCTGGAATAAAACGGCGAAGACCGCTTCACGTGGCCGACCACTTCCCGCAACTGTGCCTGGTGCCAGGCCGCCAGCTCGGTGTCACTGAGGACGTCGGTCCAATAGGCCTGATGAATCGGATCGTATCGTTTCTTGAATGTCTCTAAATGCTCTTTCATTTCAGCCGCTCAAGTTTGATGGGTTACTGGAACTCAACGGCCGCTACGTTAGTAACAAAACTTATAAATACCCAGCTGCGCTATCCCACAGTTGTGCGCGCACGAGTTTCTTGTTAAAAGCACGCGCGGTTACATACGCGTAGGAATAGCGCTTCGCCCCGCCGACATTCAGAAGTGAATGAAGGATTAATATTCCCTCAGCAGTTGACAGCCCCAGGGCACGCTGGTAATTTCGCCGCACTGCCCATTATTCCCGCAGTGCTTAGCCAAGACTGGGATGTCTAAAAATGTACTATCACCTTTCTGCTATCAGTTCCTCCCACAGCTATCCCGACAGCTGTTCCCGGGCCATTCTGGCCATCTTCAAAAGCAATATCTGGCGTCGCTAATCTAGCGAAGACCAGAGCCTGTCTGCTGCCTGCCAGCAACGTCCTGATCTTTCCCCTCTGAAATCGAAGGCGCTCGCGCCTTGTGCCCTGCGCAACAATTGGCTGCAATCCATTGCAAGCTTTTTAGTGCGCGCGACATGAACAGCGTCCGCCCCGTCTATTCAGAATATCCGTCAACACCTATTTAAAGTGCCTGCGCGCTTTATATTCCCGTGGCGCTCTCTTAATCGAGTGCCTGAATCGTTGCACCTTGAAAATGGTATTAACCGTGAATAAAAATTTAATTGCCGTGAATGTTCTTCGCCGCGAAGAACGTCGACCTACGGATGCACTTGGCATATATGCGAATGCACTGGAACAACTGGGTCGCGAGTCTGTTTTCATTCTTGAATCACTGTCCGGCCCAAGCCGTGATCGCCGGGCGACGATCATCGGCCTCGAACCGCTTTTCGAAGTGTGTATCGATGAGGGCCAGGCCCAACTGCGAGGCTGCGCCGCCCTGTGTGAACATTTGTCCGCCAGCCTGCGGCAAGCGGGCATGCAGGTCGACTGGGAACACAAGATCCATCTACCCGACAGCGAGGTGGCGTGGAATCTGCTCCGGGCTATCCAGGCAACGTTCCAGCCTGCCTCCAATGCCCCTGTCAGCCTGGCCTTCTTCGGCTATTTCTCCTACGACTGCGTTCGCCTGATCGAGCGACTTCCCGATCTGGCCAAACAGACCTACGACTACCCGCTCATTGCCCTGTCGGTCTATCAGACCCTGGTTTATTTCTACAACAATGGCATCGTCGAAACCCTGATCAACAACCACGATCTGTGGTCGCCCCGTACGTTGGAGGACTACCCCTTCCTGAGCACAACCCCGGCAGCCGAGGCGCTGGCTCCGCTACCGTACCCTGAGGGCTTCGAGGAAGAACGCACGGTGACCCCGGAGCAATTCGTCGAGCGTGTCGAAGTGGCGATGGAGCACATTCGCGCCGGCGACGTCTACCAGATCCAGCTCGGCCATGAGATTCGCATCCGCTCGCAGGTTTCGCCGTTCGATGTGTACCAGAACCTGCGCCTGCGCAACCCTTCCCCCTACATGTACCTGGCCCACATAGGCGGCATCGACCTGATCGGCGCCAGTCCCGAGCTGTTCGTGCGGATCAAGGACGACTTGATCGAGATGCGCCCGATCGCCGGCACCGTGGGCAAGAAGCCTGGCGTCGATCCGACTGAGTTGGTCCTGGAGCTGACCCGCTCCGAGAAGGAGCGCGCCGAGCACCTGATGCTCATCGACCTGTGTCGCAACGATATCGGTCGCGTGTGCCAGGCCGGTTCGCTGGAGGTCGATGAGTTCATGCTGGTGGAAGAGTACTCGCACCTCTACCACATGGTGTCGAACGTTCGCGGCTTGCTGCGCCCGGGCCTGGATGCCTACGACGTGATCAAGGCCTCGTTCCCTGCGGGCACCATGTCCGGCGCGCCCAAGGTCAGGGCGATGGAGCTGATCGAGGGGATGGAGAGCAACCGCCGGGGCATTTATGCCGGGGCCCTTGGCCTGGTCGGCTTCGATGGCAGCGTCAACACCGCGTTGTGCATTCGCTCGACGGTTTTCGACGAGGGCACGTACCACTTACGTGCATCCGCCGGCGTGGTGGCCGATTCGGTGCCTGAACTTGAATGGAAAGAGACGCTGTACAAGATGGGTTCCGTCTATCGGGCAGTGACCGGCCAGGAGATCGCACTGTGAAAGTATTCTTGATCGACGCCTACGACAGCTTCGTCTTCATCATCAGCCAGTACCTGGAACAACTGGGGCTGGAAACCCACGTCGAGCGTCACGACGTCCCGGACCTCATCCAGCGCATTGAAGCGTTCTCGCCGGACTTCTGCGTGCTGGGCCCTGGGCCTGGGCATCCGGCCGACGTGGGCTACATCAAAGTGATCAGGCATTTTCAGGGACGCCTGCCGCTGTTGGGTGTGTGCCTGGGTCACCAGGCCATCGGCCTGGCCTTCGGTGCCCAGGTTTGCCGGGCCCCGCACGTGATGCACGGCAAGGTGAGCACGATCGAGAACGATGGCAAGGGCGTCTATGACCACACCCAGGCACATGCGATTCGGGCGACCCGCTACCACTCGTTGATGATCAGCGACCAGCCGTTACCCGACTGCCTGGAGATCACCTCCAGATCCACGGACGACGGCTATGTCATGGGCGTGCGCCATCGCCACCTGCCGGTGGAGGGCGTGCAGTTCCACCCTGAAAGCATCCTCACCGAAAACGGCCTGGACCTGTTCCGCAGTTTCATCCGGTGTTACGTGCATAAGTGATCCCCTCGGAAGGGGCGTGCGCCCCTTCTTTCCCCGTACTGCGACTGCTTCATTCCTGCTAGAACTAGAGCGATCCGTTTATGGACAAACACCACTCCCCCGCCTGCGGCCGGACCCAGGCCGAGCGTGCCGCTACGCTGACCGCCTTCACGAGCCTCGCCAAGGATGCCAACCGTTGCGATTGGGAGCGCCTGTTGAACAAAGTGCTGCGCCAACTCGGCTTCGGCAGCTACCTCATCAGCCTGGGGCCGCCAGCGCCTAGAGATACCGACCCTCTCGCCGGCCTCATCACCACCTTTCCCAAACACTGGCTGGAACACTACCGCTGCGACGGGCTGATCGAGATCGACCCGATACTCAGGCACTGTCGACGCGAACTGCTACCTTTTTTCTGGGACAGCGAGCGCAGGCGCGCCCGTGGAAGTTCCCGGCACTTCTGGCAACAACGCGAGCAACACGGCCTGCGCAGCGGCCTGAGCATCCCACTGCGCTACGAGCTGCTCAGGGGAACACTGAGTGTGGCTTCCGATGACACCCAGATCACCGAACAGGAGGGCTTTTCCAACCCTGCCGTTTATCAACTGTTCATGCTCATCCCCTACCTGCTCGCCGGAATGCGCCATCAGTTGCAGGTTCCTGCCCAACCCCGCCAGGACCTCACGCCCAAGGAGTTGGACTGCCTGTATTGGGCCTGCGTCGGCAAGACCACTTGGGAGATCAGCCACATCCTGAGCTGTTCCGAGCGCACCATCGACTTCCACCTGCTCAATGCCCGACGCAAGCTGGGTTCGGTGAGTCGCCAACAGGCCGTCAGTGCTGCAGTGGCCTGCGGCCTGGTCATGCCGACGGTTGCCCCACCGGATTACAGACGCCAGAAATGATAACCCTCGGCCTCGTAGGACTCCCGATCCAGGACAGCCTTGACATCAATCACACACGCCCCGGGCAATAACTTGGTGCGCATTTGCTGCAATGAGGTGCGCCGATAGGCCTCATGCGGCACAGCCACGATCACCGCATCGCCTGCGGGCAGCTGTTCCCAACTGCTCAATGCGCAGTCGTACTGACGCATGACCGTCGCCGGGTCGGCCAGTGGGTCATGCACATGGACGTTGACGCCATAGGCTCGCAATTCGACGATGATGTCGTGAACCATCGAATTGCGCACATCTGCGCAATTTTCCTTGAACGTGATCCCCAGCACATTGATCGTCGAACCCTTCACCACACGGTTGGAGGCGATCAGCAGCTTGATGGTTTTCTCGACGATCCACTTGCCCATGCCATCGTTGATCCGCCGTCCGGCAAGGATCACCTGGGGATGGTAGCCATGGGACTCGGCCTTGTAGGTGAGGTAATAGGGATCTACACCAATGCAGTGGCTACCTACCAGCCCTGGCTTGAAATCCAGGAAGTTCCACTTGGTATTCGCGGCTTCCAGCACCTGGCATGTGTCGATCTTCAGTTCCGAGAAGATCAGCTATAACTCATTCATCAGGGCGATGTTCAGATCGCGCTGGGTATTCTCGATGACCTTGGCAGCTTCGGCCACCTTGATCGAAGGAGCACAGTGCACCCCCGGCCGGACAATCAACTCGTACAACGCGGCCACGGTCTGCAAGCTCTGCGGACCGTCGCCGGACACGACTTTGACGATGTCGCAAAGCGTGTGAGTACGATCCCCGGGAGTGATGCGCTCAGGCGAGTAGCCGACAGTGAAGTCCTCTTTCCAGACCAGACCCGAAGCCTCCTGCAAGGCGGGAATGCACCGCTCCTCGGTCGCACCCGGGTAAGGGCTACGTCGAGTTGACCTCGCAAATGGCGGCAACTTTCGGTGGGCAAATTGAGCAGGAGGGTAACATTCTGCGAGTCAAGGCCGTTGGAAGCTATCGGCCATGCACTTATGTTGTAGAGCCGGACGCTTGTTCAGCGAGTTACGCATTCGCGCTTGCTGCTGGGAGCGGTACTGTGATCAGCGTGCCTCGGCTGGGGAGCTGTTCTGTGCAGTCAGATGCTCGCTTCGTAGATATTTTGGAGCTTGCAGGTGCTCACGTACAGCGAGAAATTGACGCGACCACTGTCACAGGAACGGGCCATTTGCGAGGTGTTGACGTGGACATGCGTGACATCCCGGACTGCGTAGCAACGTGGGCCGCACTGGCTCCGCTTGCAGAAGGTCCGACCGTGATTCGCAATGTCGGAGACCTCAGGGTTAAGTCCTTCGACCGCCTAGAAGCAATTGCGACAGCATTGGCCTCGCTCGGGCAAGACGTGGTCGCGGACGGCAACGATCTATATATCACTCCTCGCCCGCTCGTCCATACCACGATTGCGACTCAAGGGGACCATCAGCTAGGGAGGAGTTTCGCCGTGCTCGGAGCCCTGCGAGGAGGAGTCACAATCGATGCGCCTCGCTGCATCGCCAAAAGCTATCCGCGTTTTTGGCTGGACCTTGGTAGATACTACCAAGCTGCCGGTGTTGAACAGCTGTAAGCTGTCCGGCCAAGTCATCTTCCGAAATCCAGCATTAAGGGCGATGGTGTCCGCGTACACAATCGCCCTTATCGGCCTGGCTCGGAAGGTGTGTTCGCCCTGGGACTGATATTTGTTTCGCATCGACGCTAAACAACGCTCAGGAAAAGCGGAACTGCCAGCTCCTGGTGCCGTTCGTATTCACGAAAAGCGCGAGCCCATCAAAGTCAGGAAGGGTGTAGTCCTTGGCACAGGGTTTGGCGTGCCGGACTGCGGTATCGGTGAGAGCCATCGTACAACCTCCATCTCGTTTGAATAGAGGAAATTTGTACGGCTTCCGATGAGATAAATACCACGAAAAAGTGATCTGCCAAACGCCGGATTAATGTACTAAAAAAACGTGGATGGCAGTGCTTTCGAGTGAAACTTACTGGAACGAAAAAAGAGGCCGAAGCCTCTTTTTTCAATTTCTGCAGACTTCAATAGAAGCCTATAGAACAATATTTGGAGCGGGAAACGAGACTCGAACTCGCGACCCCGACCTTGGCAAGGTCGTGCTCTACCAACTGAGCTATTCCCGCGTCTTGGTGATGCGCATTCTATAGAATCCTGATCACACGTCAACCCTTTGATTCAAAAAAGCTTTATTTCTTTTCAACGGTGGTCCGCAGGTGGGGCCAGGCGGCGCGCAGGTATTGCAGCATCGACCACAAGGTCAGGCCGGCGGCGACCAGAAGCAAGGCGTAGCCCAGCAGCACCCAGAACGTGAAGTTCGCGGGGTTGCCCAGCAGAATGACCAGGGCGAGCATCTGCGCGGCGGTTTTCCATTTGCCCATGTTGGAGACGGCCACATGGGCGCGCGCGCCAATCTCTGCCATCCACTCGCGCAAGGCGGAGACGACGATCTCGCGACCAATGATCACGGCAGCCGGCAATGTCAGCCAAAGGTTAGCGTGCTCCTGCACCAACAATACCAGGGCCACGGCCACCATCAGCTTGTCGGCCACAGGATCGAGGAACGCGCCAAACGGCGTGCTCTGCTCCAGGCGACGCGCCAGGTATCCATCCAGCCAGTCGGTCGCTGCCGCAAAGGCAAACACAGAACTTGAGGCTACGTAACTCCATTCATAAGGCAGATAAAACAGCAAAATGAAAATCGGGATAAGCAGGACACGTAAAACGGTGATCAGATTAGGGATATTCATCGGCACAACTGGCTACGAGGTGAGAAGGCATTCTACTCGCTGTGCAGATTTGCATAAATCAACTCAGCGAGCTTTTTACTGATACCCGGGGCTTTGGCAATTTCTTCGATGCTTGCACGAGACAGCTCCTGCAATCCACCAAAATGTTTTAACAGTTCCCGCCGCCGCTTCGGCCCGACCCCGGCAACCCCTTCCAGGGTTGAGGTCCGGCGGGTCTTGCCGCGTCGGGCGCGATGCCCGGTAATGGCAAAACGGTGGGCTTCGTCGCGGATCTGCTGAATCAGGTGCAGCGCCGGGGAGTCGCCCTTCAAGGTGAACTCATGGGCTGCGTCGTTCAAGTACAACGTTTCGAAACCGGCCTTGCGGGTCGCGCCCTTGGCCACGCCGAGCAGGATCAGGTCGGGCACCGCCAGTTCGTTGAGTACGTCGCGGGCCATGGAAAGCTGTCCCTTGCCGCCGTCCACCAACAGGATATCGGGCAGCTTGCCCTCGCCGTCTTTCAGCTTGCTGAAACGCCGGGTCAACGCCTGGTGCATGGCGGCATAGTCATCGCCAGCGATAATGCCTTCAATGTTATAGCGCCGATAATCGGACTTGATCGGCCCCTCCGGACCGAATACCACACAAGACGCCACGGTCGCCTCGCCACTGGAGTGACTGATGTCGTAACACTCCAGGCGCTGAGGGGGTTCGTCCAGTTTGAGCACATCGGCCAACGCTTCAAAACGCGCGGCCACATGCTGCCGATTGGCCAGACGCGCACTCAAGGCCTGCTCAGCATTGGTTACGGCCAATTGCTGCCAGCGTGCCCGTGTGCCACGCACCCGGTGGCTGATGTCCAGCTCGCGCCCGCGCAGTTCGTGAATCGCCTCGATCAGCGCTGGAAAGTCCTCATGAACCACGTTGACAATCAATTCTCCCGGCAGATCGCGCTCGGGACTGCTGACGTAGTACTGGCCCAGGAATGCAGCCATGACCTCGGCGACCTCTTCTTCAATACCCGTTTGGGGAAAGAAGTTCTTGCTGCCCAAGACGCGCCCGCCACGCACGCTGATCAAGTGTACGCAAGCGCCACCCGGATTGACGAAGGCCGCGATGACGTCAACGTCGCCAGTCCCCCCTTCCATGCTCTGCTGATCCTGAACCCGGCGCAGCAAAGACACCTGGTCCCGCAGTTCCGCGGCCCGCTCAAAATCCAGCGTACTGGCCGCCTGCTCCATGGCGCCGGACAGTTCGTCGGCCAGGGCATTGCTGCGTCCTTCGAGGAACATCACCGAATGACGCACATCCTCGGCATATTCCTGGGGTTCTACCAGGCCGACGCAGGGCGCCTTGCAACGCTTGATCTGGTATTGCAGGCACGGACGGGTGCGGTTTTTATAGAAGCTGTCTTCACACTGGCGCACGAAGAAGGTCTTTTGCAGCAGGCTCAGGCTTTCACGGATCGCGCCAGCGCTGGGGTAAGGACCAAAATACTTGCCCTTCTGCTTCTTCGCGCCGCGATGGATGCTCAGGCGCGGAAAATCACCGTCCGATAAAAATACGTATGGGTAGGACTTATCGTCACGCAGCAGAATGTTGTAGGGCGGCCGCCACTCCTTGATCAGCGTCTGCTCGAGCAGCAGCGCTTCGGTTTCATTGGCGGTGATGGTGGTTTCGATCTGGGCGATACGCCCCACCAGGGCAGCGGTTTTCGGCGCCAGGCCGGTCTTGCGAAAGTAGCTGGCCAGGCGCTTCTTGAGGTTCTTGGCCTTACCGACATAAAGCAGGCGCGCGTCTTCGTCGAACATGCGATAGACGCCAGGACGGCCGCTGCAGGTTGCGAGAAATGCGCTCGGATCAAACGAGGCTGTTATTTCAGAGGCTTGCATTTCAGGCGCTGGCATCCACCATGCCGTGGCGAACCGCCAGCAAGGTCAATTCAACATCACTGCTGATGGAGAGCTTCTCGAAGATTCGATAACGGTAGGTGTTCACGGTTTTCGGGGACAGGCAAAGCTTATCGGAGATCGCCTGGACCTTTTGGCAACCGACAATCATCAAGGCAATCTGAATTTCGCGCTCGGACAGCGCATCGAACGGTGAATCATTGACCGGTTGAAACGACTTGATGGCTAATTGCTGGGCAATCTGCGGGCTGATGTAGCGCTGGCCCGCAAATACCAGGCGTATTGCCTGCACCATCTCGGCCAGCCCGGCACCTTTTGTCAGGTAGCCGGCAGCGCCTGCTTGTAGAAGCCTGGTAGGGAAAGGGTCTTCCTCGCAGACGGTCACCACCACAACCTTGATGTCCGGATGGCTGCGTAAAAGTTTGCAGGTGGCCCCCAGGCCGCCGATTCCAGGCATCTTGACGTCCATCAACACCACATCGGGCTTCAACTCCCGGGCCTTGATCAGGGATTCCTCTCCCGATTCGGCCTGGCCGACTACTTGCAGGCCATCGATGTCAGCCAGCATTCGTGTAATGCCTGTACGAACGAGATCATGGTCATCGACTACTAGCACCCTAATCAAGCAGACACCTCGCGATATGGTCTTATAGGTTGCTGAACACCTTAGCAAAAAACCAAGGCACAGACCTAGCTGCAAGCGTCATATATATAGAGTTTCAATACGCCATGAGAGCCTTCGCGATAGCGTGCTGCCTGAAATTTCTGGTTTAAGGGTCAGGATTCCTTGGGCGTTGAAGGGATTTTTCCATTGGGGCCGGATGAGTGCTCGGCCAAACTCGACGTCAACCGCCGAATTGCATCCTGATCCTCCTTGAACATCGCACGAAAGTCACCCAGCACCTTTTCTTCGTTTCGGCTCAAGTTATCCAGCACCGCGGGCTTGTGGCTACCGGTCAGTACATACAGGACATCCACGCCTTTTTCTGCCACGCGGGACAAGTAGTCAGCTTTCGGCGCCCGGCCACCGCTCTCATAGTTGCCTTGTGCGTTTGCTTCGACGCCTCCTATTTCACCAAAATTCTTTTGCGACAGCCCCAGCCGCTCCCTTTCTTGCCTTAACCGCGAACCGATTCCACTCATTTGGATGTATGATCCTGTTTAGCGCCCCCCAAGAGGTGACACTCTCATCTCGTTTTTACACAAACTTGAACGGTTTTGAACTATGCCCGGAATCCGTACTGCTGCACAAGCCAAAGCCTGGCTGGATCATCAAGGAAAGTCTGTTCAAGCGTTCGCCCGGGAACATGGCGTAGACCCGGCAACCACTTATCAAGTGCTCGCTGGGCGTAAAAAGGGACGAAGGGGGGAGGCCCATAAAGTAGCGGTACTTTTGGGCATGAAAGAAGGGGTTGTCCTTAACGAGGTCGAAGGCCAGAGCAACGATCAGGAGCTCATCTCCCAAGGGCAGTATGCGCTTATTGAAACCGAGTAACCGCTTTTACACGATTTAGTCGCTTATCACTGCGCGGTTGCTGACCGACAGTCACGCTCCATGCGCCAGAAACAGTCTTCCTCACCGACGATATTCATGCCCAGGCGCTGATACAGGCTTTTCGCAGGATTGCTTTTGAATACCGTCAGTCGCAACTGCCGACTCCCCTCCGCCTGCGCCTTGGCGATCATCTGCTCCAGCACCCAACGGCCAGCGCCTTGACGGCGAAAGGCTTGCAGAATGTGCAACTCACGTACATATAACGCCCGAGCATGCCGACTCAGACTGATAAACCCCAGCAACGTGTCACCCTCGTAAATCAGCCAGTTTTCCCGGTCCGCCCACGCGCTGTCGAACCCTTTGTCGGACCACGCAAGACCGTACTGACGATAATAATCCCCCATCGCTTGCTGGGTGAGCGTGCGGGCAAACGCCAAGTGCTGATCCGACGCGGCCTTGAGTTGAAACGCCATATCCAACCACCTCCATCAAATCCCGACGTGCTGTCCGCTCCAGCGCCCCGCCTCACGGCGTGCGAGCACCAGCCCTTCGCCGGCGCCAGGTGCCGCAGCGAGCAAACCACCTCGGTCGTCCCAGATTGCGCTGCGCCCCGCACATCGCCAGCCACCGGAAGGACCGCCGTGGTTGGCCATGAGCACCATCATTGTGTGCTCGGCGGCATATCCCTGAAGCAAGGCAGTGTCCGCCGCGTAACCACCTTCGCTGATCAAAACGCCAGCGGCATACACCGTGGCCCCCAACGCAGCCGCGGCACCCGGGTGGCTGGCGTGGGAAAAGTCGGCGCATACGGCGAGTGCGATCCGCTCATCCCCACACATCAATGCCGCACCGCCCGCGCCTGGGGCGAACACGGCCTCCTCGCCCGGGTGCAGATGCTGCTTGCTATAGACCGCCAACGAGCCGTCCGCCCCAATCACCAGCGCACCAATCAACACCTGCGGTCCCGATGGCAGACGGATCGGCATGCCGACCACCGCTGTCAGGCGCAATTCGCGGGCCAGCTCCCGCAGGGGCGCCAATACGGCATCGTCTGGCGCGATCGCCAGTTCGGCGGCCAATGACGGCTCATAGCCGGTCAGCGACAGCTCGGGAAATACCAGCAGGTGTACGCCGTGCTCGGCCGCCACGCGCATGAACACCCGATGACGAGCGATATTCGCGGGCAGGTCGCCGGCGATGGAAGCAGTTTGAGCCGCAGCAAGGATCAAGGCGGTCATCGTCGCGTCCAGGCAATCATCAGGGTGACTTCGCACAGCATATCGGCAGTTGCCCATAGCGGTAAGTCCCCGCCGATGATAGAAATTACTGATTGAATCCTCCCGCACGCCTCTAGTAAGCTCCACCCATCATTTGGAGAAACACCATGTCGCAACTCACCTTGATCCAGGCGTGCCCCCGCACCAACGCGCAGCGTTCGGTCGTGGCTACCTGTGGGAACGGTTTGTGCGCACTGGTCAGTTTTTATTTTGGGTATTGGTTTAGCCACTGGCGCGCCTGATACCTGAAATCGGCGCCCACTACTCAAGGGGTCGCCTACCAGAGAAATCTAACCCCCGGTCGGCTCCCCGACCGGGGGTTTTGTTTTTTAAGCCCGTTTTTTCGCCACAGATCGAATACTTAAAGGAATCCACCCATGAACTACGCCACCTATTACCGCTACGACACCTGCACCGCCTGGCGATTTAGCAAGCTCCGTTCGGGACAGCCTGCCGCCTCCGATCGGTCACCTATCGGTGGCAAGCCAACACACGCAGCCAATCCGGCCAATTGTCGAACACCCCAGTAGGGCTGGCGCGCGGGAATAACCCGCCGTTTGCCCAGGAAGCCTTGAATATGAACTCCTCCATCGCCGCCCTGCCCGTTGCCACCCTGTCCAGCGCCAATGAAACGCTGACCCAGCGCTTGCCCAGCTCCCTCGAGCTCAAACATCAGTTGCCCCTGAGCCCGTTCCTCACTGAGCAAATCAACGCTCACCGCCAGGCGGTACGCGCCATTCTCAATGGCGAAGACTCCCGCTTGCTGGTCATCGTCGGGCCTTGTTCGATCCATGATCCCGAGTCCGCCATGGAATACGCGCGCAATCTGAAGAAACTGGCCAATGAGCTCAGTGACCAGATGCTGCTGGTGATCCGCGCCTACGTCGAAAAACCTCGCACCACGGTCGGTTGGAAAGGCCTGGCCTACGATCCGCACCTGGACGGCAGCGACGACATGGCCGCCGGTTTGACGCTGTCTCGGGAACTGATGCGCGAAATGCTGCGTCTTGGCTTGCCCGTTGCCACGGAGCTGCTGCAACCCATGGCGGCGGGCTACTTCGACGACCTGCTCAGTTGGGTCGCCATCGGCGCCCGCACGACCGAATCGCAGATCCACCGGGAAATGGCCAGCGGCCTCGGCATGCCGGTCGGCTTCAAGAATGGTACCGATGGCGGCGTCGCCATTGCCTGCGACGCCATGCGCTCGGCCGCCCATCCGCACCGCCACTTCGGCGTGGACAGCCAGGGCCATCCGGCGATCATCCAGACGCCAGGCAACGCCGATACCCATTTGGTATTGCGCGGCGGGCATCGTGGCCCGAACTACGACCGACACAGCGTTGCGCAAGTGCAGGCCGACCTGGCGAAAAGCAAAGTGGCACCGCGACTCATGGTCGATTGCAGCCATGCCAACAGCGGCAAGGACCCGCTGCGCCAACCCGCGGTATTCAATGATGTACTGGAGCAGCGCCTGCAAGGTGACACCTCGCTGATCGGCATGATGCTGGAAAGCCACCTCTTCGAAGGTTGCCAGCCGTTGAGTCCTTCGATGCGCTACGGCGTCTCGGTCACGGACGGCTGCCTGGGCTGGAACGGGACAGAACAGCTACTGCGCGAGGCGGCTCATCGGCTGCGTGAACATCATGGGAACTTTGCCGGGAAATAACCGACTGAATCCGGTAGGCTCACCTTTTTTATTCAAGGAGTTACCCCTCATGGCCAAAGCCACCGCCCGCCACATCCTGGTTGCCACTGAAGACAAGTGCAACGAACTGAAGGCCCAAATCGAAGGCGGCGCTGATTTCGCGGAAATCGCCAAAGCCAACTCCAGCTGCCCGTCGAGCCGTGACGGCGGTAACCTGGGTTCGTTCGGCCCTGGCCAGATGGTCAAGGAATTCGACACCGTCGTGTTCAGCGCACCGGTCAACACCGTGCAAGGCCCGGTGAAAACCCAGTTCGGTTATCACCTGCTGGAAGTGACCAGCCGCCAGGACTGATCACGCCCTCGGCATGACACAACGGCCCGCCTTTTGGTGGGCCGTTGTGTTTGTGTGGCGGCATGGTGACTGGCGGCACGTGCGCGGTTAGCGTACAAATCCCCTACCTTCTTCACCCGGCGCTCAAGGCTGATAATGCGACTGGACTTCCCCTGCTCATTTGTCTCGACCCTGCTTTGCTCCACCTTGGCCCTGTTGCTGGCGAATACGCCCGCGCTGGCAGCGCCACAACCCTCGCTCACCGTCTACGGCGAGCCGGCCAAATACCCCAGCGGCTTCAGCCACTTCGACTATGCCAACCCCAAGGCCCCGAAGGGTGGCAGCCTGAAACGCTCGGCCATCGAGATCGGGCGCTTCGATCACGTCCTGCCGTATATCGATAAAGGCATCGGTGTTTCCCAGATCGACGGCTGGGTGTACTCACCCCTGGCCCAGCGTTCCCTGGATGAGCCCTACAGCGTCTATGGCCTGGTGGCCGAACAAATGGAGCGCGCCGAGGACGGCCTGTCCCTGCGCTTCTATCTCAACCCCAAGGCGCGGTTTGCCGATGGCAAGCCCATCACCGCCGCAGACGTGCGCTACACCTTCAACCTGCTGATGACCCAGGGCAGCCTGCGTTTTCGCACGCTGTTTGCCGACGTCAAGCATGTCGAGGTAGAAGGCCCGCGCCGAGTGCGTTTTGACTTCTCCAGCAACCAGAATCGCACCCTGCCTCTGGACCTCGCGACCTTGCCGGTGTTTCCTGAACATTGGTGGAAGACCCGCGACTTCGCGAATGGCGGCGGGTACGAAGCGCCCTTGGGCAGCGGACCGTATAAAGTCAGCAAGATCAACGCCGGCAGCACCATCACCTTCCAGCGCGACCCCGATTGGTGGGGCAAGGACCTGCCCGTCAGCCGTGGCCTGTACAACTTCGATCAACTGAGCCTGGAGTATTTCGGCGACACCGAAGTCGCGCGCCAGGTCCTGCGCGGTGGTGCCTACGACTTCAATCGCGAATTCTCCGCCACCGGCTATACCATCGGTTACAACGGTCCGGCCCTGGATGACGGCCGCCTGCAGCGCGCCCATCTGGCTAAAGAAGCGCCCCAGATAGCCCAGGGCTACGTGTTCAACGTACAGAAGCCGGTGTTCCAGGACCGCCGCGTACGGCAGGCCCTGGCCATGCTCTGGGATTTCGAGTGGGCCAACCGGCAAATGATGCGCAACCTGTACATCCGCCAGCAAAGCTACTTTTCCAACAGCCCGTTGGCGGCCACGCAACTGCCGGACGCCCGGGAACTGGCGATTCTCGAACCCTTGCGCGGGCAGATTCCCGACGAGGTCTTCACCCAGGTATTCAAGGCGCCGACCACCGACGGCAGCGGCATGATCCGTGACAAACAGCTGCAAGCCCTGGCCTTGCTGGAAGACGCCGGCTGGAAGCCCAAAGGTGACAAGCTGGTGAATGCCGCGGGCGAGCCGCTGGAGTTCACCTTCCTGAATGCCCAGAACGGCCTGGAGCGTTTGCTGCTGCCTTACAAGCGCAACCTGGCGCAGATCGGCATTACCCTGAATATCCGCCGCATCGACTCCTCCCAGTACGTCAACCGGATAATGGCCCGCGACTACGACATGATCGTCACCGGTTTCCCCGTCACCCCCTCGCCGGGGATGGAGCTGTACAACTACTTTGGTTCGTCCGCCGCCTTCGACCCTGGCGCCAACAACTACATCGTCTTGAAAAACCCGGCGGTGGACACGCTGATAACCGGCCTGGTGCGCGCGACCACCCAGGAACAAATGCTCAGCTATGCCCACGCCCTGGACCGGGTACTGCAATGGAATTATTACTGGATTCCCAATTACTACCCACCAGGCACCTCCGCCGCCTGGTGGAACCGTTTCGGCCGCCCGGCCATCGAGGCGAGTAATGACGAAGCCCTGGAAACCTGGTGGGAAGTCAGCCCGACGCCACTGACCAACGAACAAATGAAAGCTCGCCTGAACACAGCGCGAGGTGCCCGCTGATGTTGGCCTATATCGTGCGCCGCCTGCTGCTGATCATTCCGACCCTGGTGATCATCCTGCTGGTGAACTTCGTCATCGTCCAGGCCGCACCGGGCGGGCCGGTGGAACAAGCCATCGCCCACCTGCAAGGGATCGGCGGCGGTGGCGTCGGCGCTTCCTCCGGGGACGCGGTCAGCAATGGCTCACGCGCCAGTCGTGGTCTTGACCCAAAACTGATCAAGGACATCGAAAAACAATACGGCTTCGATAAGTCCGCTCCGGAACGCTTGTGGCTGATGCTCAAAAACTACGCCCGGCTGGACTTTGGCAACAGCTTCTTTCGCGGCTCGACGGTAATCGACCTGATCCTCGAAAAGATGCCGGTGACCCTTTCCCTTGGACTCTGGGCCACGCTCATCACTTACTTGGTCTCGATTCCCCTGGGGATTCGCAAGGCGGTACGCCACGGCAGCAGTTTCGATGTGTGGAGCAGCACGGCCATTGTGATTGGCTACGCGATGCCGGCGTTCCTGTTCGCGATGTTCCTGATCGTGGTATTTGCCGGTGGCACGTCGCTGAACTGGTTTCCGGTGCGCGGCCTGGTCTCGGAAAACTTCGAGCAGTTGAGCACCGTCGGCAAGGTCGCCGACTATTTCTGGCACCTGGTCTTGCCGGTCAGCGCCTTGGTGATCGGCGGCTTCGCCACCTTGACCATCCTCACCAAAAACTCGTTCCTCAATGAAATCACGCGCCAATACGTGGTCACCGCACGCGCCAAGGGCCTGAGCGAGCGACGCGTGCTCTACGGCCATGTGTTTCGCAACGCCATGCTGCTGGTGATTTCCGGGATTCCCCAGGCGTTCATCAGTGTGTTTTTCGCAGGCTCCCTGCTGATCGAGGTGATCTTCTCCCTCGATGGCCTGGGCCGCATGAGTTACGAAGCGGCGGTGTCGCGGGATTATCCGGTGGTGTTCGGTTCGCTGTTTATCTTCACGCTGTTCGGCCTTTTGATAAAACTGATCGGCGACCTCTGCTACACCCTGGTGGACCCGCGAATCGACTTCGCCGCGAGGAACGCCTGATGTTCAAGCTGTCTCCCGTGGCGCAACGGCGCTTTGAACGCTTCAAGAAAAACCGCCGTGGCTGGTGGTCGCTGTGGCTGTTTATCGGCCTGTTCATCCTGACCCTGGGCGGCGAGCTGATCGCCAATGACAAGCCCTTGGTCCTCAGCTACCAGGACGAGTTGTATTTCCCGGTGTTCAAGCGCTACACCGAACAACAGTTCGGCGGGCAACTGCCGTTCCAGGCGGATTACCGCAGTGATTACGTGCAACGACTGATCAAGCAAGCCGGCGGCTGGATGCTGTTCCCGCCCATCCCCTTCAGCGATGACACACCCAATTACGAGTTGACCCGCCCTGCCCCGAGCCCGCCGTCTTCGGTGAATTGGCTGGGCACCGATGATCAGTCGCGCGACGTGCTGGCGCGGGTGATCTTTGGTGCCCGGGTGTCGATTCTGTTTGCGTTGGCCCTGACTGCCATCAGCGCGGCCATCGGCATTGCCGCCGGTGCCTTGCAGGGCTATTACGGCGGTTGGGTAGACTTGCTCGGACAGCGGATCCTGGAAGTATGGTCGGGGCTGCCGGTGTTGTACCTGCTGATCATTCTCTCGGGGTTCGTCGAGCCGAATTTCTGGTGGTTGCTGGGGATCATGGCGCTGTTTTCCTGGCTGGCCCTGGTGGACGTGGTGCGCGCCGAGTTCCTGCGCGGGCGCAACCTGGAATACGTCAAGGCGGCACGCGCGCTGGGCCTGGGCGACAGCAAGATCATCCGCCGACACATCCTGCCAAACGCCATGACCGCGACCCTGAGCTATCTGCCCTTTATCCTGACCGGGGCGATTTCCACCCTGAGCGCCCTGGACTTTCTCGGTTTCGGCATGCCGGCGGGCAGCGCCTCCCTGGGCGAGTTGATCGCCCAGGGCAAGCAAAACCTGCAAGCGCCGTGGCTGGGCCTGACCGCGTTTTTCAGCTTGGCGCTGATCCTGTCACTGTTGGTTTTTATCGGTGAGGCGTTGCGCGATGCCTTCGACCCACGTTCATGAGTGAATCCGTATGAGCGACAACCTGATCGAGATCCGCGACCTGTGCGTCGCCTTCAACGGCCAGACCGTGGTGCGTAATCTGTGCCTGGACGTGCGCCCCGGCGAGTGCCTGGCACTGGTGGGCGAGTCAGGTTCAGGCAAATCGGTAACCGCCCATTCGATCCTGCAATTGCTGCCGCAAGCCGGTACGCAAACCACCGGTTCGATAAAGCATCGCGGCCAGGAGTTGATCGGCGCTTCGGCGGCCCTCCTGCAAAAGCTGCGCGGCAATCGCATTGCAATGATCTTCCAGGAGCCGATGACCTCGCTCAATCCCTTGCACAGCATCGAAAAACAGATCGGCGAAAGCCTGCTGCTGCACAAGGGCCTCGGCGGCAAAGCCGCGCAAGCCCGCATCCTCGAGCTGCTGGAACTGGTGGGCATCCAGAACCCCCGGGAACGCCTCAAGGCCTATCCCCACCAGCTCTCCGGCGGCCAGCGCCAGCGGGTGATGATCGCCATGGCCCTGGCCTGTGAGCCGCAACTGCTGATTGCCGACGAACCGACCACGGCGCTGGATGTGACGGTGCAGCGCAAGATTCTGCTGCTGCTCAAATCCCTGCAGCAGCGCCTGGGTATGTCGCTGCTGCTGATCAGTCACGACCTCAATCTGGTACGCAGCATCGCCCAGCGGGTGTGCGTGATGCGTGCCGGGGAAATCGTCGAGCATGCCGACTGCCAAACCCTGTTCAACGCCCCGCAGCATCCCTACAGTCGCCTGCTGCTGGATGCCGAACCGGCGGGGGCCGCCCTGTGCCTGGACGAGCGCGAGACCGTGTTGCAGGTGGATGACCTGAACGTGCAATTCCCCCTTGGCGGTGGTCTGTTCCGCAGCAAGACGTACCTGCGCGCCGTGGACGGTATCAGCCTGAGCCTGCAACGCGGCAAGACCCTGGGCATCGTTGGCGAATCCGGCTCCGGCAAATCCACCTTGGGCCAGGCGATCCTGCGCCTGCTGGACTCCAGCGGCGGCATCCGGTTCCAGGGCGAGGCCCTCGACGGCCTGACGCAAAAACAGATGCGCCCGTGGCGCAAGCAGATGCAGGTGGTGTTCCAGGACCCGTTCGGCAGTCTCAGCCCGCGCATGTCGGTGCACCAGATCATCAGCGAGGGCCTGGAAGTCCACGCACCCTGCAACCTCGAGGAGCGTGACGCGCAGGTGATCAAGGTGCTGGAAGACGTCGGTCTCGATCCCGCCAGTCGCCACCGTTATCCTCACGAGTTCTCCGGTGGCCAGCGCCAACGCATCGCCATCGCCCGTGCGCTGGTGCTACGCCCGGCGCTGATGCTGCTCGACGAACCCACCTCCGCGCTCGACCGTACCGTGCAAAAGCAAGTGGTGGCGCTGCTGCGTGAACTCCAGGACAAGTACGGCTTGACCTACCTGTTTATCAGCCATGACCTGGCGGTGGTGCGCGCATTGGCCCATGACCTGATCGTGATCAAGGACGGCAAGGTGGTGGAACGCGGACCGAGTCGTGACGTGTTCGAATCGCCGCAACATCCCTATACCCAAGAACTCCTCGCCGCCGCCTGCGTGTAGAACGGACCGCCGCCATGAACCCGATTGAAAGCCTCAAGGACTACCCGCACGTTCGCGGCCTGGCAATCCAGTCGCTGTTCGAAATCATCGAGCAGTCCAGCGAAGGCACGGTCATTGTCGACCGCGACGCCAATATCGTCTGGATGAACGAACGCTACGCCAAGCGCTTTGGCCTGCAAAGCGCCGACCAGGCAATCGGCCAGCCGTGTGAGCAGGTGATCGCCAACAGCCGGCTACGCCAGGTGGTGCGCAGCGACCGGCCGATCCTGCTGGACATCCAGGACACCCCGAAAGGTCCGCTGGTGGTGATGCGCCTGCCGATCCACGACGACGCCGGCGCGGTAATCGGAGCGATTGGTTTTGCACTGTTCGATGAGTTGCGCAACCTCTCGCCACTGATCGAACGCTACCTGAGCATGCAACAGGAGCTGGCGTCCACGCGCTCGTTGCTGCGCTCGCGCCAGAGCAAATACAACTTCGCGCACTTTATCGGTACCAGCGCCGCCAGCCTGGAAGTCAAACGCCGCGCCCGGCGCAGTGCAAGTGCCGACTCGCCGGTATTGCTGCTGGGGGAAACCGGCACCGGCAAGGAATTGCTGGCCCAGGCGATCCATGGTGCGTCCCCACGCGCCAACAAAGCCTTCGTCAGCATCAACAGTGCCGCTATTCCTAATGACCTGCTCGAGGCCGAATTCTTTGGCACCGCGCCTGGCGCATTCACCGGCGCCGACCGCAAGGGTCGCCCCGGTAAGCTGCAGATCGCCCAAGGCGGCACGCTGTTTCTCGATGAGATCGGCGACATGCCGTTGCCATTGCAAAGCAAACTGCTGCGGGTGTTGCAGGAGAAAGAATTTGAACCCGTGGGCTCCAACGAGATGATCCACAGCGATGTGCGAGTGATCGCCGCAACCTCCACCGATCTTGAAGCGGCACTCAAGCGCGGCGAGTTTCGCGCAGACCTGTATTACCGCCTCAACGTGCTGCCGATCCAGGTACCGCCCCTGCGCGAACGCCTGGACGACCTGCCCGCCTTGAGCGAAGCGATTCTCGAGGAACTGCGCAGCCAGCATGAACTGGACAGCGAAGCCTTGGCGCTACTGGCGCAACATGCCTGGCCGGGGAATATCCGCGAACTGCGCAATGTACTGGAACGGGCGGCGCTGCTCAGTGATGACCTGGTACTGGACGCGCGCCAGATTCGTGCCGCGATTGGCACATTCAGCCCGGTGGCGCGCGGTGCCGTTGCGCCCGTCGAGGTCGAGACATTCAGCGCGGCGCGGGAGCGGTTTGATCGACAGTTGATTAACGCCGCGTTGAAGCAATGCGAGGGCAACGTGATCGAGGCCGCCAAACAGCTGGGGCTGGGCCGATCGACCCTGTACAAGAAAATGGTCGCGCTGGGCATCGAGCAGTCTCAATAAAGAGACAATCTCTCCATATAGAGATATTTCAAATGTGGGAGCGGGCTTGCTCGCGATAGCGGTGTACCGGACGATAAATCTGCTACAGATAAACCGCTATCGCGAGCAAGCCCGCTCCCACATTGGAGCTTCGTCTGTCTCTAAATAGAGATATCCTTTGTAGTAAATTAGATATTTTATATAGATATCAATAAGTTACTAACTTGGCACAGTTCCCGCTATAGCCCTTTCCAAACGCTTCACCCCACAAAAATAACAATCCGATGGAGACACACCATGAGTGTGATCATTGCCCTGGCAGCCCTCGTGCTGCTGATGCTCGCTGCCTACCGTGGCTACAGCGTCATCCTGTTCGCACCGATTGCCGCCCTTGGCGCCGTGCTGCTCACCGACCCGTCCGCCGTTGCCCCAGCCTTTACCGGGGTGTTCATGGAAAAAATGGTCGGTTTTATCAAGCTGTATTTCCCGGTATTCCTGCTGGGCGCGGTGTTCGGCAAGCTGATCGAACTGTCGGGCTTCTCGCGCTCTATCGTCGCCGCCGCGATTCGCTTGCTCGGCACGCGCCAGGCAATGCTGGTGATCGTGCTGGTCTGCGCCCTGCTGACCTACGGTGGCGTTTCGCTGTTCGTGGTGGTGTTCGCGGTGTATCCATTTGCCGCCGAGATGTTCCGCCAGAGCAATATCCCCAAACGCCTGATCCCGGCGACCATCGCCCTCGGCGCGTTTTCGTTCACCATGGACGCGCTGCCCGGCACACCACAGATCCAGAACATTATCCCCAGCACCTTCTTCAACACCACCGCCTGGGCCGCGCCTTGGCTGGGCCTGATCGGCAGCATTTTTGTATTCTGCGCCGGCATGCTCTATCTGGCGCGCCAGCGCAACAAGGCCCAGCGCGCCGGTGAAGGCTACGGCACCGAGCTGCGCAACGAACCGGAAACCGCTGAGAACCTGACGCTGCCCAACCCTTGGATCGCCGTGTCGCCGCTGTTGCTGGTGGGCCTGATGAACCTGCTGTTCACTCACTGGATTCCGCAGTGGTACGGCAAGACCCACAGCCTCAGCCTGCCAGGCATGAGCGCGCCGGTCACCACCGAAATCGCCAAGCTCACGGCGATCTGGGCGGTGCAGGCAGCGCTGCTGGTGGGGATCATCATGGTGCTGGTGTTTGGCTGGTCGGCGATTCGCAGCCAGTTGGCCGAAGGCAGTAAAAGTGCGGTCAGTGGCGCGCTGCTGGCGGCGATGAACACGGCCTCGGAATACGGTTTCGGCGCGGTGATCGCTTCGTTGCCGGGCTTTCTGGTGTTGTCGGACTGGCTCAAGGGCATCCCCAATCCGTTGGTCAACGAGGCAATTACCGTGACCTTGCTGGCCGGTATCACCGGCTCGGCGTCCGGCGGCATGAGCATCGCCCTGGCGGCCATGTCCGAGAGTTTCATTGCCGCGGCCCGCGCCGCCAACATCCCGCTTGACGTCCTGCACCGGGTCGCCGCCATGGCCAGCGGCGGTATGGACACCCTGCCCCACAACGGCGCCGTCATCACGCTGTTGGCGGTCACCGGGCTGACCCATCGCGAAGCCTACAAAGATATTTTCGGCATCACCCTGATCAAGACCCTCGCGGTATTCGTGGTGATCGGTACTTTCTACGCCACCGGCATTGTGTGAGGTTTTCATGACGACATTAACTGGCAAGACCGCCCTGGTTACCGGCTCCACCAGCGGCATCGGCCTGGGCATCGCCCTGAGCCTGGCCAAGGCCGGCGCGAACCTGATCCTCAATGGTTTCGGCGACGCCCGCGCAGTGATCGCCGAAGTCGAAGCCTTCGGCGGCAAGGTCGGCCATCACCCGGCGGACGTCAGCGACCCGGCGCAGATTGCCGACATGATCGCCTATGCCGAGCGCGAATTCGGCGGCGTCGACATTCTGGTGAACAACGCCGGTATCCAGCATGTGGCAGCCGTTGAAGACTTTCCGCTGGAGCGCTGGGACGCGATCATCGCGATCAACCTATCCTCGGTGTTCCACAGCACGCGCCTCAGTCTGCCGGGCATGAAACGCAAGGGCTGGGGGCGGATTATCAATATCGCATCGGTGCACGGCCAGGTCGGTTCAGTGGGCAAGGCAGCCTACGTCGCGGCCAAGCACGGGGTGATCGGATTGACCAAGGTCGTCGGCCTGGAAACCGCCGGCAGCCCTGTTACCTGCAATGCGATTTGCCCTGGCTGGGTGTTGACACCGCTGGTGCAAAAGCAGATTGATGAACGCATCGCCAGCGGCGTCGACCCGCAACAGGCCCAGCATGACCTGCTGGCCGAGAAGCAACCGTCGCTGGCGTTCGTCACGCCGCCGCAATTGGGGGAATTGGTCTTGTTCCTGTGCAGCGCAGCCGGCAGCCAGGTGCGCGGCGCGGCGTGGAATATCGATGGCGGCTGGCTGGCTCAATAACCCATGGCCTGAGTTATAACTATAGGTAGGGATGCTCAAGTGCCTATTCGGTGAGCCTCAACACGGTATCGCCAGTCAATCTACCGCTGTGACGCCTGATAACAAGAGAGTGCGCCATGTCCGAAATCCTCTGGCAACCCAGCCCCGAACGCATTCGCAAGACCCGCATGGATCAGTTCCGGCGCTTTATCAATGCTCGCCATGCCGTGCAGCTCGGTGACTACTCCGCCTTGCATCAGTGGAGCATCGAACAACGCCCGGACTTCTGGCAGGCGATTGTCGACTACTTCGACGTACAGTTCCGCACCCCGCCCAGCGCCGTGTTGATCGAAGGCCAAGAAATGCCCAGCGCGCGCTGGTTTCCCGGCGCCACGCTGAATTTTGCCGAGCACCTGCTGCGCCGCCGCGACGCACATGCAGCGGTGGTGGCCATCGCTGAAGACGGCCAGCGTGAACAACTGAGCTATGCCGAACTGGCTCGCCACGTCGCCGGCCTGCAACGCAGCTTGCGCGCCGCCGGCGTGGGCCGTGGCGATCGCGTGGCCGCGTGCATGCCTAACACCTGGCAGACGCTGGTCGGCATGTTGGCAACCACCAGCCTCGGCGCCATCTGGTCCTGTTCCTCGCCGGACTTCGGTACCCAGGGCGTCATCGACCGCTTCGGTCAGATCGAACCCAAGGTGCTGATCACCTGCGCGGGCTATCGCTACGCCGGCAAGCTCATCGACCAGAGCGCCAAGCTCAATGAAATCCTGGCACGCCTGCCCTCCCTGGAACAGTTGATCATCGTGCCTTATGCCCGCCCCGCAGCGCGCATCGACGACTATCAGACCCAGGCCAACGTCGCCCTCTGGGACACGTTCTACAGCGCCGGCGGCGAGCCCGAATTTGTCGCGGTGCCCTTCGATCACCCGCTGTATATCCTCTACTCCAGCGGCACCACCGGCGTGCCCAAATGCATCATCCACGGCACCGGCGGCGTGCTGCTGACCCACCTCAAGGAACATGGACTGCACGCCGATCTCTCGCGGGACGACTGTCTGTTTTACTACACCACCTGCGGCTGGATGATGTGGAACTGGCTGGTCTCGGTGCTGGCCATCGGCGCCACGGCGGTACTGTATGACGGTTCGCCGTTTCATCCAGGGCCCGAACGGTTGATGGATTTGATCGACCAAGAACAGATCAGCGTCTTCGGCACCAGCCCGAAATTCCTCACGACCCTGGAAAAAGTCGGCCTGCAACCGCGCTTGAGCCACCGCCTGAGCAGCCTCAAGGCCTTGATTTCCACCGGCTCGCCGTTATCACCCCAGAGCTACGACTATGTGTACCGCGAGATCAAACAAGAGCTGTGCCTGTCGTCAATGTCCGGCGGCACCGATATTGTCTCCTGCTTTGTGATTGGCAACCCGGTGCTGCCGGTACGGCGTGGCGAAATGCAATGCAAGAGCCTGGCGATGGCGGTCGAGGTGTGGGATGACCAGGGCCAGCCGCTGATTGGCGAAAAAGGCGAGTTGGTGTGTACCCGACACTTTCCGGCAATGCCCATCGGCCTGTGGAATGACCCACAGCAGGAAAAACTCCGCGCCTCTTACTTCAAGCAGTTCCCGGGCGTCTGGGCCCAGGGCGATTACGCTGAACAACGGCCCGACGGCAGCTTGCTGATCCATGGCCGCTCGGACGCGGTACTCAACCCTGGCGGCGTGCGTATTGGCACCGCGGAGATTTACCGCCAAGTGGAAAAAGTCCCGCAGGTCCTGGAAAGCCTGGCCATCGGCCAACGGTGGCAGGACGATGTGCGAGTGGTGCTGTTCGTGCGCTTGCAGGACGGCGTGGTGCTGGACGCGGCACTTGAACAACAGATTCGCGAGGTGATCCGCGCCAACACCACGCCCCGGCACGTTCCGGCGAAGATCCTCGGGGTCACGGACATTCCCCGTACCATCAGCGGCAAGATCGTCGAGCTGGCGGTAAGGCACGTGGTGCATGGCGAAACGCTGAAAAACACCGATGCGCTGGCCAACCCCGACGCCCTGGAGCAGTTTCGCAACCGTCCTGAACTCGCATGAAGATGAAAGGTTTCGGCGCTGACGCACTCATTTGAAGACAACCGCCTCAAGCATGCTATTTTTCGAGGGGTAGTCAGCCGTTCCCGCGCCACGGGAGAGTCGGCTTTGGTCAATTTTCAAAGCGTTACGCACAGAGCACGTATATGAACGGATCTCCCCTCGGCAGTGAAGCCGTAGCACTGATCGCACAGTTGGACTGGGCAAAAAGCCCCCTCGGTGATGCCTGCAACTGGCCGCAAAGCCTGCGCACGGCAATCGACATCGTGATCCACTCACCCATGCCCATGCTCCTGCTGTGGGGCGAGGAACTCACGCAGATCTACAATGATGGCTTCGCACTGCTGGCCGGCAATAAGCACCCGCAAGGTTTTGGCCAGCCAACCCATCTGATCTGGCCAGAACTTGAAGGCTTCACCGGCCCGATCTACAGCGCCGTGTTGGCCGGCCAGGTGCGCAGCTTCAGCGAGCAGCGCTTTGCCCTGCAACGCAACCATCGCGACACTGAGATCTGGCTTGACCTGACCTACAGCCCGATCCGTGACGAGCAAGGCCAGGTCGCGGGGATCCTGGTCACGGCCATCGAAACCAACGAGCGGCGGCAGTTTGCCCAAGAGCTGCAACAACGCACCGAAGAAATCCTCGAGGCCCAGCAGAATACCGAGCAACGCCTGCAATTGGCCTTGGCCGCGACAGATGCGGTAGGCACCTGGGACTGGGATATCGGCAGTGACCGCTTTATCGCCGACGCGCATTTCGCCCAGTTGCATGGCGTCGACCCCGAGCAGGCCGGCCGCTTGCCCATCAGCGACTATCTGCTCGGGGTCCATCCGGAAGACCGTGGCCTGGTGGCCCGCAGCATCAAACATTGCATCACCCATGGCACCGAGTACGCCGAGGAGTACCGCCTGCTCCAGGCCAACGGCCAGGTGCGCTGGGTATTTGCCCGTGGCCGCTGCTATAAGGATCACCATGGCCGGCCAGCACGTTTTCTCGGGGCCGCCGTGGACCTGACTGAACGCAAACACACCGAGCAGGCGCTACGCCACCTCAATGATACCCTCGAAGAGCGCGTGAACCAGCGCACCCAGGCGCTGGCCGAAGCCAACCAGCGCCTGCAAAACGAGATGTTCGAGCGCGAGCGTGCCGAAGAGGCCTTGCGTCACGCGCAGAAAATGGAAGCCGTGGGGCAACTTACCGGGGGTATCGCCCATGACTTCAACAACATGCTCACCGGCATAATCGGCAGCCTGGACTTGATGCAGCGCTACATCGCGGCAGGTCGCAGCGAAGATATCGGGCGTTTCGCCGCCGCCGCCGTGGCCTCGGCCCACCGTGCTGCCGCGCTGACCCACCGTCTGCTGGCGTTCTCCCGACGCCAATCCCTCGACCGCCGGCCGCTTGACCCCAATCAACTGGTCGCGTCGCTGGAAGAACTGTTCCGCCGCACCAAAGGCGCCCACATCGATCTCAAGGTGCAACTGGGCAACGACATCTGGCCAGTCAACACCGATGCCAGCCAACTGGAAAACGCCCTGCTCAACCTGGTGATCAACGCCCGCGATGCGATGCCCGAGGGTGGACAGCTGCGTATCGAGACGGCCAACAGCTACCTCGACGGTACCGACATCATCACCCTGGAACCGGTCAAGGCCGGTGATTACGTGATGTTGGGCGTCTGCGATAACGGCACCGGCATGACCCCGAAGGTACTGGCCAAGGTTTTCGACCCGTTCTTTACCACCAAGCCTATTGGCCAGGGTACAGGGCTGGGACTGTCGATGATTTACGGTTTTGCCCAGCAATCGGGTGGCCATGTCACGATTCAAAGTGAACCTGAGCGCGGCACGTGCGTACGCCTGTACTTGCCGCGCCTGCACGGCACCGCCCCGGAGAACACCCCGCCCGAAAGTCCCTCCGAGGCGCCGGTCGCACTCCACGGCGAAGCGGTGGTGGTAGTCGAGGAAGATGCCGCGGTGCGCATGCTGGTGGTCAACGTGCTCGGCGAACTGGGTTACACCGCCCACCAGGCCGCCGATGCCCGGACGGCGCTGACGTTACTGGAGTCTGATCTGCGCGTGGACTTGCTGGTCACCGATGTCGGCTTGCCCGGCATGAACGGTCGGCAATTGGCGGAGATTGCCCGCCAGCACCGCCCCGGACTCAAGGTATTGTTTATGACGGCATACGCCGAGAATGCCGTTGAACGTCAGGGTTTTCTCGAAGAAGGCATGGACATGGTGGGCAAGCCGTTCTCCATTGAGCTGCTGGCGACTAAAATTCGCAGCATGATCAACGCCACCGAGCGAGTTGATGCATAATCCCGCGCCTTCAAGCCCGACCGTTGCAAGGTAATTGCCGATGAAAGCCCAAGCCCGTCATATCCTGGTGAAGACCAGCGAAGAAGCCGAACAGCTCAAGCAGCGTATTGCCAAGGGCGAAGCCTTTGATGTGCTGGCCAAGAAGTATTCCACGTGCCCCTCCGGCAAGCGGGGTGGTGACTTGGGCGAGGTGCGGCCGGGGCAGATGGTCGGCGTGATCGATGCGGTGATTTTCAAGAAACCGCTGCGGGTGGTGCACGGGCCGATCAAGAGCAAGTTTGGCTATCATCTGGTGCAGGTGTTTTACCGCGACTGAATCGACGGCGTGCCGGGTTTTGGGGCTGCTTCACAGCCCCACGCGGCCGCATTCTACTCGCCCGCGGCTACGGGCGGTGCATCTCTGGGGATCAATGCGCCTGGCACCTGAATCACCCGGCTTGCCAAGCGATGGCCGGAACGGGCCGCCTGTTCCGGTGTGCCGCCTTGGAGCCGCCCAGCCAGATACGCCGCGCTGAACGAATCCCCCGCCGCCGTGGTGTCCAGCACCGTTTCGACCTTCAGCGCCGGCACGGCAAAGCGCTCGCCGGCGCAACGAATCAGGCAGTCCTCCGCGCCACGCTTGAGTACCACTTCCTCAATCGTCGGGTAAGCGGCAAATACTTGCTCGCTGTCGGCATAACCAAACAACGCGTGCTCGTCATCCTCGGTCAGCAAAGCCATATCCACCTGTGCCAGCACCTTCCGATACGCCGCGCGCGCGGCCTCGACACTGGTCCAGAGTCGCGCTCGGTAGTTATTGTCAAACACCACACGGGCGCCGCGCTGGCGCGCCTCCACCAGGCTTTCCAGCAAACGCTGGCGCCCTGCCTCACCCAGCACCGCCAGCGTGATACCACTGAAATACAGCACGTCGTAAGTCGGCAAGGCCGCCAGGATCGGCCCCGCCGTCGGCGTGGTGAAGCAATCGCGCACGGCAGCCTCATTGCGCCAGTAGAGAAATTTCCGCTCACCGCGAGCATCGACTTGAATGCAGTACAAGCCCGGCAAGCGGCCCGGCAGGCGCTGCACCCTGCTCAGGCCGAGGCCTTCTTCGGACCATTGCTGGCACATGGCGTCACTGAAGCTGTCATCGCCCAAGGCCGTGACGTAATCCACGACACTCTTGTCTCCCAGCTCGCGACGCAGATAGACCGCGGTGTTCAGGGTGTCGCCGCCGAAGCTTTGTTGCAGACTGCCGTCGGCACGCTGTTGCAGCTCGATCATGCATTCGCCGATCAGGGCGATGCGCAGGGGTGAATTCATGCTGAGATCTCTTGAGGGTCCGGGTACTTTCCTGCAGGCGCTAAAAGCGCGTCTGCAACGTTTCGATCACCTGCAATTGTTCATCCACCAGGCAGCCTACTTGCCACTTGTCGAAGGTCAGGCAAGGGTGGGAAGTACCGAAGGAAATGATGTCACCGATGCGCAATTCAACCCCCGGCGCCACGCTCATGAACGCGTGCTGGTCCATCACCGCCGTGACTTTGCACGCCCCGACATCATCCCCCACCGCCGGTAACACACCGGCGGTGTAGCGCTTGAGCGGCACCGGCAAGCCGGCGTCATAGGCCACGTCACGCTTGCCCAGGGCAATCACCGCAAAACCCGGTTCTGGCAGCGATTGCACATGGGCCCACACTTCCAGGGCCGGGCGCAGGCCTTCGTCGAGGTCATTGCGACGCTCGAGTACACAGCACTGCGCCTCTTTGTAGATGCCATGGTCATGCGCCACGTAGCTGCCGGGACGCAACACACTGAGAAAGCGGCCTGCTGCGTTTTGCGCTTCGAAGGACTCGGCGATCAGGTCGTACCAGGCCGATCCCGACGCGGTGATGATCGGCTTGTCAACGTCGAATGAGCCGCTGTCTTGCAGGTCCACCGCCAGACGCACCAGCGAGGCGGCGAATTCACGAATACCGCTGACGGCCTGCTCGCCGTGGATCACGCCCTCGTAACCTTCAATACCGGTCAAGGCCAATGCCGGCTGGGCCCGGATCGCTCTGGCCAACTCCAGCACCGCTTGCTCGCTGCGGCAACCACAACGCCCGCCGACCACGCCGTATTCGATCATCACGTTCAACCGCAGGCCACGGGCGGCGAAGAAAGCACCGAGGTCGGCGACATTGTCCGGATGATCGACCATGCAATAAAAGTCGAACGCGGGATCAGCCAGCAACTCAGCGATCAACGCCATGTTCGGCGCGCCCACCAGTTGATTGGCCATCAATATCCGGCGGACGCCACCCGCATAGGCCGCGCGGGTCTGCACCGCGCTGGCCAGGGTAATGCCCCAGGCACCTTGCGCCAACTGACGCTGGAACAACGCCGGCATCATGCTGGTCTTGCCGTGGGGGGCCAGTTGCGCGCCACTTTTGCTGACGAAATCCTGCATCCAGCGGATGTTGTGTTCCAGTGCGTCGCGGTGCAGCACCAGCGCGGGCAGGCTGACGTCGCGCACCAGATGCGCACCGAGGGCGGCGGCGCCTTTTTCAACGGCATTGAAGGCAGACATGGGGTTACTCCGTTTCGTTATTCGTTGATGCGACGGGCCAGGTTGTCGGCGCTTTCGATCAACACCCGGCGGTAGTCGTTGTAGTTATTCCTGGCATCGGCCCGTGGCGCAACAATGCACAGGGTCGCAATACTGACGCCTTGCGCGTCCCGCACCGGGGCGGCAAAGCAATGGGTAAAGGTGTCGGCGACACTGTCGAAGGAAAAGAAGCCGTCGAGGGTGGCCTGGCGGATTTGCTCGAGGAAGGTTTCCACGGGCAAACGCTGGCCGTCCGGGAGGATGAAGTCGTCAGGGTCGATCAGGTCGACGATTTGCTGGTCGCTCAGATGCCCCAACAGCAGACGTCCGGAGGCAGTCCAGGGAATCGGCGCGTTCTCGCCGATGTCCGAGGAAATCCGGAAGTGCCGCTCGCCCTCGCGCATCAGCGCAACCGTGTATTTACGGCCGTTGAGCAGGCACATCTGCGCGGTTTCGTGGGTCTGGCTGACGATTTCCTGCAGAGCGTGATCAGCCTCGCGTGTCAGGTCGAAATGGCGCAAGTGTGCCTGACCGAGAAAGTACAGCTGACGGCCCAGGTAAACGTGACCGTCCTTGCCCACGGTTTCGAGGATCCGCCGAGCCAGCAAGGAGGCGACCAATTCATACACCGTGGATTTAGGACTGCCGATGCCACTGGCAATATCGTTCGGGCGCAGGGGCTGGCCGACTTCCTTGAGAAAGTCGAGGATATCGAACGCCCGGTCGAGGCCTTTGGCGCGGCGCTTGATGGTGTCTTCGGTCATGGCAGTCTTGGGTCCCGTTGGAGAGGTTGGGAGGGTAGCTGGATGAGGGGTGGGTGTCAGTTGGAGCGCCCCCTCACCCTAACCCTCTCCCCAGAGGGGAGAGGGGACTGAACGGAGGATATTTGAGAAAATCCGCGACCTGGAAAACCAGCTTTGAATCCATAATCGATTCGGTTTTTCAGGTCGCAGAATTTCTTAAAACACTTCGGTCAGTCCCCTCTCCCCCCTGGGGAGAGGGTTAGGGTGAGGGGTGGCCCTCAATCCCCCCCATCCCACCCGTTATTTCTTCTTATAAGCCACGCAATCAATCTCAACCTTGCAATCAACCATCATGTTCGCCTGCACACAGGCCCGCGCCGGTGCATGTTCAGGGCTGAAGTATTCGCCGAAGACCTTGTTGAAACTCCAGAAATCCCGTGGGTCTTCCAGCCACACGCCGACCCGCACCACATCCTCGAGGGCATAGCCGGCTTCTTCGAGAATCGCCACCACATTCTTCATGGTCTGGCGGGTCTGTTCGACAATCCCGCCGCTGATGATTTCACCTTCCACCGCCGGCACCTGCCCGGAGACATACAACCAGCCGTCGGCCTCCACCGCGCGTGCAAAAGGACGAGGCTGACCGCCGCCGGCGGTGCTGCCGGTGCCGTAACGAGTAATGCTCATAATGTTTCTCCTGATATGAAGCTGAAAATCAAAACCGGATGTTCTTCAAAAATTCCGCCAGACGCGGCGATTGCGGGCGCTCGAACATGTCTTTCGGCGGTCCCTGCTCTTCGATACGCCCCTGGTTCATAAACACGATTTTGTCCGAGACCTCGTAGGCAAAGCGCATCTCGTGGGTCACCAGCAACATGGTCATGCCCTCTTCCGCCAGGCCCTTGATCACACTGAGCACTTCGCCGACCAACTCCGGGTCGAGTGCCGAGGTCACTTCGTCGAACAGCATCAAGCTCGGGTTCATCGCAATCGCCCGGGCAATCGCCACGCGCTGTTGCTGTCCGCCGGACAACTGACCGGGAAAATGATTGCGACGTTCCAGCAAGCCCACGCGATCCAGCCATTTTTCAGCCAGGGCGATGGCTTCGTCCCTGGCCAGTTTCTTGACCTTGAGCAAGCCGAGGGTGACGTTCTGCAACGCGGTCAAATGCGGGAACAGGTTGAACTGCTGGAACGCCATGCCGGTCATGGCCCGATGCTGGGCAATGAGCTTTTCCGGATGGCGGACACGCTTGCCGGCTACATCGCTGTAGCCAATGGACTCACCGTCAAGGGTGATCTGCCCGCCCTGAAACTCTTCCAGCAGGTTGACGCAACGCAGCAGCGTGGTCTTGCCCGAGCCGCTTGAGCCGATCAATGTCACCACGTTGCCGCGCTGCATTGACAGGTCGACGCCCTTGAGCACTTCCACCGCGCCGTATTGTTTGCGCAGGCCACGGATATTCAGCAGGGGCTGCGTTTCAGTAAGAAATTGAATCATGGCAAGGCCACCCGCTTTTCAATGTAGCGCCCGAATAATTCGATGGCGTAGTTGATGACAAAGAACAGAAATCCGGCGAACAGGTAGAACTCCAGGGTCATGAAAGTCCGCGCTATCACCTGTTGCGTGCTCAGCAGCAATTCGGCAACGCCAATCACCGAGAGCAAGGTCGAGGCCTTGACGATCTCCGTCGACGAGTTGACCCAGGTTGGCAGGATTTGCCGCAACGCCTGGGGCAGCAATACATAGCCCAACGACTGATAGAAGGTCAGCCCGATTGCCTTGCCGGCCTCCAGTTGGCCACTGGGAATGGCCTGCAGCGCACCCCGCACGATCTCGGCGACATGGGAACCGCAGAACAGCGTCAACCCGAGGACACCGGCCTGGAATGCGCTGATCGGCCAACCCAGCGCCGGCGCCATGTAGAAGCAGGCCAATACCAGCACAAACACCGGTGTGCCGCGGATCAGGTCAACGTACAAACGAAACGGCGCGCGCATCCAGAACTTGCCGTAGGTCAGCACCAGCCCGGCGACAATGCCGATCAAGGTGCCAAGGATAATCGCCAGCACCGAGCAATAAACGCTGGTCTGGAACCCGGCCCAGAGCGTGTCCCGGGCGATCCACAACTCATGCAGCCAGCTGGGGGATTCGTACATGGGAAGCTTCCTTAACGACGGATCGCCAAACGTTGTTCCAGGTAGCGGAGCAACAGCGCGATGAGGTAACAGGCAGCCACATAGAGCGCCGTCGTGACCAGCCAGGTTTCAATCACCCGATAGCTTTCGACGTTGATCTTGCGGGCGTAATAGGTCAGCTCCGGCACCGCAATCGCGGCCGCCAGGGAGGTGTCCTTGAACAGCGAGATGAAGTTGTTCGAGAGCGCCGGCAACACGTTGCGCAGCATGACCGGGACCGTGATGTAGGCACGAATCCGCCACTCGCCCAGGCCAATCGCCAAGCCCGCTTCACGCAAGCCCTTGGGAATGTTCAACAGGCCCGCGCGGAACACTTCGGTCAGGTAGGCACCGGCGTACAGCGACAGGGTGATGATGAACGAGGGAACCTTGTCCAGGCGAATGCCCAGGCCGGGCAAGGCGAAGTAGATCAACAGGATCAGCACCAGAATCGGCGTATTGCGCACCACTGTCACATACACCGAGGCGAGGATACGCAGCGCACGGTGCCTGGACAGCATCGCAAAGGCCATCAACAGGCCGATCACACAGCCGATGGCGATCGACAGCAATGCCAGTTGAAGCCCCAGGCCGAGCCCCGCCAGCAAGGTGTCGAAATCGCGCCAGACAGCGGCAAAGTTCAACTGATAGTTCATGGTCGGCAGCACCTGATTCGAGGCGCCTGCAGCGACGCCTCAGGTTGATACATCACTTGAATTCAACCGGGAAACCAATCGCCGGTTCAGGCAGGTCCACGCCGAACCATTGCTTGAACGAGGCTTTGTAGGTCGGGAATTCAACGCCGGTCATGGCTTCATGCAGGGCGGTATTGACGAAGTTCAGCCAGTCCTGATCGCCACGCTTGACGGCACACGCGTAGGTTTGCGGGCTCCAGGCATAGGCCGGGCTGCGGTAGCGCCCCGGGTTCTGCACCATCAGGTACTTGACCGAAGACTGATCGGTGGCGGCAGCGTCGGCGCGACCGGAATTCACTGCCTGGTACATCAGGTCGACACTGTCGTACTGGTCGACCTTGGCCTTGGGCAGCGCCTGGTGGACCAACTCTTCGGCGTAGACGTTTTGCAGCACCGCGACGGTCACGTCGTCACCTGCCGCTTGCAGGTCTTCGATTTCCTTGTACTTGCTGTTGGCCGGCAGCAGCAGGCCAACCCCTTCGCGGTAGTACGGCAAAGTAAACGCTACCTGCTGCGCCCGGCTGGCAGTCACGGTAATGAACTGGCAGCTCATGTCGACCTTGTCGGTCAGCAGGTTGGGAATGCGCGCATCGGAAGACTGCACCACAAACTCGACCTTGCTTGGGTCGTTGAACAACCCTTTAGCCACGACCCGGCCGATGTCGATATCAAAACCTTGCAACTTGCCATCCGCTCCCTGGAAGTGCCACGGCGCATTGGTACTGCCTGTACCCACGATCAGGTGCCCACGCTTGAGCACATCATCGAGCTTGCTGTCCGCCGCCTGCACGACGCTGGCGAGGGATGCTGATGCGGCGAAGAGAAAAACACACGCTTTAAACACGGAAGGTCGGTGATGCATGACAAGCACTCCAGAGGTTGTGTATTCCGCTATACCGGAACATGGTATGTAACAACGGAATAGACAGCAGAAAGTGTGCCACAGCCAGTCGCAAGAAAATATTGTTGGTGGGAATTTATTGAAAATCAGTCAGATACAGGCGCTTTCAGGAAGCGACCTGGCCTCAGCACCAGCAGCTGCATTGCTACCGTCGACCTCAATCGGGGGTGACAGGCCACATTCCGGTGCGCATGGGTACTCACAGTGCTCCCAATCGACGCTGTACCTGTGAACTCTGACAGTAGACCCGCTCGCCAGCCTGACTTAGCGTGGCTCAGAAGGTTGTGGGATTTTTAGCAAAGGAGATTGCCATGGGCCTGATCAACACCGTGCTTGAGGACGCGACAGCCTATAAAAAGGCGCTGGAGACACGGCGTACGGTATTCATGCTGTTTGTATCACCACACTGCCCGGCGTGCGGCGCCGCCAAACCGTTATTCAGCAAAGTGGCCGCTCGCTATCGCCGGCAGGCGGCTTTTTACCTGCTCGATACTACTCAGACGCCGCGCCACCCCGAGGTGACCGGCACGCCGACGCTGCTGATTTTGAAGAACGGCAAGCTGGTCGAACGACTCAAGGGGTTCGGCTCCTGGGAAACCCAGGAGCAGACCTTGAACAGAACCTTCGCACGGCACACGCGGCGCGTACCGACCAAGCGCGCAAAGCGAACTTGACCGCTGGCCCCTTGACTCAGGCAGCGGCCACCGGCACCAGCAGCACCTGGGTGACCCGGCGCTCCTCCACCGCCGCAACCGTCAGCCGCCAGCCCTCGTGTTCCAGGCTGTCACCCACCACGGGCAAGCGGTCCAACAGGCTCATGACCAGGCCGGCGAGGGTCTGGTAGTCCTCGGTAGCGACCGCCTTGAAACCGGTGCGCTGCCGAATCAGGTTCAGGTTCAACGCGCCATTGGCACGGAATCCGCCCTGCTCTTCGACAATATCCGGCCCTTCGACTTCGCTGGCATCCGGCAACTCACCGGCAATCGACTCAAGAATGTCGGTCATGCTCAACACCCCCATGAAATCGCCGAATTCGTTGATCACGAAAGCAATGTGCGTGGATTCCTGGCGCATCTGCTCCAGGGCATTGAGAATCGAAAAACTCTCCAGCAGGTTGATCGCCCGGCGCGCCAAGTGCTCCAGGTTCGGCTCGTTGCCCGCCAGGTACTCCTTGAGCAACTCTTTTTTGTGGACAAAACCCAAGGGCTCATCCACCGCGCCATTACGGATCAATGGCAAGCGCGAATAGGACGAGTGCATCAGTTTCAGGCGAATCGTCTCGGGATCGTCAGCCAGGTCGATAGAGTCGACGTTGGCGCGCGGCGTCATCAGGGTGCGGATCGGCCGCTCGGCCAGTTGCAACACGCCGCTGATCATTACCCGCTCACGCCGATCAAACAGCGGTCCTTGATTGCCATCCGCCTCACCCAACAGATCGGCAACCTCTTCGCCGACCTCTTCCACCGCCAGGCTGCGTCCACCCAACAGGCGCATCACCGCATGAGCGGTGCGCTCCCGGACTGGCCGCAGCCCTTGCGCCGATTTCTTGCGTCGGGCCCGGGCGATCTGGTTGAACACCTCGATCAGGATCGAAAAACCAATGGCCGCGTACAGGTAGCCCTTCGGAATATGGAAACCCAGGCCTTCGGCGGTCAGGGCAAACCCGATCATCATCAAGAAGCCCAGGCACAGCATGATCACCGTCGGGTGCGCATTGACGAAGCGGGTCAGCGGCTTGCTGGCCACGATCATCAGGCCGATGGAAATGATCACCGCGATCATCATCACTGCCAGCTCGTCCACCATGCCGACCGCGGTAATCACCGCATCGAGGGAGAACACCGCATCCAACACCACGATCTGCGCCACAATCGGCCAGAACAGTGCGTAGCCGGCGTTGCCGGAGCGCTGGGAAACATGCCCTTCCAAGCGTTCATGCAACTCCATGGTGGCCTTGAACAACAGGAACACACCCCCGAACAGCATGATCAGGTCGCGCCCGGAGAAGCTCTTGTCGAACACCTCGAACAACGGTTGGGTCAGGGTCACCAACCAGGAAATACTCGCCAACAGGCCCAGGCGCATCAGCAGCGCCAGGGACAGACCGATCAACCGCGCGCGGTCGCGCTGTTCCGGTGGCAGTTTGTCCGCCAGGATCGCAATAAACACCAGGTTATCAATGCCCAGCACCAGTTCCAGCACAATCAAGGTCAACAGGCCGAGCCAGGCCGTTGGATCCGCTATCCATTCCATATAAATGTCTCTGTCTCTTTATTGATTTGCAGAATGCCGGGCACGGCAAAGTGCGGTCAGGCGACCGGGGCAAGTCAGCGTTCGGAATACGGGATGTTTCAGCGGGAACAGCGGCAGCGAGGGTCTTGGGGAAAGACGACTGGGAGGCTCCGAGAGGGTGTTCATGCAAGTCCTGCAATGACAAAAGGACTTGAATCCTACAACTGAAAGCTAAATCCCTTACAACGCAAAACTATTACAAGATCTGTCTCCATTACCCCCGCGGTCCTTCAGCTTTTACGAGTCGCGTCGTCCAGCGCCAGGATGGTGTGGGCGTTGGTGACGGTGGTCGCCAGCGTATTGATCACTCCCGAACGCAGCGCTCCCAGGGTCGCCGCCGCCTTGGTGTTCTCGCTGGCAATCGCCACCACATCCGGAATACGAAACAACTCCTGCACCGTCAATCCGATCACACGGCCCTGAATGGCATTGACCGCGGGTTGGCCGTGGATGTCGATAAAGTCGTAGCCCATCATGTCACCCACGGTCCCGGAGAGGCGCGCCTGGGCGATTTCCTGAGGCGAGAACCAGCCCATGCGCACCATATTGCTGTTCTCGCTCATATCGCCAATACCGATCAAGGCCAGGTCCGCGCGGCGCGCGCGGTCCAGGGTCGAGCGCACCGTATCGTTGCTGATCAGCACACTGCGCAGCTCCGGGTTGGCCACCAGCGCCGGCGCATACAAGCTTTCACTTTCACCGCCAAAGCGCAGGGCCAGGCGTCGGCAGATGTGGTCGGGATTCATGTATTCACCGGCCTTGAGTGAACCGCCGATAGCGCACACAAACGTGCAATTGCGGGTCACCGGCAAAAACACGTTATCCGCCACCGCGCCGACGTTGCGCCCCATGCCCACCGCGACGATCATGCCGTCGCTCAAGGTTTTGTTCAGGTAGTTGGCCACCAGGCTCGCGACCGCCGAGCGCTGGGTATCGGGATCACTGTGATCGACCGCGATCAAGGCGCGATCCAGCTGGAAACGCTCGACCAGCGCCTGTTCCAGCTCATTGTTCATCGCTGGATGTTGCAGCACCCGCACCTCGACGATCCCTTCGTCCCGCGCGCGCTTGAGCAGCCGGCTGACTTTGGCCCGGGACAGGTCAAAGCGCTTGGCAATGGCTTCCTGAGTGACATTCTCAAGGTAATAGAGCATCGCCACTTCGGTCATCAGATCGATATCGCTGGCGATGCGCTGGGTACTGTCACTCATGGGCACGGGCTTCCGTTTCGGCGTCAAAGGCGCATTCTCCCGACTCTTGCCCCATCACGTCCACTACTGATGCCCATCGCGCTCAATGGCATTGATCCGCTCGACCTTGGCCCCGGAACGCGCCACTTCGAACTCCGACGCGAGGAACGCGGTGACGATGCTTTTGGCCAGTTCCGCACCGACCACCCGCGCGCCTATGGACAGGATCTGCGCATCATTGCTTTTGCGCGCGCGCTCAGCCGAATAGGTGTCATGGGCCTGGGCCGCGCGAATCCCCAACACTTTGTTGGCCGAAATCGCCATGCCGATCCCGGTACCACACACCAGCACGCCCAGACGCTGCTGCCCGGCATTAATGGCCGTAGCCACCGCCAGCGCAATGTCCGGATAAAGCACCGGCGCCGTGGAATGGGTACCGAAGTCAGTCACCGGGTAACCCAGGGCCTCGATGTGGCGCTTCAACAGCTCCTTGAGTTCATAACCCGCTTCATCGCACCCGATAGCTACCGGGAAAGGTGTGTTCATGGCATTAGGCTCCGCTGCCGTAGTGAAAACTCAGACTGATCATATGATCACATATTGAAATTATTCTCAGGCATTTCTCAGATATTAAACGCTCCCTGTCAAGCAAGTTTTAACTGACTCACCGGTCAAAGCCCTTTATCAGGGGCACGCTTGCGAAAATGAGCGCGCCTTTAACTTTAAAGTGAAAGAGATTGACTGATCAGAATTTCATTTGATACACATATGATCACACGACCGCAGACCTAATAAGAATTCACAGCACGAGGACACGCCAATGGCCACGCCATTACTGCTCCAGGCTGAACATGTCGCCAAGGCCTACGCCGGCATCCCCGCCCTGCGCGACGGCCGCCTCTCGCTGCGAGCCGGCAGCGTGCACGCCCTGTGCGGTGGCAACGGCGCAGGCAAATCCACCTTCCTCAGTATCTTGATGGGCATCACTCAACGAGATGCTGGCAGCATTCTGCTCAACGGCACGCCGGTGCAGTTCAATCGCCCGAGCGAAGCGTTGGCGGCAGGGATTGCGATGATCACCCAGGAGCTGGAGCCGATCCCCTACATGACCGTCGCCGAGAACATCTGGCTGGGCCGCGAGCCGCGCCGCGCCGGTTGCATCGTCGACAGCAAGGCACTCTATTCGCGCACTCGCGAACTGCTGGAAAACCTGGAGTTCGACGTCGACGCCAGCCTCCCCATGCACCGTTTGAGCGTGGCGCAGATTCAACTGGTGGAGATCGCCAAGGCGTTCAGCCATGACTGTCAGATCATGATCATGGACGAGCCGACCTCGGCCATCGGCGAGCGCGAAGCCGAAACCTTGTTCAAGGCCATCCGTCGCCTCACAGCCCGCGGCGCCGGCATCGTGTATGTGTCCCATCGCCTCAGCGAACTGGCGCAGATTGCCGACGACTACAGCATCTTTCGTGACGGCGCCTTCGTCGAAAGCGGGCGCATGGCCGATATCGACCACGCCCATCTGGTACGCGGCATCGTTGGCCAGGAATTGACGCGCATCGACCACAAGGTCGGTCGAGAATGCACCACCGATTACTGCCTCGATGTTAACGGCCTGAGCCGTGCCGGCGAGTTCCAGGACGTCAGCCTGCAACTGCGCCAGGGCGAAATCCTCGGCATTTATGGCTTGATGGGGTCGGGGCGCAGCGAATTTCTCAACTGCGTCTACGGCCTGACCACCCCGGACTCCGGCAGCATGACGCTGCAAGGCAAGCCAATGCCCATCGGCGAGCCCAAGGCAAGCATCCGCGCCGGCATGTCACTGGTCACCGAAGACCGCAAGGAAAGCGGCCTGGTGCTCAGCGCCAGCATTCTTTCGAACATCGCACTGTCGGCCTACAAACAACTGTCGAGTTGGTCGCTGATCAATGCCCGCAAGGAAAACCAGCTGGCCCAGGACATGGTCAAGCGCCTGCAGATCAAAACCACCTCGCTGGACCTGCCAGTGGCCTCCATGAGCGGCGGCAACCAACAGAAAGTCGTGCTCGCCAAATGCCTGTCGACCCAACCGATCTGCCTGCTGTGCGATGAACCTACCCGCGGCATCGATGAAGGCGCCAAGCAAGAGATCTACCACCTGCTGGACCAATTCGTGCGCGCCGGCGGCGCGGCCATCGTGGTGTCGTCGGAAGCGCCGGAGCTGCTGCACCTGAGCGACCGCATCGCGGTATTCAAAGGCGGCAGGCTGGTGACCATCAGCAGCGATACCGCCCTTTCCCAGGAAGCCTTGTTGAGTCTTGCCTCATGAATGCCAAAACCCTGTCTACGCCAAAAACCGCCACCCCACCCACCTCGCCTGTCGCTGCCGCCCCGCGCAGCCGTCTGCGCCTGTCCCTCGACCGCTTTGGCCTGCCGCTGGTGTTTATCCTGCTGTGCGTGGTGATGGCGTTTTCCAGCGAGTACTTCATGACCTGGCGCAACTGGATGGACATCCTGCGCCAGACCTCCATCAACGGCATCCTCGCCGTGGGCATGACCTATGTGATCCTGACCAAGGGCATCGATCTCTCGGTCGGCTCGATCCTGGCCTTCGCCGGCCTGTGCAGCGCGCTGGTGGTCACTCAAGGCCACGGTTTGCTGGCAGCCGTCAGCGCGGGAATGTTTGCCGGCGCCATGCTGGGGATGGTCAATGGCTTTATGGTCGCGAACCTGTCAATCCCACCGTTTGTCGCGACCCTGGGCATGCTCAGCATCGCCCGTGGCATGACCTTCATTCTCAACGACGGCAGCCCGGTCACCGACCTGCCCGACGCCTATCTCGCGCTGGGTATCGGCAAGCTCGGGCCGATTGGCGTACCGGTGATCATCTTCGCGGTGGTCGCGCTGATTTTCTGGATGGTGCTGCGCTACACCACGTACGGACGCTACATCTACGCGGTAGGCGGCAACGAGAAGAGCGCCCGCACCTCCGGGATCGGCGTGCGCAAGGTGACGTTCTCGGTGTACGTGGTCTCCGGGTTGCTGGCCGGCCTCGCGGGCGTGGTGCTGGCGGCACGCACCACCTCCGCCCTGCCCCAGGCCGGCATGTCTTATGAACTGGATGCGATTGCCGCCGTGGTGATTGGCGGCACCAGCCTGTCCGGTGGTACCGGCAGCATCGTCGGCACCTTGTTCGGCGCGCTGCTGATCGGGGTCATCAACAACGGCCTGAACCTGCTCGGCGTGTCCTCTTATTACCAGCAGGTCGCCAAGGGCCTGATCATCGTGCTCGCGGTGTTGATTGACGTGTGGCGCAAGAAAAAACGCTAGTCGCTTTTCCTCTGAAACGAACTGAACGACCACAACAATAAACGGAGTTCTCATCATGAAATTCGCTACATCCTTTGCCGCTGTCGCGGCCCTTACCCTGCTCGCCAGCAGCGTCACCCTGGCCGCCGAAGGCAAGCCTTACAAGATCGGCGCCGCCGTCTACGGGCTCAAGGGGCAATTCATGCAGAACTGGGTCCGCGAGCTCAAGGAGCACCCGGCGGTCAAGGACGGCAGCGTGCAAATCACCGTGTTCGACGGTAATTACGACGCGCTGACCCAGAACAACCAGATCGAAACCATGATCACCCAGCGCTTCGACGCGATCCTGTTCGTGCCCATCGATACCAAGGCCGGCATCGGCACCGTGAAACGCGCCATGGCCGAAGACATTCCGGTGATCGCCTCCAACGCCAAGCTGGCGGACCCAAAAGTGCCCTATGTGGGCAACGATGATGTCGAGGGCGGTCGCCTCCAGGCGCAGGCCATGGTCGACAAGCTCAAGGGCAAGGGCAACGTTGCGATCATTCAGGGGCCGATCGGCCAGTCAGCCCAGATCGACCGGGAACGCGGCGAGATGGAAGTGCTGAAAAAACACCCCGGCATCAAGATCATCGAGATGAAGACCGCCAACTGGTCCCGCGCCGAAGCCCTGTCCCTGACCGAGGATTGGCTCAATGCTCACCCCAATGGCGGCATCTCGGGCATCATCGCGCAAAACGACGACATGGCACTCGGCGCCCTGCAAGCGGTGAAATCCCGTGGCTTGACGCCTGCCGAAGTCCCGGTGACCTCCATCGACGGCATGCCGGATGCGATCCAGGCCGCGAAGAAAAATGAAGTCACCACCTTCCTGCAAGACGCCCAGGCTCAATCCCAGGGCGCCCTCGACGTCGCCCTGCGCCAACTGGCCGGCAAGGACTACAAGCCTCGCTCGGTGATCTGGGAGCGGTATGCGAAGGACGTGAAATGGGCTGACGGTACCGCCAACAGCTACATCCTGCCGTGGGTACCGGTGACCAACGCGAATGCGGATGCGCTGTATCAACAGGTCATCGGCGGCAAGTAACGGTTCCAACCTGTAAATGCACTCCAAATGTGTGCGGGCTTGCTCGCGATAGCAGTCGAACAGCCAACTGATCTGCCATCTGACACACCGTTTCGCGAGCAAGCCTGCTCCCACATTTGGTCGCCACTGTTTTTGAAAAGGGAGTCAACCCAATGTCTGGATTCTGGAATCAGGCCTTCGACCTCACCGGCCGCTGCGCGGTGATCACCGGCGGGGCCGCCGGAATTGGCCTGGCCTGCGCCAGCTTGCTGGCGGAACGCGGCGCGCGTGTCGCCCTGCTCGACCGTGATCCCGCCGTGGTCGACGTCGCGGCCAGCCTCGGCACCGGACATATCGGCATCGCCGTTGACCTGCGCCAGCTCGATCAGCTGCAAAGCAGCGTCGACTACGTGTTCGATCACTTCAAACGCCTGGATTACCTGGTCAACAGCGCCGGCGTGGTGGTGCTGGAAAAGGCCATCGATGTCAGCGAAAACGCCTGGGACACCACCTTGGATATCAACCTCAAGGCCAGCTTTTTCGTGGCCCAGGCCTGCGCCCGGCATATGTTGGCCCAGGGCAGCGGGCGCATCGTCAACCTCGCCTCCCAGGCCGCCGTTATCGGCCTGGATCGCCATGTCGCCTACTGCGCGAGCAAGGCGGCGATTGTCGGCATGACCAAAGTGCTCGCCATGGAGTGGGCGCCGCACATCAACGTCAACGCCATCTCCCCCACCATCGTTGAAACCGCCTTGGGTAAAAAAGCCTGGGCCGGCGAGGCAGGCGAACGCGCCAAGTTGCAGATCCCGGCGGGCCGCTTCGCCCAGCCGGACGAAATTGCCGGACTGGCGCTGTACCTGCTCAGTGACGCCGCAAAGATGATCACCGGCGAAAACGTGGTGATCGACGGCGGTTACAGCATTCAGTAATTCACCTTTTGTCGTGAGGGCCCGTCATGTCCAGCGCTACCGAACGCACTACCGAACAACTCAATCCGCTCATCCCCAAAACCATGCAGGCCGTGGTCTGCCATGGCCCGGAAGACTATCGCCTGGAAACCGTTGACGTACCGACGCCCGGCCCCGACGAAATCCTCACCAAAGTCGAGCTGTGCGGCATTTGCATGGGTGATATCAAGACTTATCGTGGCGCGCCCTCGTTCTGGGGCGACGCCGAGCAGCCCCGCTACGTCAAGCCACCGATGATTCCCGGCCACGAGTTCGTCTGCCGCGTGGTTGCCCTCGGCCCTGGCGCCGAAAAGCGCGGGGTGAAGATCGGTGATCGGGTAATCTCCGAGCAGATCGTACCCTGCTGGGGTTGCCGCTTCTGCAACCATGGCCAGTACTGGATGTGCCAGAAACACGATCTCTACGGCTTCCAGAACAACGTGCAGGGCGCCATGGCCCAATACATGATCTTCACCAAGGAAGGCATCATCCATCAGGTGCCGGACGCCATCGCCCCGGACGAAGCGATCCTGATCGAACCCCTGGCCTGCTCACTGCACGCCGCCGAGCGGGCGAATGTCGATTTCGATGACGTGGTGGTGGTTGCTGGGGCCGGCACCCTCGGGCTTGGGATCATCGGGGCGGTACGCATGCGCAACCCGAAACGACTGATCGTCCTCGACATGAAACCCGAGCGCGCGGAACTGGCGTTGCGCATGGGCGCCGACGAAGTGTGGAACCCGGCCGAAGTCGATGTGCTGGCGAAGATCCGTGCGATCACCGACGGTTATGGGTGCGACATTTATATCGAAGCCACCGGGCACCACAAGGCGGTGAACCAGGGTTTGGCCATGCTGCGCAAGCTCGGGCGTTTTGTCGAATTCAGCGTCTTCAACGACGAAGCCACTGTCGATTGGTCCATCATCGGCGACCGCAAGGAACTGGATGTTCTCGGCTCGCACCTGGGCCCGTACATGTACCCCAGGGCCATCGACTTTATCGCCAAGCGCAAGATCGACATGCGCGACGTGGTGACCCACACGTTTGCCTTGGCGGATTTCAAGGAGGCGTTTGCGGTGATGGAACGCGGGGACAAGTCGCTCAAAGTCGTCCTCGAACCTTGATGTGTCCAACATCCCCACTCAAAACAAGAACACAGGAACCCGCGTTATGAATCGAGTGATAAACGATCCGGATCAAGTGGTCGAGGACATGCTGCGCGGCATTCTGGTCGCACACCCCGAGCTGCGTCAAAGCGATACCAATCCACGGGTCATCAGCAAAGCCAAGCCTTCCCGTCGGGGCCAGGTGGGCATCGTGACCGGCGGCGGATCCGGTCATGAACCGGCCTTCCTCGGTTATGTCGGGCCCGGCCTGGTGGATGCGGTAGCCGTTGGCGAAATTTTCTCTTCGCCGACCGCCAAGAGTTTTTTCGACGCCTTCCGCGCCGCCGATCACGGTGCCGGCGTGGCCTGTCTGTACGGCAACTATGCCGGCGACAATATGAACGTGAAGCTGGCGATGAAAATGGCTGCCAGCAAGGACATGCAGATCCGTACCGTGGTCGCCAACGATGACGTGGCTTCGGCACCCAAGGCCGATATCGCCAAGCGTCGTGGCGTGGCCGGGGAGATCTTCATGTGGAAAGTCGGGGGGGCCGCCGCCGCACAGCACTACGACCTGGACGGAGTGATCCGGGTGGCCCAGAAAGCCGTCGATCATTGTCGCTCCATCGGCGTCGGCCTCACACCCTGCACCATTGCCGCGGTGGGCAAGCCGAACTTCCAGATCCCGGACGGCCAGATGGAGTTGGGCATCGGCCACCACGGCGAACCGGGAATCGAAGTAATCCCCATCGAATCCGCTGCCGCCATGGCCGAGCGCATGCTGGCGCCGATTCTCGCCGACCGCGACTTCAGCCAGGACGACAGCGTGGTGGTGCTGGTTTCAGGCTTGGGAGCGACGCCGGTGATGGAGCTGTACATCTTCTACGCGGAAGTCGAGCGCCAGCTCAAGACAAAGGGACTGAAGATTCATCGCTGTTATGTCGGCAACTACTTCACCTCCCTGGAAATGATGGGCGTCACCCTGACCCTGCTGGGCCTGGACGCCGAACTGAAGACCCTGATCGACCAACCCTGCCGCGCCATCGGCATGACCCAGGAGGACTGACCCATGAGCCAGCATTTCTCTACCCGAGACGGCAGCGCCATCGTGACTGATCTGGTGAGCGTGATTGTCGCCAACCGTGAATACCTCAGTGAAGTCGACGGCGCGATTGGCGACGGTGACCACGGCATCAATATGGCCAAGGGTTTTGCCCATTGCGGCCGCACCCTTGAAGGTCGGCAACTGACGCTGGCCGAAGCGCTGGATGAATTGACCTTGAGCCTGATGGAGGGCATCGGTGGCTCCATGGGACCGTTGTACGGCAGCCTGTTTATCGGCATGGCCGACGAAGTACGTGCCAGCGAAAATATCGACGCCGCGACCTTTGCCCGTTTGCTGCGCGGCGGCCTCACATCGTTGCAGGACATCACCGAAGCCGGCGTGGGCGACAAGTGCCTGATGGACACCTTGATTCCGGCGGTGGAGGCCTTTGAACAAGCACACGCCTCGGGTGCCCCCTTCAATGAGGCGCTGGAAAAGATGAAAAGCGCGGCTTCCCAAGGGCGCGACTCGACCAAGGATCTGGTGGCGAAAATCGGCCGGGCCAGCCGGCTGGGAGAGCGTTCATTGGGTGTATTGGATGCGGGGGCCGTGTCGTGCTGCTTGATCCTGACGCGGCTGGCGGATTCGGTGCAGCCGCGCTTACGTTAGTCGGCACCGCGCTCAGGCAGTGTGGTTTAACGGGGCGCCTAAGATCACGATCAAAAGCAGAGCCGCCTTCTGTAGGAGCGAGCTTGCTCGCGAAAAACCTGAGATCGCCTCGGGGTGTCAGATTTCCCGCGTCATCGTTAACGACCTTCGCGAGCAAGCTCGCTCCTACAGAAAGGAGGCACGCTCGCAAAGTCTGTCAGGCCGCCCCCCGTAAATACCGTCTTGAACTTGACCGGGCTTACCAGAAGCGCTGCTGGGTCAGGCGGCTCCACCAGCTCAACAACAGCCGGTCCACCGAGCCGCTGGCCGCCAGGCCCACCCGCTCTTGCAGGCTTTTACGCTCGGCATAGTGCAGGTGGAACAGTTCCGCGGTCTTGGCCTTGCTGGCCAGGTATTCGTCGCTGGTTTGCAGCTCGTCCACCAGTTGTTTGTCGAGTGCGGCGACGCCGAGCCAGACCTCGCCAGTAGCGACGTCATCAATCGCCAGTTGCGGGCGATAGCGTGACACAAAGTTCTTGAACAGTTGATGAGTGATGTCCAGGTCTTCCTGGAACTTCTCCCGGCCCTTCTCGGTGTTTTCGCCAAACACCGTCAGGGTGCGCTTGTATTCCCCGGCGGTCAGCACTTCGAAGTCGATGTCGTGCTTTTTCAGCAGCCGGTTGACGTTCGGCAATTGCGCCACCACCCCGATCGAACCGAGAATCGCAAACGGTGCACTGATGATCTTCTCGCCGATGCACGCCATCATGTAGCCGCCGCTGGCCGCGACCTTGTCGATGCACACCGTCAACGGCACACCCGCCTGGCGGATACGCGCCAGTTGCGACGACGCCAGGCCGTAGCTGTGGACCATGCCACCGCCGCTTTCCAGGCGCAGCACTACTTCATCCTTGGGCGTGGCCAGGCTCAGCAGCGCGGTGATTTCATGCCGCAGGCTCTCGGTGGCCGAGGCTTTGATATCACCGTCGAAATCCAGTACGAACACCCGGGGTTTGGTCTCGGGGGTTTTCTTCTGCTTTTTCTCGGACTTGCTTTGGGTCTTGCGCAAAGCCTTGAGTTGATCCTTGTCGAGCAAGGTCTGCTCCAGGCGCTCACGCAGGTCTTTGTAGAAATCGTTGAGCTTGCTCACCTGCAGTTGACCCGCATGCTTGCGGCGACCTTTGCTGCGCAGTGCGGCGAAACTGACCAGCACCACGAGGATGGCGACCACCAACGTGACGGTTTTAGCCAGAAAACTGGCGTACTCAGCCAAAAACTCCATAAGACTCCTTCAAGATGCGGTGCGCCAGGCGCGGATCGCCCAAGCATACCGACGGCATCGTCGGGGAGCCAGCGGTGAAACCCCTGGCAACGGGCCTCTAACGAGTTTTTAAAACAAGCGTATGTTTTTTCATTGACAGCTTCCCGGCATCCTCATAATCTCGCCAGACTTTCAACGTACCGGGTGAACGGACGTGGGCAGCATCTATTTGATTCGACATGGCCAGGCCTCCTTCGGTGCAGACGACTACGACGTGCTGTCGCCGATCGGCGTGCAGCAGGCGCAAGTGCTCGGCAGCCACCTGGCGGATCTGGGCCTGACGTTCGACCGCTGTGTGTCGGGTGATCTGCGTCGCCAGCAACACACGGCCAATGCAGCGTTCGAATCCTATAGTGCTCAAGGCCTGACGGTTCCCGAACTGGAAATCGACAGTGCGTTCAACGAATTCGACGCCGACGCAATTATCCGCGCGCTGCTTCCGGACTTGCTCGACAGCGAGCCCGAAGCCCTGGATATCCTGCGCAACGCCGCACAAAACCGTGGCGAATTTCAGCGCATCTTCGCGCTGATCATCGAGCGCTGGCTCAGCGGCACGTATGACACTCCGGGGCTGGAAAGCTGGCTGGGTTTTGTCGAACGGGTCCAGGGCGGCTTGCAACGCCTGCTCGAGACGGCCGACAGCACCCACAAGATCGCCGTGTTTACCTCCGGCGGCACCATCACCGCCCTGCTCCACCTGATTACCCGAATGCCTGCCACCCAGGCCTTCGAACTGAACTGGCAAATTGTTAACACCTCGCTCAACCACTTGAAGTTCCGTGGGCGCGAGGTGGCACTGGCTTCCTTCAACAGTCATACCCACCTGCAACTGTTGAAGGCGCCGCAGCTCATCACTTTTCGATGAGTTGCGGCCAACCGTGACCTCGAGGTCACTGGCACCACCCCTAAAAGGATCGAACCATGACTGACGTAGCTAAAGCCGTAGAAGCAATGAAAGCCAAATTCAACCCAGCCGCTGCTGACGGCCTGGACCTGGTGTTCGGTTTCCGTATCGATGACACCCAGAACTTCTCGCTGGTTGTTAAAAACAACACCTGCGAACTGCTGGAAGGCGAAAATCCTGACGCTCAAGTCACGCTGGTCATGGACGCTGACACCATGAAGGGCATCGTCAGCGGTGAAACCGACGGCATGCAGGCCTTCATGGGCGGCAAGCTGCGCACCGAAGGCGACATGATGCTGGCGATGAAGCTGAGCGAGCTGTTCCCGGCCTGATTCAGGGCAACCCTGGATCAACCAAATCCCGCCTGCCCAGGCGGGATTTTTTTTGCTGTCGAAAAACCTGCGAGCCTCACTCATTCATTTGCAGAATGAAGTCCAGAGGAATCTTCGTTTGCACCCAAAGGCGACGCCCAACAAAATCTGGCTGACGGCCCAATCCATCATTAGTGCAGCCAGGAATTTTTCTATGTCGACCTCTCGCCATGTCAGCCCCGACGACATTCGCAAAGGCTTCTCCAAAGCCATGTCCGACATGTACCGCGCCGAGGTGCCGCTGTATGGCGCGCTGCTGGATCTGGTGGCCGAAACCAATGCACAGGTACTGGCGACGGACACCGACTTGGCTCGGCAACTTCAGCGCAGCGGAGAAATCCAACGCCTGGACAGGGAGCGCCACGGCGCCATTCGCTTGGGCACCGCCTCTGAGTTGGCCACCATCAGTCGTCTGTTTGCGGTCATGGGCATGCAACCGGTGGGGTATTACGACCTGACGCCCGCCGGCGTACCGGTGCATTCCACCGCCTTTCGCGCCGTGCATGAAAACGCGCTACAAAGCAGCCCGTTTCGCGTCTTCACTTCGCTGCTGCGCCTGGAACTGATCGAAAACCTCGAGCTGCGGGCGTTCGCCCAGGCCGCTCTGGACCAGCGCTCGATCTTCACCCCGCGCGCCATGGCGCTGATCGAACAGGCAGAAACCGACGGCGGTCTCGACAGCCACGACGCCGATGAATTTATCCAGCAAGCACTGGAAACCTTCCGCTGGCATCACACCGCCACTGTCAGCGCTGCGCAGTATCAGCAATTGAGCGACCAGCACCGCTTGATCGCCGATGTCGTGGCGTTCAGGGGTCCGCACATCAACCACCTGACCCCACGCACCCTGGACATCGACCGCGTGCAAGCCGAGATGCCCGGCAAGGGCATCACCCCCAAGGCGGTGATCGAAGGCCCACCGCGCCGTCAATGCCCGATCCTGCTGCGGCAAACCAGCTTCAAGGCACTCGACGAAGTCATTACCTTTACCGATGCACAAGGCAGTCACAGCGCGCGTTTCGGGGAGATTGAACAACGCGGCGTGGCGCTTACCCCCAAGGGGCGGGCGCTGTACGACCAACTGTTAAATGCCGCACGAGATGAGTTGGGCGCCTTTCCCAATGAGGCCAACGCCGGGCGCTATACCGAGTTGATGGCGCAACATTTCCAGGCATTCCCGGATGATTATCGGTCAATGCGCGAACAAGGGCTGGCGTTCTTTCGCTACTTCGTCACCGACGCGGGCCGCGCCGCCCAAGGGCAACGACCGCGCAACCTGGACGGGCTGATCGAGGCCGGCCACGTGGATCTCGAACCCTTGGTATATGAGGATTTTCTGCCCGTCAGCGCAGCGGGAATTTTCCAGTCGAACCTGGGAGATACGGCGCAGTCTGACTATGGCGTCAAGGCCAATCAGGCCGAGTTTGAACACGCCTTGGGACGCCAGACAATCGATGAGTTGACGCTGTATGCAGACACTCAACAGCGCTCAATCGATACCTGCTTGAAAACACTGTTGGCGTAGCAGAAAAGAGTTCGCCCGACACCATTGCGCAATCCTTGCGCAGTCGACGTGCCCCAGGGTCGGGCGAACGGTGGGTATGATAGACAGCAGTAGCGCCGCTGTCCTTGTGACAATTCTGAACAAAACTGGGGGCTCCCCCCGTAGCCGTCACAGCGTATCGTTTCACTCGGTAGGCTACAGGGGAGAAGACACTCAGGCGCCGAGTTGATCGACGATCTTGTCTTTGATCAATAAGCGTTTCTTCTTCAGTTTTTCCACATCATCATCGTTGGCACTTGCGGATTCGGCCTCCACCACCTCCTTGTCGGCGGCATCGTATTGAGTGAGTAGCACATCCAAACGGCTGTTACTCATCCTGCGCTGCTGAACATCGTCTTTGTTCAACCCCAAATCCTGATACAGATCGTGTTTCACTGGCATGAAGTACCTCCGCAAGTGGCTCAATGACTGGTACAGGTTGAAGCTAGCCCATTCGACGGGTGCTTGTCATGTCCAGGGGCAATTCCTTTGCCCGCCCCTGCGTCGGGCCAGCCTCAGTGAAAATCCCGACTGCGCACATTGATCCCCGCCAGCAACGGCGTCAGGTCACTCAAGCGTCCGGCAATCAGGTGGCGAACCTCGCCCACCGCTTCCCAGCGACCCTCCACCTTGAGCAGACTCGAGCCCACCAGCACCTGGCGCTGACGTTCGGCCAGGTCGCGCCAGACCACCACATTGACGTTGCCGAATTCGTCTTCCAGGGTCACGAAGGTCACGCCGCTGGCCGTGCCGGGCCGCTGTCGCCCCGTGACCAGCCCGGCGACGCTGACGTTGCGGCCATGTTCCATCGTCAGCAGTTCCTGTGAACTGCGACAGCGCCTTGCCCGCAGCTCATCGCGCAGCAGCGCCAGCGGGTGTGGACCCAGCGTGGTCCCGACGCTGGCATAGTCGGCGCAAAGGTCTTCGCCCACGGTAGGTCGAGGCAGTTGGACCGGCGATTCCTCGGGGCTCGGCACCCCGGCAAACAGCCCCAGCTGTTTTTCCACGCCGGCCACTTCCCAGCGCGCCCGATACCGATGCCCGACCAACTCGCGCAAGGCACCGGCATCCGCCAATAACGCCTGGGCGCGCGCGTCCAGTTGCGCGCGTTCGCCCAAGTCCACAATGTGCCGAAACGCATAGGCCTGGCGGGCTTTTTCAATGCGCCGGGCATCCTCTTCGCGAAAGCCCGAGATCATCCGCAGCCCCATGCGCAGGGCCGGCTGCCGGCCCTCGAGCGGTTCCAGGCTGCAATCCCAGTCGCTGGCGTTCACGTCCACCGGGCGAATCTGCAAGTGATGACGGCGCGCGTCCTGCAGGATCTGGTCCGGGCTGTAGAAACCCATGGGCCAACTGTTGATCAAGGCACAGGCGAACGCCGCCGGCTCATGGCATTTGAGCCAGCAACTGGCATAGGTCAGCAAGGCGAAACTGGCGGCGTGGGACTCTGGGAAACCGTAGCTGCCAAAGCCCTTGATCTGCTCGAAGATCTGCGCGGCGAAGGCTTCGGTATAGCCATTTTTCAGCATGCCGGCACGCAGTCGGTGCTGATGCGGCTCCAGGCCGCCATGCCGTTTCCAGGCCGCCATCGAGCGGCGCAACTGGTCAGCTTCGCCAGGGCTGTAGTCGGCGGCGACAATCGCGATTTGCATTACTTGCTCCTGGAACAACGGAATGCCCAAGGTGCGCTCCAGCACAGTCTCCAGTTCGGGCGAAGGATAAGTGGCCAGCTCTTGCTTGTTACGCCGACGCAGGTACGGATGCACCATGCCGCCCTGAATCGGCCCGGGACGCACGATGGCGACTTGAATCACCAGGTCATAGAACTTTTGGGGCTTGAGTCGCGGCAACATGGACATCTGGGCCCTGGACTCGATCTGGAACACGCCAATGGTATCGGCGCGACTGATCATCGCGTAGGTCGCCGGGTCTTCCGCGGGCACCGTGGCCAGCGTCAGGTCGAGATTGCGATGCCGGCGTAGCAGGTCAAAGCAGCGGCGGATGGCGCTGAGCATGCCCAAGGCAAGGATATCGACCTTGAGCAGGCCCACAGCGTCCAGGTCATCCTTGTCCCACTGGATGATGGTGCGCTCGGCCATGGCTGCGTTTTCCACCGGCACCAGCGTGTCCAGCGGTTGCTCGGAAATCACAAAGCCGCCGGGGTGCTGGGACAGATGGCGCGGGAAGCCGATCAACTGCTGGGTCAGGCTCAGCACCCGTCGCAGCACCGGACTGTCGGGGTCAAAACCGCCTTCGCGCAGGCGCTCCAGGGGCGGCGCTTCATCGCTCCAGCGCCCGCAGCAGTCGGCCAGGGCGTTGACCTGATCCGGTGGCAAGCCCAGGGCCTTGGCCACATCGCGCACCGCGCCGGCGCCGTGGTAGCTACTGACCACCGCCGTCAGTGCGGCACGGGTCCGGTCATAGCGCTGGAATACGTATTGCAGCACCTCTTCACGGCGCTCGTGCTCAAAATCGACGTCAATATCCGGCGGCTCATTGCGCTCGCGAGACAGGAAACGCTCGAACAACATGTTCATCCGGCTCGGGTCGATTTCGGTGATGCCCAGGGCAAAACACACCACCGAGTTGGCCGCCGAGCCTCGTCCCTGGCAGAGGATCGAACGGCTGCGAGCAAACCGCACGATGTCATGCACGGTGAGGAAGTAACTTTCGTAACCCAGTTCGCCGATCAACGCCAACTCACTGTTGATCTGCCCAAGGGCCTTGGCATCAATGCCATCGGGCCAGCGCCGGGCGATGCCGACTTCGGTCAAGCTGCGCAGCCAGGACGCCGCTGTTTGTCCTTCGGGCACCAACTCCCTGGGGTATTGATAGCGCAACTGGCTGAGATCGAAACGGCAACGATGGGCAATTCGCGCCGACTCCTCGAGCAACTGCGGTGGATACAGTGCACGTATCGCCTCCAGGCTGCGCAAGTGTCGCTCGCCATTGGGGTACAGACGCTGGCCGGCCTCGGCCACCGGAACATGGTGGCGGATAGCGGTCATGGTGTCCTGTAAGGCACGCCTGCCCCGCACGTGCATATGCACATCGCCACAGGCCACGGCCGGGATTTGCAGGTGGGTGGCCAGGTCCAGGCAATGCGCCAGGCGGCGGGCATCGTCCTGGGCGCAATGCAGCTCCACCGCCAGCCACAGTCGATCGACAAAGGTCTTGCAGAGCCATTCGCTGTCGGCCTGGGTGTCCCTCTCCTCGGCCACCCACAGCACCAGCAGTCCCGGCACCGGGTCAAGAAAATCTTCGCGCAACAAACGATAGCGGCCTTTTTCAGCGCGACGACGGCCAAGGGTAATCAGCCGGCACAAGTGCTGGTAGCCCTCCAGACTCTCCACCAACAACACCAGTTTCGGGCCGTTTTCCACACGCACTTCGCTGCCGACGATCAGCTTCAGGTCGACGGCCTTGGCCGCCTGCCAGGCCCGCACAATGCCGGACAAGGTGCATTCGTCGGTGATTGCCAGGGCCTGATAGCCCTGCTGACTTGCGCGCTCGAACAATTCCCGTGCACTGGAAGCGCCACGCTGGAAGCTGAAATTGGACAGGCAATGCAACTCGGCATAGGGCTCGCTCATGCAAACCAGCCTTGCAGCCATAACCCGCTGTCTTCGCCCACGGTGCGGAAAGCCCAGCCCTGTTGACCGTTGCGGGTCTGGATCAGGTAATAGTCACGGCGTACATCGGCACCATCCCACCAACCTGACTCGATGCGTTCCGGGCCCATCAGGATTTGCACGCCCAGCTCGGCCAGCGCTGTCGGCTCGTTCAGCAGCCAACCGGGGCGCCGGACCTGGCTCAAGGGCTGACACGCACGGCTGTCGGCGCCAGGTTGCCAGGCGCACTCAGGACGATGGTCGGCGTGAAAGCGCACGCCCTGCACCGCCTCGTCCCCCAGGCGCGCCCGCAGGCGTTCGCGCAATTGCTCCCACGCCAGGGTTTGCTGCGCACGCGCGTCGAACAGGTCCTGGCGCTGGGGCACAAACACCGGCAGGTCCTCGGCCACCAGGCGCACGTTGCGCACCGGCGCGCTCACTTGCACCTGCTCCAGACGGCCACGGGCCAGTTCAAACAACATCGCCGGATCGCGCTCGGCACTCAGTAGGCCGACCTTGATTCGCGTATCCGGTGCTTGTGCATGCTCCAGGTGCAGATCAAAACGCTGCACGCCGCTGTCCCGACCGCAGAGAAAGGCTGCTAGATCGCCCGTCAAGCGACGCAAGGGAAACAACAGCGCCTGGTGCGACAGCACATCGAAATTCAGCTCGATGCGCAGGTCAAACCGCTCCGGCGGCTGGTAGAAGCCCAGGGCCAGGGGGCGCTGCCCGGATAACGCATCCAGATGCCTGAGCAACGTGGCGTCAAATCGCCGCGCCAGGGTATGCCGGGGCAACGCCTGCACCTGGGCCAGGGTGCGCAGCCCCATACGCGACAAGGCGCTGGCGATCTGCGGCTCGAGACCTGCGCGATCAATCGGGATGGGACCGAGGACTTGGCACAAACGCTGGTCGTCGGCCACGACAAGGCCATCGTAAGCGTTGGCAAGTACCCGTGCAGCCGCCGGATTCGGGGCCGCGACGATGCGATGGCGAAAGCCCAGCTCCGTCAGTTCCTTGCGCAACTGCGCTTCCAACAACGGCCAGGGTCCAAACAGGCCCAGGCTCGATTCGATTTCCAAGAGTAAGGCTCGCGGGTAAAACACGCTGACCTGAGAACTGAAACGATAGGCCCAGGCGGCAAGAAACTGCTGCCAGTGCTCGATGTCCACAGGGTCATATTCGGCACAGGCGAAGGCCTTGGTCAGGGCATGCGCCGCGGTCAACGACTGGCCGGGACGCAGGCCTAACGCCCGGGCGGCGTCATTGACGGTTTGCAACACCCGCCGCTGCGGAGTGCCGGCCAACAGCGCCAGCGCTTGATCCGGGTCGGGACGCAGGCGCTGCACGGCGTCCAGCGCCAACTGCGGGAAGACAATACACACCCAGCGCATGCCAACCTCAGTGCCCGCTAGCCAAGGCAATCGGCGCGGGATGCGCCAGGCCGCCCCGGCACTTGAGTATCCGCACCTGCGCAGGCCGAGCCTCGACAGCCAGGCGCAAGGCAGCCGGTGATGGGTTGAGCGCCTCGCTCATGGCACGCCAGGCAAAGGCCAGGGTCTGGCCGGTTTCGGCGGCCACCTGCAAACGACGCAGGGCTCGGTCATCGGCCTTGCGCGGCCAGCACAGCACCGCACCACAACTGCCAGAACGCAGGCATTGTTCCACAGCCCACAATGCCTCGTGCTCATCGGCCTGGATCAGCGCAAGCTGGCGCAAGTCCACCCCGGCGTTCGCCCAGGCATGGGGGTACGGAATATAAGGCGGGGCCACCAGCACAATCCTTTCTCCCGCCGCCGATAACCGCGCCAGGGTTGGCCAGACCAGTTGCAATTCACCCACGCCTTCCTGGTTGATCAGGATTTCACTCAACGCCGCTTCCGGCCAGCCGCCACTGGGCAACACTGCATCCAGGGCCGCCAGCCCGGTGGGATGAACGCTGGCCGGTGGCGCTGCCGGCCGGCCTTTCCAGACCCGGCCACCATTGAACAGCGAGTCCAGTGCAACCACGGCGCCCATCAGCCTTGCCTCACCAGGCCACAGAACACTCCTTCAATGGCCAGGTCCTGATCGGGGCCCACGACAATAGGTTGATAAGCGGGGTTGCGCGGCAACAGGCGAATCCTGGCGCCAGCCCGCTCGAAACGCTTGATGGTGACTTCGCCATCCAGACGGGCCACGACAATCTGCCCGTTCACCGCCTCGGCGCTGCGGCGTACGCCCACCAGGTCGCCATCGAGAATACCGTCCTCAATCATCGAATCGCCCTGGACTCGCAACAGGTAATCCGGCACCCGGGCGAACGTGGACGGGTCGAGCATCAGGCGGTCATGGACTTCGGCATCGGCACCGATGGGCGAACCAGCGGCCACCCGGCCCAGCACCGGAATGTCCAGCCATTGTGGCTGTAGCGGTTGGTTGAGCAAACGAATACCCCGTGCCTGGTTGGGGTTGACCTCGATAAATCCACCTTCGGTCAGGGCCAGCACATGCTTGCGGGCGACACTGCGCGAGGCAAAACCAAATGCCTCGGCGATCTCGGCGAGGCTGGGGGACTGACCGTGCAGCGCGATGCGCTCGCGAATGAAGGTCAGGATAGCGGTACGGCGGGGAGTCAGAGTGGTCATGGAGTACATTTGTACTCCTGCAAGGAATTTCTGACAATAGCCGCTAGTCGGCGCTGAGCTGGTTTCGCCCCCCGCTAAACCGACGGTTAAGGTTTACGCTGCAATACCCGATCCATGATCCGATCGGTCTTCAGCGCTTCAATCGCCAGCGCGGGATGCACGCTCTCACCGCGAATATGCGCGTTCATACCCAGCACATGGTGCCACTGAATATGCGGATGATTGGCAATCTCGAGGGTTTCGCTGATTTCACCCTCAAGCCGCAATGGCTGCTCCTCGAACACCGAAAAGCTGATGCGCCCCTGACTGCCAATCAGCTCCACCCGGTCCTCGCGTCGGTCGGCCACAAAGTTCCAGCAGCCCATGCCCAGCGCCCCCGAGGCAAAGCTCCAGCAGGCAGTGACCGCATCTTCCGCCGCATACCGACCGGCCTGACGCGCGGTATAACCCGCGACCTCGACAATATCCCCCGCCAAGTACTGGAACAGGTCGAACCCATGACTGGCGAGGTCGGCAAAATACCCACCCCCGGCAATCGCCGGATCGGTACGCCAGTTACCGGCTTGGGTATCCGTCGGCGCCGCAGGTTTGCACAAGGTCCAGCTCAAGTGACGCAACTCGCCGATGCGTCCTTCCTGCAGCCACGTGCGCACTTGCTGGAACCGGGGCAAGGAGCGCCGGTAATAAGAAACAAACAGATGCAACCCGGCTCGCTCGAACGTGCGTTGCATCAACGCGCTCTGTTCGGCATTCAGCGACATCGGTTTCTCGACACAGCAATGTTTGCCGGCCGCCGCGACCATCAGGCTGTATTCCAGATGACTGGCGGGGGGTGTGGCGATGTACACCGCGTCCACCTGGGGATCGTCGATCAGCGCCTGGGCATCGGTGTAATATCGCGCAATGCCATGCCGGGCCGCATAATCGCGCACCGCTGCTTCGCGACGCCCCATGACGGCCACCAGCGCTGAGCCTGGTGCTTTGTAGAAAGCCGGGCCACTTTTAAGCTCAGTGACACTGCCGCAGCCGATCATGCCCCAGCGGATAGTGCTCATCGGTCTCTCCTTCGTGGGTGTTTTTCAGTGGGGCAGTATCGGCGCTTTCCCGCCTCGCCTCCAGCGTGCCTGTCACAGACCGCACATGACGCATTCAAAACCCTGCAGCGAGACGTCCGTCATCAGCCTCATCGCACCTGATCTTGAGCCGGGACGCCACGACCAAAATGGACGTAAAGGTCAAATCGCAGGCAAAAAAAATCCCAAGTAGCTGATGGAAACCTGGGATTTAAAAATGCATAAACCGTGGGAGGTGAACGCCTGGCTATAGTAACGACTGAGCAAACTTGTAACAAGATAATTTGCAACCTTTCGTCAGTTAAAAGTATCGCTAAGTCATTCAATAACCACATGTTTTTTATGGTTCAAGGTAACTTTACTGCCACTTTTTGGTGCAGTTTTAGCCATTTCCAGTTTAATTCCACAATAAATATCAGGTTAATTAAGCGGTTATTTACGCGCCAATTTGTAACGCACGCATTCTTCGTAAAAACTCTGACGCACAGCGGACGGCTTGAGTCGTGACGGGCTGTTGTAAGTCTGCTCGGTGATCCCCATGGCCATCATGTGCATCCAGGATTTATTGAACTTGTACGTCTGAATTTTCTGTCGTGCGGCGTACAACGAAACACCTGACAGTTTCAGCTCCTGAGCCCTGGCCGCAGTACCGGCGCCCCAACTGCACATGAACCGATCGCCCTCGCGCAACGTTTTACCTTGGGCAGACACCGAACCGCTCGCCAGGGACAAAGCAATCAGCGTGACTTTTACATTGCGCATGTGCATTCAGCCTAACCACCTGAAAATAAAAGTGATTTTGACGAAACTTTTGTAAGCGCGGAGCCAGTAAATTGCCTTATCGGTGAATTGGCCGCGCCCGCGGTTGCCGCTGCGCCCTACCCTGACCATAATCGCGGCCCTCTCTCTCCCCTCACGCAAGGAAATGCCGTGAAAAAGCGTCTACTATTGGCTCCGTTATTCGCGCTGTTGTTGCAAGGTTGTGGCGTGACCATGACGCAATACGAACCCAACTTCGATAACGTCCAGCGCCTCAAGCAAACGCCACCGCTGCAACCTGTCAGCCAGGCCAACGTCACAGCCGCATCCGGCCAGGGTTCGCTGATGGTGCGGGCCAATCCAATCAGTTCACCCAACGGCAGCATTCCCGAACATGTCCAGGCAGCAATCACCCAAGAGCTCAAACTGGCAGGCCTGCTAAATCCGCAGGCTCCTCGCCGTCTCGACGTATTACTGGTCAAGAATGACCTGACAGCGGGTGTAGGCTCCGGCAACGGTACACTGGCCGCACGTTTTACCCTGCTTAAGGATAATGCGGTGGTGTACGACGCCACCAAGGAAGTGAGCAGCGTCTGGTCAAGTTCGTTCTTCGGACCAATTGCTATCCCGAACGCGGCAAATGCCTATAACCCGCTGGTGCGTGACTTGCTCAAGTCGTTGTACAGCGATCCGCTGTTCATCAAAGCGCTCAAGTAAAAAAAATGGGAGCCGGTTACCCGGCTCCCATTTTTTTACAGCGGGCGATCAGGCCCGTGGCACGCCGGCATCCAGCGCTGAGTACTTCAACTGTTTGCTATCGACCATCTGTTTGAGCAGCGCATTGACCTGGCGAGTGAAGGTATCGGTCACCGCTTCCTTGGGCGAGTTGCCCATCATCGGGATAAACCAGATACCTATCCAGGTATTGATTCCATCATGGTTACTGCCTTTGTTCAGCGCCTGGCCTTGTGAGTCCAGGGTTTCCAGGCTCATGGTGTACTGATCGGTACCCAGTGCCGGGATAATGGTAAAGGTGAGGCCGCTGATGAACGCCATCGCCATCTGACCACCGCTGGGTGGATGGTTGTATACCTTCAGGCGCAGGTTGTAGTCACCCGGCTGTTTCTGGAACTCATCCAGGGTCACGCGGCCGAACAGGCCTGAATCGGTGAGGATTTTTTGCAGTTGTGGCCGCAGCATATCGCGCGCCTGCGGCACTTCAGCTGCAGCGGCGTTAGTCGGTTCACCCTGATAGAAATCAAAGTCCACGTAGACGTTCGGTTTGTGGGCGAAGCTGGCCATCGATGGCAGGCTGACTGGCGCGACTTCGTCCTTGGTGAAGCTGGCGCAGCCACCCATACCCAACAGAATCAGGGCCAACCCCAGCATTTTTCCAATGTGCATTACGACTTCCTTAGTTGATGGAGCGTCTCCATGGCCGGAGTGCTGGGGGCGGATAATAGAGAGTCAATGGCCCGGATTAAAGGCCATTGCGCAGAAAACCTCTCAACCCTCTCGCTCACATCACCACTGATACGTCGCACTGGCCTGGACCGTGCGCTGCGAGCCATACCAGCACCAGGAGTAGGAATAGCACGAGGCGACGTACTCTTTATTCGCCAGGTTGGTGGCGTTCAATGCCAGGCGCAGGTTGTCGTCGAGGGTATTGATGTGGGGGATGTCATAGTGCACCGACGCATCAAACAAGGTGTAGCCCGGGACTTTCAGGGTGTTGGCGGTATCGCCCCAGGAAGAACCGACATAACGCGCGCCCGCGCCTACGCCGAAGCCCTTGAGGTTGCCGTCGTGCAAGGTGTAGTCCGCCCACACCGAGGCGGTATGACGCGGGACGCCGTAGGTGGTGGTGCCTTTCGTGGACACCGCCGGGCCTACGCCAATATCGGTGATCGGCGCATAGCTCACGGTGCTGTTGGACTTGCTGATGCGGTTATCGAGATAAGCGTAGGCCGCCGTGATGTCCAGGTTGTCATTGAGGCTGGCCTTGCCTTCCAGTTCAAAACCACGGGACTGCACTTCGCCGTCCTGGACCTGGCAGCGGCCGTTGCCGCACAGGTGGGTTGGGTCCGGGTCCATGGTCGGCACGTTGCTCTGGCGCAGATCGAAGATGGCGGCGGTGATAAAGCTGTTGCTACCGGGCGGCTGGTACTTGATACCGATTTCGTACTGCTTGCCTTCAGTCGGCTCGAACACCGTGCCGCCGTAGCCAGTCCCCGATTGCGGCGAGAAAGACTCCGAGTAGCTGGCGTACGGCGCCAGCCCGTTGTCGAACAGATAAACCACGCCCAGGCGGCCGGTAAAGGCTTTACTGTCCAGAGAAGACCTGGACTTGCTGTCGCTCTTCAAATTCAACGTAGTGTTGTCGGTGCTGGCCCAGTCATAACGGCCGCCCATCAACAGCACCCATTGGCCCCACTTCAGCTGTTCCTGCAGGTACACGCCGGTCTGTTCGCTGCGAGCGGTAGCGTCGGTGCCGAATGCCGGGGTCTCGACCGGTGCGCCGTACACCGGGTCGAAGATATCCAGGTCCGGGCCTCTGCCGTAGCCGGCCTTGGTGTCGGTGCTGGTGTTCTGATAATCGAGGCCCATCAACAGCGTGTGTTGCAGCGAACCGGTATCGAACTTCGCCTGCACCTGGTTATCGAGGTTGTAGGCATCCAGGTCGACGTCGGTGGCAATGGTCGAACGCGTGGAGGTGCGGTAGTCCGCTTGCAGATTGCTGTGGTAGATGCTGCGGTAAATGCCTTCACTGCGCATGTAGCGAGCGTTCTGACGCACAGTCCAGATGTCGTTGAAATGATGCTCGAAGGCGTAGCCGAGGGAGAAGTGTTCACGGTCACTCTTCTCGAAATTTTTCTCGCCGTCATAAAAATCGACATCAATGCTGCGCCCGAGCGGACTGTGCAGCACCGACCCCCAGGCCGGCATCGACCCGTAGGACGCACCCTTGGGGTCCTTCTGAAAATGCCCGAGCAAGGTCAGCGACGTCGCATCGCTCGGGCGCCAGGTGAACGCCGTGGACAATGACTGACGACGCGTCTCGGTATGTTCGACCTGGCCATCGGCATCATCGAACAAGCCGGCAACCCGATACGAATACACCCCTTGATCGTCCAGCGGGCCGCTCAAATCGAAGGTGGTGCGTTTTTTGTTGAAGGTGCCGTATTCGACACCGACTTCATGAAAAGGCGTGTCCAGCGGACGCTTGCTGACCAGGTTGATCACCCCGCTCGGGCTGCCCTGGCCATACAGCACCGAAGCCGGACCGCGCAGGACTTCCACGCGCTCCAGGTCGAACGCATCCTTTTGCGGCGAGGCATCGCGGCTTGAGGCCACGCGTAGCCCGTCGAGGTAAGTCACCGGGGCAAAGCCACGAATGGTCAACTGATCCAGCCGCGACGCGGTGGCGCCACGGGTTTCCGGGACCACGGCGGCGCTGTATCGCAGGATCTGGTTGAGGCTTTCGGCGTTCTGCGCGCGCATCTGGTCTCTAGTCACCACCGAGATCGACTGCGGGGTTTCGATCAACGCACTGTCGGTCTTGGTCCCGGACAGGCTGCGGGTGGCCACGTAGCCGGAGACCGGTCCGGTGGGGCTTTCGCTGCGGTACGCACCACTGATGGTGGTGGCTTGCAACTCCACGGCGCCCTCCGCCTGCGGGATCGCCTCGATGCGATAGCGCTGGGCGGACAAGGCCTCGGCACGCAAACCGCTACCGGCCAGCAATTGCGACAAAGCCACATCACGGCTGAACTGTCCGCTCAAGCCATTGCTGCGCTTACCCCGGGTCAGGGCCGGATCAAACGCCAACACCAGCCCGGCCTGCTCGGCAAAACCGTTGAGCGCCTGGCTCAAATCCCCGGCTGGAATCGAGAAGCTGTGGACCGCACTGCTGCGTTCATCAGCCCATGAGGCCTGCACGGTGAACAAGGGAATGGCGGCAAACGCCAACGCCACTGATAACGCCAGTGGATGCATCGGACGAACAAAGCGTGACATGAGAGGTCCTGGAAGATGGGGTTCTATATTCCATGACGGCCATGTCGGAAAATCGGGTATGAATGAGAGTGTTTTTTATTCAAGCCCGTATCAAAGCGGCTTGATCACCACCACCAGGTCGGTGAAATATTCCACCTTGATCGGCAGGTTATCCGCCAGTGTCGCCAGCGCCGCGTGCGTGTCATCGAGCTTGAACACCCCGGACACGCGCAGTCCTCGCAGTGCCTCGGGATCAAAGCGCACCACGCCATGCCGGTAGCGGGCCAGGGTCTGCAGCACTTCGCTCAGCGGCTGGTCATCCACCGTCAGCAGGCCCCGGGTCCAGGCGGCCGGGTCGCGGTTGCCAACCGGTTGCGCCGGTTGCGCGCGACCGTCCCGCAGGACCGACATGTTCCCGGCCGTGACTTTCACCTCATCGCTATGGTTGCCCTTGGCAGCCACGGTTGACTCGATCACCGTCACCCGCGTCGAACCATCCGCCACGCGCTGTACCAGGAAGCGCGTACCCAATGCGGTTGCCGTACCTTGATCGGTGCGCACCACGAATGGCCGCTGGGCATCCTTGGCCACCTCGACCCACATTTCCCCTTGCAGCAACTCGATCTCCCGCTGGTGGCCGTCGAACTTCACGTCCAGCGCGGAGTTGCTGTTGAGCTGCAACTGGCTGCCATCCGCCAGCAGCACCTGGCGCCGTTCGCCCACACTGGTGCGCTGGTCGGCCATCCATACCGGCAAGTGCTCAAGCCCCGCCCAACCGCAAATCAACAGCCCCAGCAGCGCAACAGCCTGGGCGCCACGGGCGGCATACCTCGGTTTGTGCGGGGTGAAGGCTTGACTCAATGCCTGGCGTGCCGGAGCAGCTGGCAACTCATCAAGGCTGCCCCACAGTGCGCGCATGCGTTCATACGCCACCCGATGCCGCGGATCGAGCTGGCACCAGTCTTCAAGTGCCGCGTGGTCGGTCGCGGTGACCGCATCGTCATGCAGCAACGCCAGCCAGCGGGCCGCTTCGTTGATGATCTGTTCGGAGGATGGGTCTTGGGCACTCACAGCGGATCTGCGCCGTGCAGGGTGTGGTAGCAGTGCACCAGCGCATGGGAAATATAGTTTTTCACGGTGCTCGGCGACACCTGGAGCTGAGTGGCGATTTCGCTGTAGGTCAAGCCGTCAAGGCGGCTGAGCAGGAACGCTTCGCGGACCTTTTCCGGCAGCCCGGCGAGCATCAGCGCGATCCGCTCCAGGGCTTGCAATGCCACATGAATGGCCGCCGGATCCGGCATGCCGGCATCCTGGCCCTGGATCGCCAGCGCTTCCATGTAGGCCTTCTCGATCTTGCGCCGCCGTGCGCCATCAATCAGCAAGCGCCCCGCGGTCGTCGCCAAAAAGGCCCGCGGTTCCTTGATGTTCTGTGGGTCGGCCAGCAACAACACGCGCACGAACGCATCATGGGCAAGATCCGCCGCATGTTGCGAGCATCCCAGCTTCTTGCGCAGCCAGCCATGCAACCAGGCATGATGATCGCTATAAAGCGTGGTGAGGGTCTGCTGGCGGCGGGCGCGTGTACGGTCGGCCACAGGAAAGTCATGCATGCGCAAAAATTTCTCAAATAAGAAAGATTACCAATCGCGCAAACGATGACAGTAAAACGATGGCGGGGCAAGGGTCAAAGCCAAGTCGGCTGAACAGGCGTCAGCCGCTAGCCGCTGTCGAGCCCCCGTTCGACGCTACCGAGGTCAATGGTCTGGGAAATTCCCGCGCAACGCTTCCAGGCCACCGCTGTAGACAACAGCAAACAACGCTTCCACGGTTTCATCCGTCACCCCGTTCTGCGGCGTAAACACACCGGACCAGGTGACTTTTGCCGAGCTTTCGGTCAGGGCTTCCACCTGCAAGGTGGCCAGGTACGCGCTTACCGGAAACGGTGACACCTCGATGGTGTAGCTGTAGGTGCGCGCCACGTTATCAAAGGTCTGCAGACGTTCCACAATCACCCCACCGTCGGCGGTTTGCAGATGACGTACGCGACCGCCCTCCGCGGGTTCACTCTTGGAGATAAGCGGCAGCCAGTCCGGCAGCGAGTTGAAGCCACCGACCAATTGCCAGACCTGTTCGGCCGAGACCGGGATTTCAATTACAGAAGATGCTGTTGCCATGGAAGCCTCCAGAAAAGTAGTCAGATCGCCATCCCGCAATACCAATGCGCTGATGCAATGTACGCCACCCGACTCGCCGCCGGCGCGGAAAAATACCGGGCTGATTGGCCAGACGCGCTGCCGAGCAGTCTTGAGACCGGTATTTTCAACGATCGTTTGGTCTCAACTCAGCCAATTCCCACCATCCACGTTATAGGTCTGCGCCACCACGTAATCGGCCTCTTTGGAGGCAAGAAAAATCGCCATTCCGGTAAGGTCCTGGGCGGTGCCCATCCGCCCGTACGGCACCTCGGCACCGACCCGCCTCTTCTTCTCGCCCAACGGCAGCCCTTCGTGCTTGGCAAACAATGCATCTACACCATCCCAATGCTCGCCATCCACCACGCCCGGGGCGATAGCATTCACATTGATCCCATGCTTGATCAGGTCCAGCCCGGCCGATTGCGTGAGGCTGATCAACGCCGCCTTGCTCGCGCAATACACCGCGACCAACGCCTCGCCCCGGCGCCCGGCCTGGCTGGCCATATTGATGACCTTGCCGCCATGGCCCTGGCGGATCATCTGCCGGGCGGCGGCTTGCAGGGTGAACAGGCTGCCAGCGACGTTGATCGAGAACAGACGCTCGAAACTCTCCCGGCTGATGTCGACAATCGGCGCCAGGTCGAACAGCGCCGCATTGTTGATCAGGATGTCGAGCTTGCCAGCCCGGGCAACCACGCTGGCAATCGCGGCGTCGATGGAAACTTGATCGGTCACGTCCATCGCTACCGCATAAGCCTGCGGGCCGAGTTGTGCTGCGCAGGCCTGAGCGCTTTGCAGGTTGATGTCGGCGATAGCCACAGTCGCCCCTTCGTCGATATAGGCCTGGGCAAAGGCTCGGCCGATGCCACGCGCAGACCCGGTGATCAGTGCGCTTTTACCTTGCAGTCGTTTCATTGAATGCTCATCCGCCTAGAAAAGTGATGATGTCGAATAATCCCTGCCGTTCTCCACGCCGCGACGTGGGTTGCGGGCGGTTTTGCGTTGTTCACGGATCGATTACAGCAGCTTGGCCTGGACCGGACAAACCCGTGGCGGATGTCGCCCCGGTACTTTTTTAACCGCCGGCCCCAGATCAAAAAAGTATCAGTCGCGGGTAAAAACGCTGCTAGCCGCCGGCCGCCGAATACGCGTATTTTGGTGTGATTCCAAGACCCAACAAGGGCTTAACCCCATGCCAGACAGCCGCAGCGCCCTGTTCGAGCAACGTCCCGCCGAGCTGGAGGTGATTCTTCCTGAACCCGAGCATGGCTTTCGCTGGTACGAACACGACTATCCCTATGCGCTCGCCCGCTGGAATCATCACCCTGAATTTGAAATCCACCTGATCCGCCAAGGCAGCGGCAAATTGGTGGCGGGCGACTATATCGGCGGGTTTGGCGCCGGCCATGTCGCGCTGATCGGCCCCGACCTGCCCCACGACTGGATCGGCGACCTGGCGCCCGGTGAATACCTGACAGGGCGCGATGTGGTCCTGCAGTTCGATGGCGCAGCGCTGTTGGGGTTACGCGGTACGCTGCCGGAGCTGGGGGATTTACAGGGGTTGTTTGAATGCGCCCGACGCGGCCTTGAATTCACCGGTGAAACCGCGCTGCGCGCCGCCGAGTTGCTTGAAGCGATTGGATTGGCGCAAGGCTTGAATCGCTTGATCCTGTTTATGCAATTACTGCAAACCCTGGCGCAGGCACCGGCACCGCACAGTCATATCCTGGCCAGCGCCTGTTACACCCCGAGCCTGGATGCCCGCAGCTGCGAACGCATTCACACAGCATTCGATTACCTGATGACAGAACTGACCGGCGATCTGCGCCTGTCGGTCATCGCCCAGCGTTTGAACATGAGCGAGCCAGGCTTTTCACGCTTCTTCAAGCGCGTCACCGGTCACGGTTTTATTGATCTGATGCGCAAGTTCCGGGTCCAGCGCGCGTGTCGGTTGTTACTGCAAACTGAAATGTCGGTGGCCGATATCTGTTTTGAAGTGGGCTACGCCAATCTGTCCAACTTCAACCGGCACTTTCGTATCGAAATGCACCAGACCCCCAGCGAATATCGACGGGAAACCGCGCTGTACCTGTTCCAGCGCAACGGTCATCAGGCGTTGCCATTTACCAAGGCCCGTTGAGCCAGGCGCGCCACGGCCAGGTCGTCATCCGCGCAATCGCGTTCACCGTCCTCCAGGAACCAGGCAGCCTGCAAATCAGGTTGACGTAGTCATAGCCTCGTTCGCCCATCACTCGTTTAGGATCGATGGCCAGCCAGCGTTACTTGCAGAACGGCGGCAACTGGCAGGCTTGAGCTCCGCCCCTCACCCTCTCCCAAAGGGCGTAGGTATTTACACAATTTTGCCTCAACGCTTAAATCCAAGCAGACAGGGCGGTTGTGGCGAGCGGGCTTGCCATAATGCCGTTCAGTTAAGAGCAAATAGCGGCCACTGTAGGCGCTCCCCTGCTCCTACAAAAACCTTAACTGAACGACATTAGGGCTTGCCACAAGGACATTCGTCAGTTTCTGCACGTTGTGTAGATAGCTATGCCCGAAGGGAAAGGGAACTGAGCGAAGTGTGCTGATCCGAATGAATTTCTACCGGGTCCGGGGATCACTTAAGGACACAAGGAGGGCCGGCGCGCCCTGGGTTCGGTGAGGGGATTATCAAGATGAACGACAGACAAGCGGTGCATGGCAAAGCACGGATCGACTACACCCAGGACACCTTGTTCGGACCTTTGGCCAAGCACGCGGAATGCCAGGTGAGCTTGCTTGAGGAGGCGCCGGGTAGCCTGGTGTTGCAGGTATTTCAGCCGTTTCCCGACGACCTTCAAGACGCACAAACGGTAGTGTTCGCCCTGGAGGGGCGCCGGACCAGCGGCGTAGTGCGTGCAACCCGGCGCCTGGCCGACGCTAGCCTCAGGCTCGCGCTGGAACCCCAATAGACCGCGACTCAGGGAGCTGGCGTGCCAGCCCCCCATTCTCGCGTTTAGCCATGAGCTGACTTGGCGCATTCACAGCCGGTCGCCGAAGCACACGGCTCGCCATGCGCATGCTGGTCGGCACAGCCCTGGCAGCAATAGCCCTTGCCGTCTTTCTGCACGGCGTCTTGCCCTAACACACAGTTGCAGTGCGGGCAGGCACAGGTTGGATCTGGCATGTTCAGACTCCTTTTCATGGTCGTCCCGGTGCGGCGGTCGCCAGCACCTTAAGCAGTGACTGCTGGCCAAGCCAGTAGGTTCAACCTCATTGGTCGGCCCGTCGGCTGTTGCTGCGGTACATGAACACCAGCGCTAGCGCCAGGCACAGCATTGCCAATATGCGGCTGCCAGAGAGCTCAATGGACGGGTTGCCCAACCAACCGAAGTTATCGATCAACATCCCCATGCCCAATTGCCCGACGATCACCGCGACCGTCGCCACTGCCGTGCCCACGACAGGCACCGCGCCCACCATCACGATCATGTACACCACGCCAAACAGCGCTCCAGTCAGTTGCCATTTGGGCACCTGCAACAGGCTGACGGTGTGGGCCGGCTCGAAAAACACAATCAACAGCCCGGTCACCACAGTGCCCACCGCAAATGTCAGCAGACTGCTGCGCAGCACACCGACGGTCTGTCCCAGGCGACCGTTGATCGCCGCTTGCACGCTCAATACCGCGCCCGCGGCGACCACCAGCATCAACAGAAAAATCAGATTCATCGTTTAACCCCGTGAAATCAGAACAAGCGCCACCACAATCAACAACAGCGCGATCCAGCGTTCGCCGTTGACCCGCTTGCGCGCGCCGCCGAACCAACCAAAGTGATCGATCAATACGCTTTTGCCGACCTGGCCCGAGAGAATCGCGATCATGGTCATGGCGATACCGATATGCGGCGTGGCCAAGGTCAGCACCACCACATACATCGGCCCCAGGAACCCGCCGATCAATTGCCAGCGTGGCAATTCAGTCAACGCCGGACCTTTTTGCGGGCCGCTCAATAACAGCAGCAGAAGCAGAATGGCCGCGCCGACGCCGAAGATACTCAAGGTGGCCCACAAGTGCCCGACCTGCTCGCCCAAAGGCCCGAGCAATCCGGCTTCCACCGACAACCCCATGCCGGCAAGGATGACCAGGGGCAAGAGTAAAAGCCTGAGGAGGGTGTGCGGTTTTGCCGGCGTCGGGGCCTGCGCCGCCGCGTCAATCGAAGAAGTCTGCATATACACCTGCGTGTCAGAGAAGAACCATGGCGCGCATTATCCGCTGGCACTGCTGTGCGATAAATGGGAGCATGCGGACAACACTTTTGCGCAATACGCACAGCATGGAGACCCGATGCAGGGCTTGAACGAGTTGAGTTTCAAGGCGCTACGCCTGTTTGTCGCGGTGCTGGACTACGGCAGCTTCTCCGAAGTCGCTCGTCGCGAAGGCTTGGCGCCCTCCTCCATCTCCCGGCAGATCCAGTTGATGGAGCAGGCGCTGAGGCAGCAATTGCTGTATCGCCACACCCGTGCCGTCAGCCCCACCGAAGCCGGGCGTTTGTTGGGCCAGCATGCGCGCGTGGTGTTGCAACAACTGGAAGAAGCCGGGCAGGCCCTGCAGGAACAGGAGCGTGAACCCAGCGGCCTGGTCAGGATCAACGCGCCGATGGTCTTCGGCCAGCGCCACTTGTCACCGTGGCTGGCGCCACTGTGTGAGCGCTATCCCAAGTTGCAGTTGGATATCCAGCAAACCGACACCTTCGTCGATCCACTGCAAGAAGGTGCGGACCTGTTGTTTCGGATCGGCGTGCTCAACGATTCCGGTATGCAAGCACGTATTTTCGCCCCTCAGCGGTACCGCATCGCCGCCAGCCCGGATTATCTCGCACGGCGTGGCACGCCACGGCATCCCGATGAGCTGGTCAACCACCAATGCCTGGCCTACAAAGGCGTCAATGGCCAGCAGCGCTGGTTTTTCCGCCGCGCCCCGGGCGACTGGACGCCCTACTCCGTCAAAGGTCCGATCACCGGCAACCACGCCGATACCCTCGCTCGCGCCGCCGAACAAGGCTTGGGGTTTGTGGTGTTTCCTTCCTGGTTGATTGGCGAAAGCCTGCGGGCTGGAACCTTGCGCGCGGTACTGACCGAGTATGAAGTGGCAACCACCCTGGAGCCCCAACAAATCGCCGCCCTGTGGCCGGGCAGCCGACGCTTGTCGGTGAAGGTACGCACGGTCATCGATTACTTTGTCGAGACGTTCGGAGCGGTGCCGTACTGGGATCGCTGAATCAGAACAGCCATTGGCCAATCAACCAGGCATTCGCCCCGCTGATCACCGCGAACAGCATCCACACCAGCAGACGCGTGTGCAGACGGTTTGCAAAAGGTCCCATCAGTTGCTTGTCACTGGTCATGCGAATCAATGGATACAGGGCAAACGGCAACTGCAGGCTAAGCACCACCTGGCTGAGAACCAGCAACTTGCCGATGGCGTCATCGCCCATCAACCACACCCCGAGAAACGCCGGGATCAGCGCCAGCCCGCGTGTGATCAGGCGCCGTTGCCAGCAGGGAATCCGCAGATTGAGATAGCCTTCCATGATCACTTGGCCGGCAATGGTGCCGGTGAAGGTTGAGCTCTGGCCGGACGCCAGCAAGGCAATGCCGAACAGCACGCTGGCAAACGCACCGCCGACCAGCGGATCCAGCAAATGGTAAGCGTCCTGGATTTCCACCACGTCGGTATGGCCGGTCTGGTGAAACGCCGCCGCCGCCAATACCAGAATCGCGGCATTGACCAGCAACGCCAGGGCCAGCGAGCCGATGGTGTCGATCCGCGCCAGCTTGACCGCATCCTGGCGACTGGCCAAATCCTTGCCGAACAACCGGGTCTGCACGATTGAACTGTGCAGATACAGATTATGCGGCATCACCGTGGCGCCCAGGATACCGATAGCCAGGTACAGCGGCGCGGCATCGCTGATGGCCGACAGTGACGGCGTGAAACCACGGAACACAGCGGGCCAATAGGGCTTGATCAACACCAGTTCGACAAAGAAACACACGCCGATGGTCGCCACCAGCGCCAGCATGATCGCTTCCAGACGGCGGAAACCACGGTTTTGCAGGGCCAGGATCAACAGCGTGTCAAACGCGGTGAGCACAATGCCGGTGGTCAAGGACACCCCGAGCAACAGGTGAAACGCCAGGGCGCAGCCGAGGACTTCGGCCAGGTCGGTGGCGATGATCGAGATTTCCGCGAGCCCCCATTGCAGGCGCGACGAACGCTTGCTGTAGCGTTCGCGGCACAATTGCGCCAGATCCTTGCCGGTCGCAATCCCCAGGCGCGAACACAGGCATTGCACCGCCATTCCCGCCAGGCTGGCCAACAACACCACGAACAACAGGCTGTAGCCGTAGCGTGATCCGGCCTCGATGGCCGTGGCCCAGTTGCCGGGGTCCATGTAGCCGATGGAGACCAACAAGCCTGGGCCCGCGAACTTCAACACGCGCTTGAAAAACGAAGCGCTGGCATCGACAGCGATGGTACCGGCGACTTCCGGCGGACAAAACGGCGCAGTAGCGATTTTCGGCAGACTGAATTTCACGCGGGGCACTCGGCAGACACACTCGACAGGCGCGCAGCTTAGCAGTCGGACGCGACCGTGCGCATCACCGTCTCCCGAGGCAGATCAAACGCCTCGACGACTTTCACCACCAGGTCCATTTCCTGATTCAACGCCTCCCGTTCCAGGCGCTGACGAATCACCCCCAGCACCAGCACCGCCAACGTCGTGATGGAGTACGCCGGCCCGGAAAAGGCGCGCACCCCGCTCACCACTAGCATCGCCGCCGCCAACGCCTGGCCCACCAGCGGAATCGCGGTGGCCGCGCCACGGCGCAGGATAAAGCCGGTCAAGCCGGCGAGCGCGGTGCCACTCAAGGCGGTTGTCGCCGTGCGCCCGACATCGAACCGATTGAAGAAACCCTGTTCCTTCTGCGCCGCGGCCTTGAGCTCCGCGTCGAAGGCCTGCCGGTCAGCCTGGCTGAGTTTGTCCTTGTATTGCTCGATCAACCGCTCGGCGACCTGGGCTTCCAGATCCGCCAGCGCCACCTTGTCGAGGGGCTGGTCGAACTTGATCCCCAGCCGCTGCGCCACATCCTGGGCCATTTCCCGATAGCTGATGCCATGCCCGCGTGCCAGGTTCATAAAGCTGTCGCCGCCCATGCGCTGCAGCTCGATAGCCAACTTCAGCGGCTCGCGTACCGTGGCGTCGATTGCCGCGCTGCGTTTCTGCGCCATCAATTCGGCGAGGAACTTCAACTCTTCCGGCCGCGCCTGCACCAGCAACGGAAACAGGTCGATGTCGTCCTCGGCAAAGCGGACTTCGCTGCTGCGCTGATCGGCGCGAATCATGCCGCGACGCTCCTGCAACAGGTCGGTGTATTGCACCACCGTTTTCAACTGAGGCCAGTAGGCAGCATGGTCGAAGGTGGCCAGATGCACATTCGCCACTTTGGCCTTGAGCGCCGGGGTGACGGGGATCGCGTAGCGACCGATGCAGCGCTCGCTGTCCGGCTTGAGCGCCAGCGCCCAGTCCTTGCTGGAGTGACAGTTGATCACCCGGCCCTTGAGGGGCGCCGAAACTTCATCCCATGGGCTGGAAGTGCAAATTGCGCCGCCCATCAACAGCAGATTGTTCAACGGCAACTCTCGGGCCGTTTCGGGAGTCGCCAACAGGCTCTTGACCAGAATCCGCGCGCCCAGGGAATGGCCGATCAGGTTGATCCGCTGTACGTCAATGGATTCGCGATGCAGATAATTGGCCAGCTCAGGCAGCAGGCTCTTCGCCACCTCGTCGACCCGCGCCTCGACACTTTTGTAATGGTCGAGGAAATAAGCAATTGCCTTGCCCAGGCCGATCGTCGCCGCGCCCAGGGTGCCGCCGCCGAGCATCGAACCGATCACGTCCTTGAACGGAGCGAACAGGTTTTCCAGGAAATGCCCCGCCGGCCAGAACAGCATCAGGTTGGTCGAACCTTCGATGCTCGCCAGTTGGTGCTTGAAGTTGCCCAACTGTTGCTGATTGAAGAACGCCGAATAACCGTGAACGTAGAGATTGAGCACCTCCCCTTGGGGTTCGCCACACAGGACGAACGTGGGCTTGCGGGTGCGGTGCATTTCCTCCCACTGGTGTTGCATGAGGCGCTGACTCCTGGACGATGGAGGCCGATAGTAGCAAAGGGTGAGCACCGAGACCGTGAAAAATCCACTACCCGTGGCGAGGGGGCTTGTCCCCCGTTGGGCTGCGCAGCAGCCCCAATAAAGAGGAATGCGGCGTATCAGGCATTCCTCAGCGGCTGGTTTGGGGCTGCTGCGCAGCCCAACGGGGGCGATACGGCGCTCCGGCAAGCCCCCTCGCCACAGGAGGGCGGTTCTTCGCAAAAAATTCAGATTCCCCCAATGCAAAAAAGCGCTCTAATAGCGCCCTGTTGATTCGCTAAAAACCCTGGAGTAAGCGATGCCCCATGAAGGCAACCTGTTACAAGCAGCCGTGGTTTTCCTGTTTGCCGCCGTGCTCACCGTGCCCCTGGCCAAGCGTCTGCAACTGGGGGCCGTACTCGGCTATTTGCTGGCCGGTGTGATCATCGGTCCCTCGGTGCTGGGATTGGTGGGCAACCCGCAGAGTGTTGCGCAGTTTTCCGAGCTGGGTGTGGTGTTGCTGTTGTTCATCATCGGTCTTGAACTGTCGCCAAAACGCCTGTGGGTAATGCGCAAGGCGGTGTTCGGCGTCGGTCTGGCCCAGGTGCTGTCGACCGCGATGGTGATGGGCGCTGTGGCCCTCTGGGCGTTTGACCAGTCGTGGAACAGCGCGATCGTGCTGGGCCTGGGTCTGGCGCTGTCCTCCACCGCCTTTGGCCTGCAAAGCCTGGCTGAACGCAAGGAGCTGAACAGCCCTCACGGGCGCCTGGCCTTCGCCATTTTGCTGTTTCAGGACATCGCGGCTATTCCGTTGATCGCCATGGTGCCGCTGCTGGCCGGCAGCGATCACACCACCACCGCCGCCCAGGACCTGAACCATGGGCTGCAGGTATTGGGCAGTATCGCGGTGGTGGTCATCGGCGGTCGCTACCTGTTGCGCCCGGTGTTTCGCATCGTCGCCAAGACCGGCCTGCGCGAAGTGTCCACTGCCACCGCGCTGCTGGTAGTGATTGGTACCGCCTGGCTGATGGAACTGGTGGGTGTGTCCATGGCTCTCGGCGCATTCCTCGCGGGCTTGCTGCTGGCCGATTCGGAATACCGCCACGAACTGGAATCCCAGATCGAACCGTTCAAGGGCCTGCTGCTGGGGCTGTTTTTTATCAGCGTCGGCATGGGCGCCAATATCAGTCTGTTGTTCAGCACACCTTTCGTGGTGCTGGGGCTGACGCTATTGCTGATCGGCATCAAGTTGCCACTCCTGTATGGCGTGGGCCAGATGGTCGGCGAGTTGAACCGCGAAAGCGCGCTGCGCCTGGGTGTCGTACTGGCCGCAGGCGGGGAATTCGCCTTCGTGGTGTTCAAGATCGGACGCGATCAGGGCCTGTTCGAGCCGCACCTGTATGACATTCTGGTGCTGGCCATTACCTTGTCCATGGCCCTGACACCCTTGCTGTTGCTGCTGTGCCCGAAATTGTTCAAGGCCAAGAGCAAACCGGTGGAGGTGCCAGAAGAGTACCGCGCCATCGACAGTGATGCGCCACGGGTGGTCATCGCCGGGATGGGCCGCATGGGGCAGATCGTCGCGCGGATCCTGCGGGCACAGAACATCCCGTTTATCGCCCTCGACACGTCGGTGGAAACCATCGAGCTGACGCGCAGTTTTGGTGATATGCCGGTGTTCTATGGCGACCCTCAGCGTCCGGAAATCCTGCATGCGGCGAAGGTCGATCAAGCGGAGTACTTCGTGATCGCCATGGATGATCCCGAAATCAACATCAAGACCGCCGAGCTGGTGCGCAATCTCTACCCGCACATGAAGATCATCGCTCGCGCCCGAAATCGCCAGCACGTGCATCGCCTGGTGGACCTGGACGCCGCGCCGGTGCGGGAAACCTTCTATTCCAGCCTGGAAATGAGCCGGCAGACCCTGGTCGGCCTGGGCCTGAGCCAGGCCCAGGCCGACGCCCGGATCAACCGCTTCAAGCTTCACGACCTGCACCTGCTGGCGGCCCAACACGCGGTGTACGACGACGCCGCCAAGGTGATGCAGTCTGCCCAGGAAGCCCGCGCTGAACTGGCGCGTTTGTTTGAGATGGACCGCCTCGAGGAAGAGTCCAACAAGGCCTGAGGGGAGAGATGAACGAATTTGCGAATTTTCTGACAGAATACGCCGCAAATTCGTTCTTTTCTGGAGAGCTTCATGGCCACCCTCAGCAAAACCGCTGCCTTTCTGGCCCTCGCGCTGACCGCCGGCTTCGGCGCCAGCCACGCGGTAGCGGCCACCAAGCCCGCCGCGCAGAAAGCCGCCAGCCAAACCATCTCCACCCTGGACGGCAAGTTCACTTTCCACCTGCCAAACGCCTATATCGCCGACGCCCTGCCCTCAGGTGACGAAGCGCAGGGCACCGCCGGCACTCACGGCACGATGTACACCAATCAGGCCGGTAAAAGCGTGGTGATCGTGGCCGAAACGGTGCGCAATGACGGCATCACTATCAAGGACAACGACTCACAGTTTCTCGATGGCGCCGTGGCCGGTTTCATCAAGGACCAAAGCGCCGCGTTGCCTGACTTCAAGCAGCAGAAAGAGCGAAAACTGACGATCAAGGGCCTGGGTCTGCGCCAAGTAGACAGCACCGCGACCATGGGCGGCGGCAAGACGTTGAACTCAACCTTCCTGGCCGGTTCGGGTGATCGCTTGCTGGTGATCCAGGCCATTTCCCGCGCCGATGATGCGAAGGGTCACGGCCTGTTGGTGAAACAGATTACCGGCGGCAAGTAGCGGTCCTAGGGCTTGCGCAACAGATAAGTGTCCATGATCCAGCCATTGGCCTGGCGCGCGGCCTTGCGTACCCGCTCGATTTCCTCGGCCACCTCCGCCACCTTGCCGCTGATCAGAATTTCGTCCGGCGTGCCGAGATAAGCGCCCCAATAGATGTCCATGTCCTGATCGGCGACGCTGCGGTAGGAATCCTCGGCATCCAGCATCACGACTAGCGTGTCGGCATCGCTCGCCTGCCCCGCTGCCAACCGGCGCCCAGTGGTGATTTCAATCGAGCGCCCGATGCGGTTCAACGGCACTTTATGCTGGGCGGCCAGCGCCTGGACGCTGGTGATGCCGGGAATGACCTCAAACTCGAACGCGCAGCGACCACTGGCGAGAATCGCCTGCAAGATGCGAATGGTGCTGTCATACAACGCCGGATCGCCCCAGGCCAGAAACGCCCCCACTTCACCCTCGGCCAACTCCTCGTTGATCATTCGCTCAAACGTCTGTTGTTTGTCCCGATTGAGATCCTGGACGGCAGCGGTGTAGTCGATCTCACCGCGCACTCGCTCGGGGCAATCGGCTTCAACGAATCGATAAGCATGATCGGCATTGATATAGGTCGCGCAGATTTCCCGGCGCAGGTCGATCAGCTTGTCCTTGCTCTGGCCCTTGTCCATCAGGAAAAACACATCGGTACGGTTCAGCGCCTTCACCGCCTGCATCGTGATGTAGTCAGGGTTGCCGGCGCCAATGCCGATGATCAGGATTTTCTTCATGACGGAGTTCTCAATGCGGGGGGCGGATTCTGCCATGTTCACGCGGGTCAGGTCTCGCGCGTGTCCAGGCGCAGGCGCCATACGTGGTTGAAGCGCAGCTCGGTGGAGGACAGCGGCTCCACATCGATCCTGTTGAACTGCGCGGGCGGGCATTGCATGACGTGCAACAACGCGGCGCGGATGATAAAGGGATGAGTGACCGCCAGCACATGCCCCGGCGTGCGTTCCAGCGACTGTAACCACTGCCCGACCCGCTCGCATAGCTGCGAAAGCGATTCGCCGCCATGGGGCGCGACCGTGGGATCGGTCAACCAGGCCTGTAACGCCTCGGGCTCGGCCTGTTGAATCTGCTCGATTGCCACGCCACGCCAGCGGCCCAGGTCGCAATCGCGCAGCGCCTCTTCAACCGTGGCTTCGCGGCTAAACAAGGTTGCGGTCTGCCGGGTCCGGGTTTCTGGTCCACACAGCACCCGTGGCAGGTGCTTGAAGCGCGGAGAGAAAGACTGCGCCGCGTTCTGCCAGTCCATTTCCAACGGCTCATCAAGTGCAAAACAACCGCGCTTTTGAGCACGGGTGCCGGCATGACAAATCAGGGTCAAGCGGGTGGCTTGCATCATCAGTCGCTCGAGCCTCAAGAGGGAAAAACGCCACCGGCAAAGCGGGCTCGATATATTACAGCGATCCCCAACGCGCCAGGTAGAGCATCTCGACCGCTACCCGGCGGAGGTCGACTACTTCCACCCCGTCACATTTTTATGGCGAACCCTCTTGCTTCGCGCAGGCTTGCGGGCCAGTTCCCGTAGCCACGGCAAGACCCGCAGGCCAGACGTCGGCGAGGGCGGGTCGATGATCTCCATGAAGTGCTCGAGGGTAATGCTGTCCGGCGAACCCGGCAACCGCATCAGCGCCGACTGCGTCAGGGTGATGCTCGGCCCCAGTTTCTGATCGTCGTAGACCAGCACGTGGCGCACCCGCGGGTGCTGTCGCAGCGTCAGGCTCCCGCCAGCCGCGACCAGGCCGGCATTGATGATCAGCACATCAAAAGGCTCGGCCGGTATGTCGATGAGGATTCGCACTTCTTCGAAGCTCTGCACCGGAACGATACGGTGGTAACCCAGCAGGTTGAGCATTTTTTCGATATACAGCCGTTGCAGGTGATGTTCGTCGGCAATCAGGAGGGTCAATGAGGCGTTTGGCATGATAAACCCTGAGCAAGCAGCGCTCGCGAAAGGAGAAGAGTGGCCTACTTTTCCAGACATATCTCGACGACAAAATCAGCGTTGTACCTACTTGATGTAGGAGTTATCCCAAAGCTCCAATCCGCCCTCCTGAATGGCAAACCACTCAAGCGCTGTGGCAATAGCCCGCCAAGGTCTGATGCAGGGAATCAATGGCGTCGCGCATCTCGCCGACTGCCGTGACCAATGCGTGAGGATCACGCTGTTCGCTCGCCCACTCCAACGCCTCGCAGCAACTTATCAAGGTCCGAGCATCGACCAGGCGGGCCCCGCCCTTGGTTCTGTGAGCCAGGTTATGCAACTCGGCGTAGTCCTTTTTATCCAGCAAGATCGCCAGTTGCGAGCGGTCGGTTTCCAGGCTGGCAAGCAACGGCGTGAGCAATTCCTTGAGGGCGTCGAGGTCGTCGCCCGTCAACTTCATCAACCGACTTAAATCGACCCCTGAACTTGACCCGGACACCACGCGCTCGCGGACTGACGGCGTGGCGGTGCGTAAAGCCAGCGCGGCATGCAAATCCTCAAGCCCCGTGGGCTTGAACAAGCAGCCGTTCATGCCCGCCTGCAGGCAGCGTTCGGTTTCTTCCGGTTGAGCATTGGCGGTGAAACCCAGCAGCAGGCAGGGTGGCAAGCCGCGAGCCTGTTCATCGGCACGAATGTCCCGGGCCAGTTCATAGCCATTTTTCAACGGCATATTGCAGTCGGTGATCACCCCGTCGAAGCGCTCGGCACGCCATCGTTCCAGCCCCTGCTCGCCATCATCGGCAGTGCTGATCCGATGCCCCAGAAAGCTCAGTTGCCGAGCGAGCAGCAGGCGGTTGGCGGGATAGTCGTCTACCACGAGGATATTCAGCACATGGGCTGGCGGCGCCTCCAACGGCGCAAGTTCGGCCCGGACGAAGTTTGACTCGGCCACCGCCAGCGCCAGCGTCACTTCTACCCGCGTGCCCTGCCCGACGACACTTTTCAATTTCAACTGGCCGCCCATCATTTCGCACAGGTTGCGGCTGATCACCAGCCCGAGGCCAGAACCGCTGCGGGCCGATTGCTCGGTATTACGACCTTGCATAAAGGGGTTGAACAGGTGCTTCTGGTCCTCGTCGCTGATACCGATCCCCGTGTCCTCCACCAACAGACGCAGGCTCAGGTAACCGTTGGCGGTCGTGGGCGAGCCACTGGCGCTCAATCGCACCTGGCCGCTGGAGGTGAACTTGATGGCGTTGCTCAACAGATTGGAGACCACCTGCTTGAACCGCAGCGGATCAATCAGTACATGGCGATCGATCAACGGCTCAAGCTCGACCCGCAGCGTCAGCCCCTTGGCCCGCGCCAACCCTTCGAAAATCCGCGCCACGGACGCGAGCAGTTCACGCAGGTTCGAAGGCTCGAGTGTCAAGGACAGGTGGCCGGACTCGATACGGGCGATGTCGAGAATATCGCCAATCAATTCCAACATGCCTCGGGAAGCGTCGGAGGCCACTTCCAGCGCATCGTGATCAATCCGCCCCTGCTCGGCATTTTTCAGCGCCAGTTCGATCATGCCGATCACGGCGTTCATTGGCGTGCGGATCTCGTGGCTCATGGTCGCCAGGAACGTCGTCTTGGCGCGGTTGGCAGCGTCGGCATCTTCCTTGGCTGCCTGCAATTGCGCGAGCAAATGCTGGCGCTCGCTCACATCCACCCAGCCGGCAATCATGCCCACGACCTTTTCGTCACCGTCACGGTACGGCAGCATCCAGTGGTAGATGGTCAAGGTCAATCCGCCCGGCGCCTTGAGCACACGGTCGTGAATCTGCGGCTCGCCCCGTTCCATCAGGCGTAAATAGTCTTGATGGTAGGACTGGGCCTGGGGCAGATTACCGGTATCAGTCTCGACCACGGTCTTGCCGATCACCTCTTCGAGCTTGAAGCCGAATACATCCAGGTAGGCATTGTTGCAGGCCATCAAGCGTCCCATGCGGTCACGCACGTAAATCGGATGGGGTGTGCCATCGATCAATACGCTCATGAACCGCATCTGGTCGCTCAGCGCACGTTCGGCCTGGGTACGCTTGCGAATCAGGCTGCGCAGGTACATCGCCCAACCCAAGGTGATCAGCAGCAGCAGCGCCGCCAGCACGAACCCCTGGATGATGGTGGTCCGGTTGCGGAGCCAGTAGCTGTCGTCAATGACCACTTCATTGCGCCAGTGATTGGCCAACTCATCCATTTCCTGCGGGGTGATACTCAACAGTGCCTTGTCGAGGATCGAGAACAACTCCAACTGGCTACGGTTGACGCCGAAGGAGATCCGCGCCGGCAAGGGACCGACGGTGCTGGTCACGCGCAAACGGTCGCGGTACTCGTGGGTAATGATGTAGCGCGCCATGATCAGTGCGTTGACCGCGGCGTCAGCTTCCCCGGTTGCCACCATCGCCAAGCCCTGGGCAGTGTTATCCACCTCCGTTATCGCAATATCGGGGTAGTTGCGGGCGATACTGCCACGCAGGGCATTGCCGCCGATCAGCACCAGGCGCTTGTCGGCCATGTCTTCAAGGGTGTTCGGCGCCCCCTCTTCGTTGCGCGTGACCAGCACGAAGGGGCTGGTCAGGTACGGTCGGGTAAAGCGGATTTTGTCTTCACGCTCAACGCTTGGGGTAACCACCGCCACCATGTCGATGTCGCCCGCGCCAGCCTGGTCGACCTGAATCGGCAACGAACTGCCGCGCATCACGTCAAACTTCAAGCCGGTCCGCAGACTGATCTGCGCCAGTACTTCGGCGCTCATGCCGACAAACTGGCCTTTCTGGTTGAAAAATGACAGGGGCAGGAGTTTGTCACTGACCGCCACTTTCACTACGGGATGCTTGTCCAGCCAGCGCTGCTCACTGGCGCTGAAGCGCAGGCGATCCCGGCCGGCGAAGCCGAGATTGCCGGCGCTCCAGCGCCGCAGGATTTCCATCTGCTCGCTGGCCGGGATCGCCGCCAGGGCAGCGTTGACAATGCGCAGCAACCGCGCGTTGTCCCGATCCAGCGCGAACGCAAAAGGGCTGACTTCCATGCTCGAAAAATCAGCCATGCGCACGTTATTCAGATAGTTTTTTGTGATCAGGTAGTTGGCGCTGATCGCATCGCCCAGATAAACGTCCGCCTGGCCGAATGCCACGGCGCCGATCGCCTCGATCGTCGAAGGGAACAGTTGCAGCGACGCCTCGGGATAGAACGCAGCCACCGTCTCCGGCTGCATGTAGTGAGACAGCATGGCCAGCCGCTTGCCGGCCAGGTCGGCCGGAAGAGCCTGGCCTTCGCCAATACGCGTCACCAGCGTCGGCTGGTCATTGGCGTAGGAACGCGACAATATCAGTTGCCGGTCACCCGCCTCATACCCATTGGACGATCCCAGCAGGTCTATCTCGCCGCGCTTGAGCGCCGCGATCACCTCGTCTCGGTCGCTGTAGCGGCGCACCTGGACCGTGACGTTCAACAGTTGAGCAAGCAGCGCGGCGTAATCGGCCGTGATCCCCTGCAGCTCGTCGTTATTGTTCACCAGATCGAACGGCGCGTATTCCGGGGTAGACACCCCCAACAACAACGTGCGGCGCTCGCGCAGCCAATGCCAATCGGCTCCATCCAGTTTGAGGTGCGCCTCTTCAAGGCTGGAATGGCCCAGCAGGCGCATCGGCTGGGGTTCGCCACGGGCCCCATCCACGGTGAGTGACAGGCCCGCCAGACAGATTGCCGCGAACCACTTCCCAAGAGGCGCCGGCATGTCAGATCAGATGGTTGCGCTGAGCGAACTTGGATAAATGTACGACGGATGACATGCGCAGCTTTTCCTTCAACCGGGTTTTATAGGTGCTGATGGTTTTGTGGCTCAACAGCATGTCTTCGGCAATCTGATTGTTGCCCAAGCCCAGCGCGAGCTTTTGCAGGACCGTCAACTCCCGGTCTGAAAGCGCTGCCACCAACTCCTGCTCGGTGGTCTGCAAGTCATCTCGGCGCACGGAGCTGGTGGGTAGGCTGGGAAAGCAACTGTAATTGGACATGACGGCTTTTATGGCCTTCTGCAACTCATCCAGCTCGCCGGTCTTCGCGACGAACCCCATTGCACCGGCACGCATGCAACGGGCCGAAAAAAACACCGCCAGATACGAGGTCAGCACCAGGATTTTGCACGGCAAGCCAAGTCCCTTGATCCGGCTGATGACCTCCAACCCACCCAACTTCGGCATCGCCAGATCCAGAATGACCAGGTCTGGCCGTTCTTCCCTGACGATTTGCATCGCATCAGCGCCATTACTGGCTTCGAAAATCGGCTCGAAGCCTTCCTGGCGCAGCAAGTATTTGACGGTTGCACGAATGAACGGATGATCATCCACTATTAACGCTTTGCTCATGCGACTCCCCTGGGAAGGCACCACGACTGGTTGACTGCTTCACTGGCGGCTCATCGTTTCCTCAAGACGCCAATACCCTTACATACCGCACAGAGCTCAAGCACCTGTGAGAAATCACAGTTCCGACGAGCGGTACTCCGTAGCCGGGAACGACGAAAATGCGCCTGGCCCTGTGCGTTAAACAGCAGCACCGTCAATAGTGACTAGCCGCAGCGGCGCAACCTTAACAACGGAAGGATGCCGTGACCGAAGGGAATGTCCGGCAGCTTTGTAGGATTAATCCTCATCTCGTCATGAACAAAAAATGCCGTCTTGCACCGGGAGTCGATTCAGTCGGTGGTACTGGGGCTCCAGAAGGCTTGCACCACCAGGCTCGATTGGGAGATTCGCGCGACCAGGGCATCCAGCTCGTCACCGTCGACGGAAGTCACCGCCAGCGTCGCCTCGACTTCCACTTCATCATTGCCAAAGGGCCGCACATCGACATCACTAGCAGGATAGTTGCAGCGCGCCAGTTCCGCCTCCAACAACGCCAGGACGGCCTTTTGCTGAGTACGATGGGTGATCACATAGAGGATGTTGGTGACTTCGGCGGACACTACGTCCAGAGGCTGGCGATTGATGTTATTGACGATAGGCCGCAACAGGGTGTTGGCCGCCAGGACAAACAGCGTGCCCAGCAAGGCTTCAAGGATCAGGTCGGCACCGGCGCACGCACCCACGGCCGCCGAGGCCCACAGGGTGGCGGCGGTATTGAGCCCGCGCACATTGCCCTCCTCGCGCATGATGACCCCGGCCCCGAGAAAACCGATGCCGGACACCACGTACGCCACCACCCGTATTGCGCCTTCGGCGCCACCGAGACGGTTGGCCATGTCGACAAAAATCGCCGCGCCCACGGCTACCAACACATTAGTCCGGAGCCCGGCCGTGCGTTGGCGATATTGCCGCTCATAGCCAATCAGCCCACCGAGGATGAATGCGGCGCTGAGACTGACCAGCGTATCGATCAAGGAGTCGAGGTTGATGTTGTTGATGGCTTGCATGAAATACGTCCCTTTGTGACCTGCGGGATCCGCAACAGGCATGCTTGATTCAGCGACGGCAACCCAGGGGTCACGGGCTGTTGGGCATCAAGCCAAGGGGACTTCGGGACAGGACCAGAACTGGCCGCTGCCGGAATGCCGCCTCTCGCTTTATCAGCGAGATAACGGCGGGAAAATGCGCGTTAACTTGCCGAAAATATGCCGTTGACCGTGACCGGCCGACCACTGTGGCTCGAACAAGTACCCATTGAGGGGCTCCGCTATTGATGAAAACGCGCGAAGTTTACGTTGGGCTTTCAGGAGAGTAAATCGTCGGGAGGATTCTGGGCGGGGAAATAAGAGGGTTCTTCAGGAAGGGTTCAGGGCGGGAGGGATCTGCCAACGAAGTGAAACCATTGAGAGAGTTGCCGAGCTTAAAAAGTGCGGCGTTGGCCGTAAGATAATGGACAGTCTTGAGGACCACCCCTCACCCTAACCCTCTCCCGGAGGGAGAGGGAACCGACCGAAGTGTGCCGAGAAAATGGGCGACCTGAAAAACTGTTTTGAGTGTGGATTCAAAGCCGATCTTTCAGGTCGCAAGGTATCTGAAAATATCCCCCATTCAGTTCCTTATCCCCTTTGGGCATGGCCCGGAGGGAGAGGCAACCGACCGAAGTGTGCCGAGAAAATGGGCAACCTGAAAAACCGTTTTGAGTGTGGATTCAACGCCGATCTTTCAGGTCGCAAAATATCTGAAATATCCCCCATTCAGTTCCTTATCCCCTTTGGGCATGGCCCGGAGGGAGAGGCAACCGACCGAAGTGTGCCGAGAAAATGGACGACCTGAAAAACCGTTTTGAGTGTGGATTCAACGCCGATCTTCCAGGTCGCAAAATATCTGAAATATCCCCCATTCAGTTCCTTCTCCCCTTTGGGCATGGCCCGGAGGGAGAGGCAACCGGCCGAAGTGTGCCGAGAAAATGGGCGACCTGAAAAACCGTTTTGAGTGTGGATTCAACGCCGATCTTCCAGGTCGCAAAATATCTGAAATATCCCCCATTCAGTTCCTTCTCCCCTTTGGGCATGGCCCGGAGGGAGAGGCAACCGACCGAAGTGTGCCGAGAAAATGGGCGACCTGAAAAACCGTTTTGAGTGTGGATTCAACGCCGATCTTCCAGGTCGCAAAATATCTGAAATATCCCCCATTCAGTTCCTTATCCCCTTTGGGCATGGCCCGGAGGGAGAGGCAACCGACCGAAGTGTGCCGAGAAAATGGACGACCTGAAAAACCGTTTTGAGTGTGGATTCAACGCCGATCTTCCAGGTCGCAAAATATCTGAAATATCCCCCATTCAGTTCCTTCTCCCCTTTGGGCATGGCCCGGAGGGAGAGGGAACCGACCGAAGTGTGCCGAGAAAATGGACGACCTGAAAAACCGTTTTGAGTGTAGATTCAACGCCGATCTTCCAGGTCGCAAAATATCTGAAATATCCCCCATTCAGTTCCTTCTCCCCTTTGGGGAGAGGGTTAGGGTGAGGGGTGGATCTCAAGCCAGACACTGCAAGCACTATCCCTTGCAGATCAAAAAAGCGCCTCAGCTTGCTGCATGACAGCACCCGCACGCCCACAAGCGAGGCGCCGTCTTCTGTATGAGCGAGGGGGCGCTTCGGGGTGCCAGATTGCCCGCGTCATCGTTAACGGCCTTCGCGAGCAAGCTCGCTCCTACAGGTGGTGAAGGCGTTCACACCAATCTGCTTAGCTGATTTCAGGCACCCCTTTCAGCTGGCGGTAGCAAGCAACACATCGCGCACCGGGCGACCCTGTCCACGGCTACGGTCATGCTCATGCAACGAAGCGGCAATCTCATCCGCCCGAATCGGCAGGATCGACAGCAAGGTATCGCTCAAACCATGGCTCGCCTGGCTGAAGCCCTGCATGTAAATGCCGGCCTTGCAGCGCTCATCCGTCACCACGCGATAGTCGCGAGTCACTTCAAAATCCCCCATGTACGCCTCGAGCGGCGCCAGCAACTGGCGGTGCATCTGGCGTTCATACCCGGTGGCCAGGACCACCGCGTCGTAATGGTTGATCACGGTTTCACCGGTGGCGTTATGCCGCACCAGCAACTCTATACCCAATGGCCCGGCGCTGGCTTTTTCCACCGTGGTCAGGGTCCGGAATGCATGACGGGCGATACCTGAGACTTTCTGACGATAAAAAATCCCGTAGATACGCTCGATCAGATCCAGGTCCACCACCGAGTAGTTGGTGTTGTGATACTCGTTGACCAGACGCTCGCGCTCACTGCTGGCTTGCTGGAAGACCAGGTCAGTGAACTCCGGGGAAAACACTTCGTTGACGAACGGACTGTCATCGGCGGGCTTGAGGGCCGAGCCGCGCAGGATCATGTCCACCTGTACCGAAGGGAAGCTGTCATTGAGGTCGATAAAGGCTTCTGCGGCACTCTGCCCTCCCCCAATGATCGCAACGCGCATCGGCTTGTTCTCGACACACGGCTGCTCGGCCATCCGCGCCAGATATTGCGAGTGGTGAAACACGCGCCCGTCATCCTTGAGCGCCTTGAAGGCCTCGGGAATCCGTGGCGTGCCACCCGCACTGACAACCACCGAACGCGTGGTGCGCACCAGTTGTTCGCCGTGGGCATCGCGTGAAATCACCCGCAGCGCCTCGACCTGCTGTTGCTGCAGGATCGGCTCGATGGCCAGCACTTCCTCGCCATAGCGGCTCTGCTCGGCAAACTGCCCGGCGACCCAACGCAGGTAGTCGTTGAACTCCATGCGGCACGGGTAGAACGTGCCCAGGTTGATGAAGTCCACCAGGCGCCCGTGGACCTTGAGGTAATTGACGAATGAGTAAGGGCTGGTGGGATTGCGCAGGGTCACCAGGTCCTTGAGGAAGGAAATCTGCAATTCACTCTGGCTCACCAGGGTGTTGCCGTGCCAGCGGTAGTCGGCCTGCTTGTCGAGAAACAGTACATCGAGCTTGCCCTGGGCTTTCTCGCGCTCCTGCAGGGCGATGGCCAACGCCAGGTTCGAAGGACCAAAACCAATACCGATCAGGTCGTGAACCGCGGGCGATGCAATTGCCTGTGTCATTCCAGTGTCCTCTGGATAAGCCCCGTGGCAGTGGGGCGAAAAAGCCTGGGCGACCTGCTGAACAACAGGTCATGTGTTGATAGGAGACGAGGACAATGAAAAAAAATTTAAGCAGGCGGTGGCATCAGTGACGGTCCCACTCGCGCATCCGTACCCGGCAATGCTTCATCGCATTGACGATGTGTTTCTCCACCATGCTGCGAGAGATGTTCAAGCGTTCGGCGATTTGTGGATGGGACAAACCTTCGACTTTGCGCAGCAGGAAACTGTCACGGCAGGCTGGCGATAATTCGGCCAGGGCGCGACCGAGCATGTCCAGGCGTTGGCGGTGATCCAGGCCGGCCTGGGGCGAAGGGCTGAAGAAACGCTCTTCGCTGTCCAGCACCTCCAGCGGTTCGACCCGACGCAAGGTGTTGCGTCGATGGCCGTCAATCACCAGGTTCAGGGCGGTGCGATAAAGAAAGGCGCGAGGTTGCTCGATCGGCGTATTGCTGGCGCGCTCCAGCACCCGGACATAGGCGTCATGCACCACATCCTCGGCCACCTGACGGTTGCCCAGCTTGGCGTTGAGGAAACATACCAACTCGCGATAGTAGCTTTCCAACATGACTCCCGACCGCATTTTATGACGGCTTATGACCCTTGAGCGCCCAGACAGCTGCCGAGGATATAGAGTGATGGCAGATTGAACTAGCGTAATTTATAGTAATTCTCATATAGATTTAAAGAAAACTTACACCAACAGCCAGATAGCTGTCTTTCCGCGCGCTGTAACGGCATGGATCAGCGCCTAAATTTCCGGGCTAACCTCTCGTTTACCTGACAGTTCTCCCGCTTCTGTCGTCGCTCGACAGCCCTCATATCCGCCGCCTGCTGCGCGCGATTGAGGCGCGGCCCGATCTTTCCTGGCTGGAAACCGTGCATGAAACGTCCTCGTCACACCCTGCGCGCCTGGCTGGCAGCACTTTGCTTGATTCCCGTCGTGGCTTTCGCCGCCTGGCAACTGACCCCGCCCGGCCGGGACAGATTTGCCACCCTGGAAGTACGCCGGGGCGATATAGAAAGCAGCGTCACGGCCCTTGGCACTCTGCAGCCACGACGGTATGTCGATGTCGGCTCCCAGGCATCGGGGCAGATCCGCAAGATCCACGTCGAGGCAGGCGCCCAGGTCAAGGAAGGCGACCTGCTAGTGGAGATCGACCCCTCCACCCAGCAAGCCAAACTCGATGCCACGCGCTTCTCCATTGCCAACCTGCAGGCCCAACTGCAAGAGCAGCGCGCACAAAACCAACTGGCCCGCCAGAAGTACCAGCGCCAGCAACGCTTGGCCGCCGGGGGCGCCACCCGTGATGAAGACGTGCAGACCGCACGCGCCGAACTGCACGCCACCCAGGCACGCATCGACATGTTCAAGGCGCAGATCAGCCAGGCCCAGGCCAGCTTGCGGGTCGACCAGGCAGAACTGGGTTACACCCGCATTTATGCACCGATCTCCGGCACCGTCGTCGCCCTCGATGCGCGTGAGGGCCAGACCCTCAATACCCAGCAAACCACACCGCTGATCCTGCGCATTGCCAATCTGTCGCCAATGACCGTCTGGGCAGAGGTTTCGGAAGCCGATATCGGCCATGTCAAACCCGGCATGCAGGCGTATTTCACCACATTGAGCGGCGGCAACCGGCGCTGGACCAGCACCGTACGCCAAATTCTGCCGGTACCACCCAAACCCCTGAACGAAGCCAGCCAGGGCGGAGGCAGTCCCAGCAGTTCCGGCAAGAGCGGCAGCGGCCGCGTGGTGCTCTACACCGTGCTGCTGGATGTGGATAACGCCGACAATGCGTTGATGGCGGAAATGACCACCCAGGTATTTTTCGTCGCCAACCGCGTCACCAATGCACTGACCGCGCCGGTAGCGGCCCTGCAAGGCAGCACTCGCGCCGACACTCAGCTCGCACGGGTGGTCACCCAGGACGGCAGTATCGAAGAGCGCCAAGTGCGGGTCGGCATCAGTGATCGCCTGCATGTCCAGGTCCTCGACGGTCTCGTCGAAGGCGACCATCTGCTGATCGGCCCGGTCGACAGCAGTGGAGATTGAATCTTGACGCCGCTGATCGAACTCAAGGGCATCGGTAAATCCTACGGCGGCGGCGATTCGCCGCAAGTCGATGTACTGCGCGGGATCGACCTGTCGATCCACACCGGGGAATTCGTGGCGATTGTCGGGGCCTCAGGCTCCGGCAAATCGACCTTGATGAACATTCTCGGCTGCCTCGACCGCCCCAGCACGGGTGAATACCGGTTCGCCGGGGAGAACGTCGCGCACCTGGGCACCGATGAACTGGCCTGGCTGCGTCGCCAAGCCTTTGGCTTCGTGTTCCAGGGCTATCACTTGATCGCGTCCGGTTCGGCCCAGGAAAACGTCGAGATGCCCGCCATCTACGCAGGGCTTGCGGCCGCCGAACGCCACACCCGCGCCGCCGCCCTGCTGAATCGCCTGGGACTTGCCGGACGCACCGGCAATCGCCCGCATCAACTCTCCGGCGGTCAACAACAACGGGTATCGATTGCCCGCGCCTTGATGAACGGCGGCCATATTATCCTGGCTGACGAACCGACCGGCGCCCTCGACAGCCACAGCGGCGCCGAAGTCATGCTGCTGCTGGACGAACTGGCCGCACAGGGCCACGTCGTGATCCTGATTACCCACGACCGGAAGGTCGCGGCGCGGGCCAATCGCATCATCGAAATCCATGACGGCCTGATCATCAGCGATACGCCAAACGGCACCGGGCAAGCACCTGTCGAAGCCGGCCCAGGCGCCTTGCAAGCCGTCGACTTGCGCCAGCGCCTGGTCGACGGCGCGGAACACAACGGCGCCTGGAAAGCCGAACTGCTGGACGCCGTGCAGGCAGCCTGGCGCGTGATGTGGGTCAACCGCTTCCGCACCGCCCTGACCTTGCTCGGAATCATTATTGGCGTCGCCTCGGTGGTGGTCATGCTCGCGGTGGGCGAAGGCAGCAAACGCCAGGTCATGGCCCAGATGGGCGCGTTCGGCTCCAACATCCTTTACCTGGGTGGCTCGGCGCCCAATCCGCGCACGCCGCCGGGCATTATTACGATGAGCGACGTCGCGGCCATCGCCACCCTGCCCCAGGTCCAGCGCATCATGCCGGTCAACGGCTCGGAGGCCGGGGTACGCTTTGGCAATGTCGATCACATGGCCTATGTCGGAGGCAACGACACCCACTTCCCGGCGATTTTCAACTGGCCGGTGGCCGAGGGCAGCTATTTCACCGAAGCCGACGAGCGCGCCGCCGCCACCGTCGCGGTGATTGGCAAACGGGTGCGTGACAAGCTGTTCAAGGACCTGCCCAGTCCCATTGGTCAATACATCCTGATCGAAAACGTGCCATTCCAGGTAGTCGGCGTGCTGGCGGAAAAGGGTTCCAGTTCCGGCGACAAGGACAGCGACGACCGTATCGCCATCCCCTACTCCGCCGCGAGCATTCGCCTGTTCGGCAGCTACAACCCCGAATACGTGGTGATCGCCGCCGCCGATGCGCGCAACGTGCAGGCAGCTGAAAAGGCCATCGACCAGTTGCTGCTGCGCCTGCACAACGGCAAGCGTGATTATGAACTGACCAACAACGCCGCGATGATCCAGGCCGAGGCACGCACCCAGAACACCCTGTCGCTGATGCTCGGCTCGATTGCCGCCATCTCGCTGCTGGTGGGCGGCATCGGCGTGATGAACATCATGCTGATGACCGTGCGCGAACGGACCCGGGAAATCGGTATCCGCATGGCCACCGGTGCCCGGCAGCGGGACATTCTGCGCCAGTTCCTGACTGAAGCGGTGATGCTGACGATGGTCGGCGGCCTCGCCGGGATCGGCCTGTCCCTGCTGGTGGGCGGCGCATTGACCCTCAGCAGCGTGGCCGTCGCCTTCTCGTTGCCCGCCGTCCTTGGCGCGTTCGCCTGCGCCCTGGTCACCGGCGTGATCTTCGGCTTTATGCCGGCCCGCAAAGCCGCCCGGCTTGACCCAGTCACAGCCCTTACCAGTGAATGATCGCCCTATGAAAGCGCACTTGACCCTCGTCGCCGCCAGCCTGTTGCTGGCGGCGTGCAGCAGCCCGGCGCAACGCCCGGACAGCGGCCTGCAAGCCCCGGCCACCTGGGACACGGCGAGCACGGCCGGTGCCCGGCAAGTCAACCAGCAATGGTGGACGACCTTCGGCAGCCCACAACTCAACCAACTGATCGAACAGGCCCGCACCGGCAGCTACGACCTCGCCAGTGCGCTGGCGAGGGTGCGCCAGGCCCGGGCAGGCGTGGTGGTCGCCGGCGGGCCGCTGTTGCCTGAACTCGCTGGAGGGCTCAACGCCAATCGCCAAAAACTGCTACGCGGCAGCGGCTACAGCGAACTGGATGCCGACCGCAACAACGACGCGGTGGACTACTTCAATGCCAGCCTGACGGCTACCTACGAAGTCGACTTCTGGGGTGGCAAGCGTGCCGCCCTCGACAGTGCGGAGCTGGCGGCACGTGCCAGTGAATTCGAACGTGCCACCGTGGAACTGAGCCTGCTCAGCAGCGTGGCCACGGCCTACACCCAGTTATTGGCACTGCACGAGCAACAGCGCATCGCCGAACTGAACCTGGCCAATGCGCGGAACGTCCTCAAGCTGGTACAAACCCGTCATGCCGCCGGCTCCGCGACCCAATTGGAACTGGCGCAGCAAAAGAGTCTGGTGGCCGCGCAACAACGACAATTACCGCAAGTGCGCCAGCGCGCCGAAGAGGCCCGGATCACCCTCGCCGCCTTGCTCGGCCAGCCGGTACAAGCACTGCAACTCAATACTCAAGCGTTTGCCACCCTGCGCTGGCCGTCCATCGCCAGCGGTATACCCAGCGACCTGTTGAACCGCCGCCCGGACATCGCCCGCGCCGAAGCACAGCTGGCCGCCGCCCAGGCCGACGTCATTGTCGCCCGCGCCGCGATGCTGCCCAACGTAACCCTGACCGCCAACCTCGGCTCCGGCGCCAACCGGGCCGTCGATATGCTGCGTAACCCCTTCTACAACCTGACGGGCGGATTGGTCGCGCCCATCTTCAACAACGGCCGCCTCAGCGCCGAACGCGACCGGGCCACGGCACGCCAGGATGAGCTGCTGCAAACCTATCGCGAGGCGATCATCAATGGTTTCGCCGATGTGGAAAAAGCCCTGAGCGCGGTCCGTCGCCTGGACGAACAGCGCCAGTGGCAGCATGAGGAATTGAGCCAGGCCCAGAGCGCATTCCGCATCGCCCAGAGCCGGTATGAGGCAGGCGCGGAAGACTTGCTGAGCGTCCTGGAAACCCAGCGCACGCTGTATGCCGCCCAGGACTTGAACGTGCAACTGCGCCAGGCGCGACTGGGGGCGAGCATTGCGCTGTACAAGGCCCTGGGCGGTGGCTGGCAGGTACAGTAGGCGTCGGGATCTACACCTCTTTGCTGGTGGGCATGCATATCCGTTGCTGCGGTAATGACCAGGGGATTGCGCCCTTAGCGCACTGAATCAGGGCCGTGCAAACACCACTCGCAACGATTCGGCGATCCACTCCAGGGCCTCTTCCGCCTCGTCGATAATCGCCCCCATGCGCATAAAGTCATGGGTCATCCCCGCATACACCTTCATATCGACTTCCACACCGGCCTGTTTCAAGTGAGCGCCATACGCCACTCCTTCGTCATGCAGCGGATCGCACTCAGCCACCGCCAGCAGCGCCGGCGCCACGTTATATGGAATCTGCGCCAACAGCGGCGAAAAGCGCGGATCCAGCCGATCACCGTGCTCGCCGGCGTAATGCTGATAGAACCAGCTCAACGTATCCTTCTCCAACAGATAGCCCGAGCCATAACGTTCCAACGACGCTGTCGGGCGGCTCGCGTCCGTCACCGGGTAGATCAACACCTGCAAACACGGCTGGACCTGGCGCGGATCGGCCGCCAGCTCGTTGCAAAGAACCGTGGCCAAGCTCGCGCCGACACTGTCGCCGGCTACCGCCAGACGCGTCGGATCGAGCCCCAGCGCTTCAGCCTCCTGTACCAACCAGTGCCAGGCATCCTGCGCATCATGCACCGCCGTGGGAAACCTCCACTCCGGGGCCAGTCGATACCCCACGGAAATCACCCGGCAACCGGCCCGGGCCGCCAGTGAACGGCACAGCCCATCGTGCGAATCGAGACTGCCGACCACGTAGCCGCCACCATGGAAATACAACAAGGCGCCACGGCTAGAGTCCGGCAGCGTAGCGCTGTACAAGCGGGCTTCCAGGTGGCTGCCGTCACGCACCTCGATCGACAGGGTTTCAACCCGTGGCAGCGCCTCGCAGTCAGCCATCATTAACTGTGAGGATTGATCAAACTGTTCACGAGCAGCGTGTGGGGTCAACTGATGCATGGCCGTGCGCTTGCCGCTGTCACGACCGGCGCCGACCAGTTCCAGGAATGCGGCTATATCAGGGTTTAACGACATGAAACAACTCCATACTGGCCGGGGGATTCGCCCGGCCAGGTTCAGGTTCAAGCGCTGATCGAGGTCAGCAAACGGGTAAGTGCCTGGTCCAGGCTTTCAAGGAAATGCGGATTGTGGGGCACCTCGAAGTGCCCGCAAGGCAAGCTCGGCCCCGCGGCGTCCTGGCCTATTTGCACATGAAGCGCCTGGGCCGCCGCTGCATGGCCGGCGGCCCACCAACAATGCGGCGCCGCGTGGATCTGCGGGCAACGGGCCAGCGCCAGGGACAAACGCTTGAGACGCCGTGCCACGCTGAAGATGTGCCCCAGTTCATCCGCCCCCAACGCCTGGGACAATGAGCCCGCGACTACCGTCTGCCGTGCCAGCAAGCCGGCGAACAGTTGACGCAAGCCCGCCGGGCTCTCATCCAGCGTGACCGGCAGTGGCGCGTGCACACCCGGCATCATCACCTGGATAAACGCTTGCAGATCCTCCAGACCGTCATCCATCTCCGCACCCGGCTCGCTGCCCGGCACGAAACTGTCCATCAGGCCGAGGAATTCGACCTGCTGGCCCTGGCGCTCGAGTTCCGCCGTCATCAAGATCGCCAGCGTCCCGCCCAGCGACCAGCCCAGTAAATGGTAGGGCCCATGGGGTTGCCGGGCGCGCAGGTCATCGACGTAATCCACGGCCATGCGCTCCAGCGACTGATCCTGCCAGTTGGCGTCAAGCAGCATCCGGCACTGAATCGCCTGGACCGAGCGGCGCCCGGCCAGCAACCGGGCGACGGGCTCGTAATCGAATACCGTGCCAAACCCGGCATGTACACAGAACAACGGGGCCAGCTCGATCCCTGCCTGATTCATCGTCAGTATCGACGTGGGTTTCGCCGCCAGCGCCGGCCCCTCACGGCTGCCGGTCAGTTCGCCAATCGTCGGCTTCTGCATCAAGTCACGCAGTTTCAGGCTGAAGCCATGCACTTTCAGCGCTCGCGCCTTGGCCACGACTTGCAGGCTGAGGATCGAGTCGCCACCCAGCTCGAAGAAGTTGTCGTCCAGCCCGACCTGCTCGACGTTGAGCACGCTCTGCCAGATCTGCGCCAGGGCTTTGTCCAGTTCGGTGCGCGGTGCTACGTGAGCGCGTTGCTGCTGATTGACATCAGGCGCTGGCAGGCCTTTGCGGTCGAGCTTGCCATTCGGGGTCAGCGGCATACGCTCCAGCGCCATCAAATGCGCCGGAACCATGTAGTCCGGCAGCTCGCCCCGCAGTTGTTCGCGCAGGCGATCACACCAGCCGCTGTCAACGCCACTGTCTTGGGCCACCACATAACCGACCAGTTGCTTGCCGCTGCCACCGTCACGGGCGACCACCACGGCGTCGCGCACCCCGGCACAGCCCTTGAGGCGTGATTCGATCTCACCCAGCTCGATCCGGAATCCGCGGATCTTCACCTGATTGTCGATACGCCCCAGATAATCGAAGACGCCATCCTGACGTTCGCGCACCAGGTCACCGGTGCGGTACAAGCGTCCACCGTCAAGGCTGAACGGATCGAGGACAAACCGTTCGGCGGTCAGTCCGGCACGGTCCAGGTAACCCCGGGCCATGCCATGACCGCCCAGGTACAGCTCACCCGCAACGCCTTTGGGCAATGGATTCAGGTCGCTGTCCAGGACATAGGTGCTGCGCGCGCCGACCTTGCTGCCAATCGGCGCGTAGGCGGCGCCACATGTGTCGTCGGGCCCAGCCTTCCAGATCAGCGGCGTGACCACGGTTTCGGTCGGGCCATAGCCGTTGATGATGAACTGGGGTTGCAAGGCGCGTTGCGCCAGAGCCAGGCTGGCCTGCGGTACCGCATCGCCGCCGAAGCAGTAGATTCGTACCGGCGGCGGGTTGCCTTCACGCTCGGCGTGCTCGGCCAACTGTTGCAGGTAGACCGGTGGAAACGCCGCGACTGTCACACCGTGCTGGTGCAAGGCCTCAAAGGTCTGCTCCGGCGTCCACAGGGTGTCATCGCGAATCAGCAGGCGCCCGCCATGGGTCAGCGTGGTCAGCCAACGCTCATGGGCGCCGTCGAAGGCAAAGGACATAAACAGCAACTCGCAATCCTCAGGGCTCATGCTGTAGCGCTCGCCGATCGCCCGACAATGCATGGCCAGCGGACCATGCGCCACCGCCACGCCCTTGGGTAGACCGGTGGACCCCGAGGTGTAGATCACGTACGCCAGGTTTTCCGCGTGCAGCCGCACCTGCGGGTCTGTCACAGGCTGCTCGGCGAGGTCCAGTCGATCGAGTTCCAGCACCCGCAAATGCGCCAGCGTCGGCAGGGTCTCGCGCAACGAGGTGTCAGTCAGCAGCAAGGCAATACCCGAGTCTTCCATCAGGTAGGTCAAGCGGTCCTTCGGATAACCGGTGTCCAGCGGCACATAAGCACCACCGGCCTTGAATACGGCGAGCAAGGCCACGATCAACGCTTGGCCGCGTGGCATCGCCACGCCCACTCGAACTTCCGGCCCCACGCCTTCGGCGATCAACAGGTGAGCCAGGCGGTTGGCGGCGGCGTCCAGCTCGGCGTAGGAACACACCGTCTGAGCAAACAGCACGGCGGGCTGCTGCGGCGCCTGGACGGCATGCCGGGCAATGCGCTGGTGAACATACAAGCCATCGAAGGCAGGACCGGCCGGCTGAGCCTCGGCAGTCAGTGCCTCAGGCAGACCAATATTGCCCAAAGGCTGATGCGGATCGCGCGCCAGTTGCTCCAGCAGCCCTTCCATGTTGCGGCGAATGCTCTGCACCGCGGCTTCGTCAAACTGCTCCTGCAAGTACATGTACTCGATGACCAGACCGTCGTCGAGCGTCACCATCAGGTCCATCGGAATGTTGGTACGCCCGTAACTGCCGGTTTCACCAAAGCGCAGCAGTGGATCGTCGACCTCATCAAGAGCCTGATCGACCGGATGGTTTTCAAACACGATGATGCTGTCGAACAAGGCCTGGCCACTCTGGCCGGCCCAGCGTTGCACATCGGACAGCGGCGTGTACTCGCGCTCACGCAGTTGCAGGTTGTACTCCTGAATATCGCGTAACCAGTCACCCAGTTGGCGCGACGGGTCGATCACTTGAATCACCGGCAGGGTATTGATGAACAACCCAAGCATGCGCTCGGAATCGGCCAGTTCAGCAGGACGCCCAGCGACCGTGGCGCCGAAAGCCACGCTGCTCTGGCCGCTGTAGCGACTGAGCAACATCAGCCAAGCGGCTTGCACCAGGGTATTGAGCGTGACGTGCTGGGTTTGCGCAAACCCTTTCAAGCGTTCGGTCGCGACCTCGCCCAGGCGGCTGTACAGCGCATGATGGCCTTGGCCGCGTGGCTGGGCCGCAAACGCGTTGGCCAGGTAGGTCGGCTCCTCCAGCCGCGACACCTGCTGGCTCCAGAACGCCTGACTGGCCTGCGGGTCTTGCTGGCGCAGCCAAGCGATATAATTGCGGTAGGCCACGGGCGCCGGCAACGATGCGCCCGCGTAGTGCTGCAAGATTTCGCCCAGCAGTTGCGACACACTCCAGCCATCGATCAGCAAGTGGTGATAGGTCCAGATCATCTGGTAGCTGTCCGCCCCCAGCTGTACCAGGACAATCCGCTGCAACGGCGGTCGCTCCAGCTCGAACCCACGCTCACGCTCCTCACGGGCCAGTCGTTCCAGGCGTTGCGGCAAGTCGTGGGTCCCTTGCAGGTCCAACTCGACCAATGGCAGCTCAAGACAATCCATGACAAATTGCAGGGGTTGCTCCAGGCCTTGCCAGACAAAACCGGTGCGCAGAATGGCATGACGTTCACAGGCCACGCTCCAGGCGCGCTTGAAGCGTTCGACATCCAGTCCTTGCACCGGAATGCTCAACTGGTTGATGTAGAGCTCGGCATCCGGCGCGTTCAGGCCGAGGAACAACATGCCCTGCTGCATGGGCGACAACGGATACAGATGCTCGACCCGCTCCAGAGGCAGCCCCAGGCTGTGCAACTGCGCATCATCGAGCCCATGTAACGCTTGCTCGCTGAACCTGGTATCAGCGGCAATAGCTGGCACAGCCCAACGGCTATGCCGGGCCAGGGTCTCGAGAGTTCGGTGCTGGAAAATATCCCGTGGGCTCAGCTCGAGGCCGGCCTGACGCGCACGGCTGACCACCTGGATCGAGCTGATGGAGTCGCCACCCAAGGCAAAGAAGTTATCGGTTAGCCCGACCTGGCGGATCCCCAGCACGCCTTGCCAGATAGCGGCCAGGATCCTTTCAACCTCGGTGACTGGCGCTACGAAAGCCGGTTGGGCGAATGCCTGATCCGGCGTCGGCAGCGCCTTGCGGTCCAGCTTGCCGTTGGGCGTCAACGGCATGCGGTCGAGCAGGACCAGGGAAGACGGCACCATGTAATCGGCCAGGTTGATGCTCAATTGTTCGCTCAATTGGCTGACGAAATCCGCCTGGCGCGACAGTTCGGCCTCCAGCAACGCGCGGTCCTGAGGCACCACATAGCCCACCAGGCGCGGCCCGGTGGGGCCGGGCACAGCAACCACCACCGCCTCGATGACACCGGCGTGCTCCAGCAAGCGCGCCTCGATCTCGCCCAATTCGATACGGAAACCGCGGATCTTCACCTGGTGGTCGATCCGGCTGAGGTAGTCGATCACCCCGTCCGCGCGGTAGCGCGCCAGGTCGCCGGTACGGTAGAAGCGCCCTCCCGGCTCACCATACGGGTTGGGCAGGAAACGCTCGGCGGTCAGTGCCGGGCGCTCGAAATAGCCCCGCGCCAGGCCATCGCCACCGATCAGGAGTTCACCGGCGACCCCCACCGGGTTGGCCGACAGGTCTTCACCGAGGATGTACAGCGAGGTGTTATTGATCGCCTTGCCCAGGTGCGGCTGACTGTGCTCGCTGTCCAACGCCTGCAAGGCCGACCAGATGGTGGTTTCGGTCGGGCCGTAGAGGCTCCAGGTTTGCGCCCCCAGCGCGGTCATGCGCACCGCCAATTCATCGGCCAACGCTTCACCGCCGCACAGCAGACGACGGCCCGCCAGGACGCCAGCGTTGGGGCTTTCCAGCAGCATGCGCCAGGTCGACGGCGTGGCTTGCAACACGCTGATGCCCTGCGCTTGAACCTGCTTGAGGATCAGCTCCGGATCGCGCTGGGTAGCCTGGCTGGCCAGGACCACACGGCCACCGACCATCAACGGCGTGTACAGCTCCAGGCCGAAGATGTCGAAGGAGAACGTGGTCAGCGACAGCAGGCGATCCTGCGCGTCGATCCCCGGCGCGGCGGCCATGCTCACGATAAAGTTGGTCAGGGCGCCATGGCGCACCATCACGCCTTTGGGCTTGCCAGTGGAGCCGGAGGTATAGATCGCATAGGCGAGGTTTTCCGGGTCCAGCGTCACTTGCGGGTTCGCCGTGCTGTAGCCGCTCAAGGCCTGGCCCAGGTCCAGCGCCTGCACATGGGGCGCGATCGGCAGGGCCAAGTGAGCCTGGGTCAGCAGCAGCTTGAGGCCACTGTCGTCGATCATGTAGCCCAGGCGCTCTTGCGGGTACTCCGGATCCAACGGCACATAGGCGCCACCGGCCTTGAGCACCGCCAACAACGCGATGACCATTTCCAGCGAGCGCTCAACCGCCACGCCCACCAGCACATCCGGACCGACGCCCAGCTCCAGCAGGAGGTGCGCCCATTGGTTGGCCCGGGCATTGAGTTCGGCGTAGCTCAGTTGCTGCTCAGCAAACACCAGCGCCAGCGCTTCCGGAGTGCGCGTCGCCTGTTCCTCGATCAACTGCTGGATGCACCGTTCGGCCGGGTAGGCCACGGCGCTACGGTTCCAATCATGCAGCATTTGCTGCTGGTCGGCCTCGAACAGCTTGAGCGCGCCCAGCGGACTGTCCGCCGCCACCTCAAGCATCTGTTCGAGCACGACTATCAGTTGCTCGCTCACCTGAACAATGGTCGACGCCGCGAAGTGTGCACACTGGTAACTGAAGTTGAACGCCAGGGTCTGGCCGACGCCAATCATCACGGTCAACGGATAGTTGGTCCTTTCGAAATAACTGACGTCCTTGAACACCAGCTCCCGCGGCGCTTCCTGCTCCAGCACCTCGGACACCGGGTAGTTCTCGAACACCAGCAGGCTGTCGAACAGGTCACCACCGTCCTGCGCGGCCCAGCGCTGGATGTCGAACAACGGCGTGTATTCGTACTCACGCAGGCGCAGGTTCAACTGCTGCACGCCCTGCAACCAGCTTTCCAGGCTCTGTTCAGGTTGTGGGCTGGCAATCACCGGCAGCGTGTTGATGAACAGACCGATCTGTTGTTCGACCCCCTTGAGGTCCGCTGGACGCCCGGACACTGTGGCTCCGAACGCCACGCTCGAGTGACCGGTGTAACGCCTCAACAGCAACAGCCAGGCCGCCTGGACCAAGGTGTTGAGGGTGACTTTATGCGCCTGGGCCAGGCTGCGCAGACGCTGGGTGATGGATTCGTCCAGGACTTGGCGCTGCTCGCCATACAGCGCCTGCAAACCGGCGACTGGCGTGTGTGCGATAGCGCGGGCCAGATGAGTCGGCTCATTGAGTGCCAGCAGTTGCTCTTTCCAGAACCGTTCGCTGGCCTCGGCATCCTGGCGTTGCAGCCACTGGATGTAGTCACGATAGCGACCGGCATTCAACGCCAACGTTTCACCGCTGTAGCGCTGCAACACCTCACCCATCAATTGCGAGGCGCTCCAGCCGTCCATGAGGATGTGATGGTTGGTGTAGATCAAGTGATAACGCAGTGCATCGACGCGTATCAGCACCAGACGCAAGAGCGGCGCCTGCGTCAAATCAAAACCCTGCTCCCGTTCGGCCAAGGCCCTGGCGTCCAGCTCCGCCACGAGATCGTCGCGGCCTTGCCAGTCCAGTAGCGCGAACGGCACGCTGATGTGGGGGTGAACCACCTGCACCGGATGCTCCAGGCCCTGCCAGACAAAACTGCTGCGCAATACCTCGCGAGCATCCACCGTGGCTTGCCAGGCGGCCTGGAAACGTTGCGGGTCGAGCCCCTCGACATCCAGCCGTACCTGATTGGTGTAACTGCTGCCCTGTGGCTCATACAAGGTATGAAACAACATGCCGCGCTGCATCGGCGACAAGGCGTACACATCATCAATCGCGCAGGCGCTGACCGGCAATTCGTCGAGCTGCTGCTGGCTCAGATTCGCCAGCGGGAAGTCCGACGGTGTCAGGCCGCGATGCTGCGGCTGGCAGCAATGCTCAATCAGTTGCTCAAGCTCGCTGGCGTATTCATCGGCCAGACGCTGAATCACCGGTTCACTGAACATCTGCCCACTGAAGGTCCACCCCAGGGTCAACTCTGCGCCATACACTTGGCCATTCAGCGACAACCAGTTGCCCAATGACGCCAGCGGACTGTGCTCGGCACCCTTGGCTTCACTGGCCGGGACAAACAGTGCACCGTCCTCGACATCGAAGCTGCCGTCGAACTGCCCGAGGTAGTTGAAGGTAATGCGCGGCACTGCGCGTTGACTCAGGACCTGGCGCGTCGGCTCATCGCCCAGGTAACGCAACAGGCCAAAGCCGATCCCGCGATCCGGTACCGCGCGCAACTGCTCCTTGATCTGTTTGATCGAGTCGGCGATCCCGGCGGCTGGCGTCAGGTTGACCGGGAACATACTGGTGAACCAGCCCAGGGTGCGGGTCAGATCCAGCTGTTCGACCAATTCTTCACGACCATGGCCTTCAAGTTGGATCAACGTTGAGTGCTGTCCGGTCCAGCGGCAGATCACCCGCGCCAGAGCGGCCAACAACAGGTCGTTGATCTGGGTCCGATAGGCCGCGGCTGTGTCTTGCAACAACTGACGGGTCAGGGTTGCATCCAGACGCGTGTAGACCGTCTGGGCGTGGCGGTTTTGCAGCGAGCCTTGCGGATTGTCGCAAGGCAGTTGCGCGGCCTCGGCGATCCCCTGGGCCTGCCAGTACGGCAACTGGCGCAGTAGAGCGGCGCTCTGGCTATAAGCCTGCAAGTGCTCGACCCAGCGTTTGAATGACACTGTCTTCGGGCTGAACGTAATCGCCTGCCCGGCCAACAGTTGCTTGTAGGCATCCTGCAGGTCCTCCAGCAAGATGCGCCAGGACACACCGTCCACCACCAAGTGATGCACCACCAGCAACAGGCGCTGTTCGGCATTGGGCAACTCGAAGAGCACCGCCCGCACTAACGGCCCCTGCTCCAGGTCGAGACTGCTCTGGGCCTGATCGGCCAGACCCTCAAGTTCGTCCAGGTCCGCCACTGTTTTGTGCCAGAGCGGCGCTGGTAACTGCTGCTGTTGCTCCAGGGCGCGATAACTTGCCGTCAAGCTCTGCGGATCAAAGCTCAGGCGCAAGCCGTCGTGATGACTGATCAGCGCCTGCAATGCCTGTTCAAGGCGTTGCGGGTGCAGAGGGTTCAAGGGTTTGAGCAAGACCGATTGATTCCAGCGCTGGCGTTCGGGAATTGCCTGCTCGAAGAACCAGTGCTGCACCGGCGACAGAGCGCTGACTCCGCTTACCAGACCTTGTTCACCGAGCCCATCCGGTTCGCCGACCTCGGCCACCCTCGCCAGGCGCTGTACGGTTTGTTGTTGGAACAAATCCTTAGGGGTAAAGCGGATGCCCGCCTGACGGGCTCGGCTGACCACCTGGATCGAGATGATCGAGTCACCCCCCAGGGTAAAGAAGTTATCGGTGACCCCCACCTGCTCAAGCTTGAGGATCTCCTGCCAGATCGCCACCAGTTGGGATTCCAGCGCATTACTCGGGGCAAGATAAGCCCGCGGGTGCTGGTTCAGGTCAGGCAACGGCAAGGCCTTGCGGTCGAGCTTGCCATTGGGCGTCAGCGGTAACTGGTCGAGGAACACCACGTGCGCCGGCACCATGTACTCCGGCAGATGCGCCTTGAGCTGCGCCTGGATCGCCTCGCCCTGGGCCGCTTGCCCTTCGCTGACGCTGACGGATGCCACCAGGTAGGCCACCAACTGCTGGCCGCTGGCCCCTTCGATCGCCAGTACCACGCCTTCGCGCACTGACTCAAGGGCCAGCAGCCGCGCCTCGATTTCGCCCAGCTCGATACGGAAGCCACGCACCTTCACCTGATGGTCGATACGCCCAACGTATTCGATCACGCCATCGGCGCGGTAACGGGTCAGGTCGCCGGTACGGTACAGACGCTCGCCCGTGCTCGAAAACGGGTTGGGGACATAGCGTTCGGCAGTCAGGCCCGGGCGGAACAGGTAGCCACGGGTAATGCCTTCACCCGCCAGGTACAGCTCGGCGGCGACCCCCACCGGCACGGTTTGCAGTTGTGGGTCCAGCAAGTAGCTGGCGGTGTTGGCGAGGGGCCGGCCAATAGTGGCCGACATCCCGCTGGCACGCCGGGTCCAGGTCGAATAGGTGGTGTCTTCCGAAGGACCGTACAAGTCGTAGACATGCTCCACCGTGGGCTGCGCGTAGAGGACTTCCACCAGCGACTGCTTCAGCGGTTCACCGGCCAGGTTGATGATGCGCACACTCGCGGGAATCTGCCCGGCCCGTTGCAGGGCGGCAATCGCCGATGGCACGGTATTGATCAGGCGTACTTGATCGCGGGCCGCCAGCTCGGGCAACTCCAGGGCATTGCGCGCCATGACGATTGAGCCGCCACTGGCCAGGGTGACAAAAATCTCCCAGATCGACAGGTCGAAACACACGGAGGTCGAGGCCAGGACACCTTGCAGGTCATCCTGGCTGTATACCTGCTGCGACCAGTGGATCAACGCCAACACGTTACGGTGGGTAATCGCCACCCCCTTCGGCTTGCCAGTGGAGCCGGAGGTGTAAATCACATAGGCCAGGTTCGACGACTGCCCACGGCACCCCGGATTGTGCTCAGGGTACCCGGCAAACGCATGGCCGCCGGCTTCCACCAGCAGTACCTGGGCGTCGCCCTGCGGCAGTTGTTCCAGCAAGCTGGCCTGGGTCAGCAAGACCTTGGCCTGGCTGTCTTCAAGCATGTAGGCCACGCGGTCCCGCGGGTAATCCGGGTCCAGCGGCACATAGGCGCCACCGGCCTTCAGCACCGCCAGCAAGGCAATCACCAACTCGCTGGAGCGTGGCATCGCCACGCCCACCCGGACTTCCGCCGCGACGCCCAACTCGATCAGGTGGTGTGCCAACTGGTTGGCCCGTGCATTGAGCTGGCCATAGCTCAGGGTTCGCTCGCCCGACACCAGGGCAAGCGCATTCGGCTGTTGTGCGGCGCGCGCTTCGATCAGATGCGCAATGCCCGGCTGATCGGCAAAGGTCGAACCGTTGGCATTCCAGTCGTAGGTGATCAGTTGCGCCTCGCGGGCACTGAGTAGCGGCAGCTCGGCCACCGCTTGCCGCGGATGACTGACGATACCCTGCAACAGGGTTTGCCAATGCATGGCCAGGCGTTCGATGGTCGCTGCTTCGAACAGGTCAGTCGCGTAAATCAGTGACGCCGACACCCCGTCCTCGGATTCGAAGGTATTCAAGGTCAGGTCGAGTTGCGCGGTGGTGCTCTCCCAGCTCAAGCTTTCGACGCGCAACGCCCCCAGTTGAGTGCTGATAGGCTGGGCCCGAGGGTCCTCGCTCTGATGATTGAACATCACCTGGAACAACGGGTTATGGCTCAGGCTGCGCTCGGGTTGCAGACGATCCACCAATTGCTCGAACGGCAGGTCCTGCCAGGCCTGGCCGGCCAGCGCGGCGCTGCGCACCTGGCCCAGCAAGTCGCGGAACGACAAGCCTTCGGTGAATTCCGCCTTGAGCACCTGGGTATTGACGAAGAAGCCAATCAGGCGCTCGGTCTCCAGGCGGTTACGGTTGGCGATGGGCACGCCGACACGAATATCGTTTTGCCCGCTGTAGCGATGCAACAGCGCCTGGAACGACGCCAGCAACAGCATGAACAGCGTGACCTGCTCGCGCTGGGCCAACTGCTTCAACGCCACGCCCAGCTCGGGGCTCAACGGGATGTGTATTTGCGCGCCACGGTAACTCTGCTGGGCCGGACGGGGATGATCGGTCGGCAACTCCAGCACCGGCTGTTCACCGCCCAGTTGCTCCAGCCAATACGCCAGTTGACGCTCGCGCTCGCCGCTGTCCATCCACTGCCGCTGCCAGTGGGCATAGTCGGCGTACTGGATCGGCAAGGCCGGCAGTTGCACGTCTTGGCCCTGGCTGTAGCCGGCATAGAGTTCGATCAACTCATCCACTGTCACTTTCATCGACCAGCGATCAGACACAATGTGGTGCTGGGTCACGATCAGCACGTAATCATCGGTCGCCAACTGCAGCAGTTTGGCGCGCAGCAACGGGCCTTGGCGCAGATTGAACAGCTGGCTGATTTCCGCGTCGACCCGGGCCTTGAGCCGGGCATCGAAATCCACTGCCGGCCCGAAGGGTTCGACAGCGAGGGTCAGGCTCATCGCGGGCTGAATCACCTGCACGGTGCGCCCATCTTCCTCGATGAACTGCGTGCGCAGGCTTTCATGGCGCGCCAGCAGAGCGTTGAAACTGCGTTCCAGGGCAACCACATTCAGTTCGCCGCGCAGGCGCAACGCCGCCGGGATATGGTAAGCCGTGCTGTCCGGGTCCAACTGCCAGAGGAACCATTGCCGCTCCTGGGCGTAGGACAGCGATAACGATTGATTGCGCTCGATCCGGGTCAACACCGGGGCCTGCGCGTTCGACGCTTCTGGCTCCAAGGCCTGGACAAAAGCCTGCAAGGTGCTGTGTTCAAACAAGGTACGCAGCGGTACTTCAGCATTCAGCAACTGCCGTACCCGCGACATGACCTGGGTGGCCAGCAACGAGTGCCCGCCCAGTTCGAAGAAGTTGTCCGCCAGTCCCACCCGCTCCAGCTTGAGCACTTCTTGCCAGATCTGCGCGACTTGTCGTTGGCGTTCGGTGCTCGGCGCCATGTAGCTCTTTTGCACCTGGCTGGCGTCCGGCTTGGGCAGGGCCTTGCGGTCCAGCTTGCCGTTGGGCGTCAGGGGCAGGCGCGCCATGAACAGCCAGTACTGCGGCACCATGTAATCCGGCAATTGTTGCTGCAGGCTGTGTTTCAACGCTTCACGCAAGCTGTCTTGTGCAGCGTCAGGCGCCACCAGGTAACTCACCAGCACCGGGCCTTGCGCACCGTCCTGGGCCACCACCACGGCTTCGCGCACCTCGGCGTGTTCCAGCAGGCGCGCTTCGATCTCGCCCAACTCGATACGGAAACCGCGGATCTTCACCTGATGGTCGATCCGGCTGATGTAGTCGATCACCCCATCCGCACGGTAACGCGCCAGGTCGCCGGTACGGTAGAAGCGCCCTCCCGGCTCACCATACGGGTTGGGCAGGAAACGCTCGGCGGTCAGTGCCGGGCGCTCGAAGTAACCTCGCGCCAGGCCATCGCCACCGATCAGGAGTTCACCGGCGACCCCCACCGGGTTGGCCGACAGGTCTTCACCAAGGATGTACAGCGAGGTGTTATTGATCGCCTTGCCCAGATGCGGCTGACTGTGCTCACTGTTCAACGGCTGCAAGGCCGACCAGATGGTGGTTTCGGTCGGGCCGTAGAGGCTCCAGGTTTGCGCCCCCAGCGCGGTCATGCGCACCGCCAATTCATCGGCCAACGCTTCACCGCCGCACAGCAGACGACGGCCCGCCAGGACGCCAGCGTTGGGGCTTTCCAGCAGCATGCGCCAGGTCGACGGCGTGGCTTGCAACACGCTGATGCCCTGCGCTTGAACCTGCTTGAGGATCAGCTCCGGATCGCGCTGGGTAGCCTGGCTGGCCAGGACCACACGGCCACCGACCATTAACGGCGTGTACAGCTCCAGGCCGAAGATGTCGAAGGAGAACGTGGTCAGCGACAGCAGCCGATCCTGCGCGTCGATCCCGGGCGCGGCGGCCATGCTCACGATAAAGTTGGTCAGGGCGCCATGGCGCACCATCACGCCTTTGGGCTTGCCGGTGGAGCCGGAGGTATAGATCGCATAGGCGAGGTTTTCCGGGTCCAGCGTCACTTGCGGGTTCGCCGTGCTGTAGCCGTTCAAGGCCTGGCCCAGGTCCAGCGCCTGCACATGGGGCGCGATCGGCAAAGACAAGTGAGCCTGGGTCAGCAGCAGCTTGAGGCCACTGTCGTCGATCATGTAGCCCAGGCGCTCCTGCGGGTATTCCGGGTCCAGCGGCACATAGGCGCCACCGGCCTTGAGCACCGCCAGCAACGCGATGACCATTTCCAGCGAGCGCTCAACCGCCACGCCCACCAGCACATCCGGGCCGACGCCCAGCTCCAGCAGGCGGTGCGCCCACTGGTTGGCCCGGGCATTGAGTTCGGCGTAGCTCAGTTGCTGCTCAGCAAACACCAGCGCCAATGCCTCCGGGGTGCGCGCCGCCTGTTCCTCGATCAACTGCTGGATGCACCGGCCGGCCGGGTAGGCTACGGCGCTACGGTTCCAGTCTTCGAGTATCACTCGTTCATCCGCCGCCGCCAGCAACGGCAATTGGGCGATGCGCTGCGTCGGGTCAGCCACCACCGCTTGCAACAGGTGCTGCCAGTGTTGCGCCAGGCGCTCGAGGGTGCTGGCGGCGAACAGATCCGTGGCGTACTTGAGCACGGCTTCAATGCCATGGGCATGTTCGACAGTGTTGAGCACGAGGTCGAACTGGGCGGTCTGGCTTTGCCATTCCAGGCGTTCCACGCTCAGTTCACCCAGGCCGGTTGGCGCATCGTTGCGGCTTTCGGCCTGGTGATTGAACATCACCTGGAACAACGGGCTGTGGCTCAGGCTGCGACCGGGCTGCAACGCTTCCACCAGTTGCTCGAAAGGCAGGTCCTGATGAGCCTGGGCGTCCTGCGCGGTCTGGCGGACCTGGCGCAGCAACTCGACGAATGAACACTGGCCATCGATATCAGCCTTGAGCACCTGGGTATTGACGAAAAAGCCGATCAGGCGCTCGATTTCAGCGCGTCCACGATTGGCGACGGGCACACCGACACGAATGTCCTGCTGACCGCTGTAACGGTGCAAGAGTGTCTGGAATGACGCCAGCAACAGCACGAACAGCGTGGTGTTTTCTCGTTTGGCCAGGGCCTTGAGGCCTTCGGCGAGCGTCTCATCCAGCATCAGGCGGTGGCTGGCACCGGCAAAACTCTGCACCGCCGGCCGAGGGAAATCGGTGGGCAGTTCAAGCACCGGCTGTTCGCCGCCGAGCGTGTCTTGCCAATAAGCCAGTTGTCGCTCCTGCTCACCCGCTTCCATCCATTGTCGCTGCCATTGCGCGTAGTCAGGGTACTGGATCGTCAATTCCGGCAGATGAACCGCCTGGCCCTGACTGAAGCCGGCATACAACTGCACCAGTTCCTCGACCATAATCTGCAGCGACCAGCCGTCGGAGACGATGTGATGCAACGTCACCACCAATACATGGTCGTCAGCGGCCAGACGCAACAAACGCGCGCGCATCAGCGGGCCCGTCTGCAAATCAAAGAGTTTGCCTGTTTCCTGTTCGACGAATGCCTGCAGGTGAGCCGTCAGAGGCTCGCCCTGCGGCAGGTGCAGTTCATCGACATCCAGTGCAAAAGGCCCTGCGGGCAGGACCACTTGCACGGGCTGATCATCTTGTTGAGTGAACACACTGCGCAGGCTTTCGTGTCGGTCGACCAGGGCCTCGATGCTGCGTTGCAACGCAGCCACATCCAGCCGGCCCTTGAGTCGCAGGGCCGTGGGGATGTTATAAGCCGTGCTCTGCGGCGCCCACTGCCAGAGGAACCACTGCCGTTGCTGGGCATAGGACAGCAACAACGGTTCTTCGGCCGCGCGCTGGAAAACCGGGGCAATCGTGAAAAGGTTCAGGCCTTTCTGTTTGAGCAGAACTGCCAGAGCCTTTCTTTGTTTGGCCGAAAGTTTCCCTACCGACTCAATTAACTCTTGCACGCGTTGTCCTCACTCAAGAAATCAGTTTTTCAAGATCATCGAGAGATAGACGTTTGAGGGTCTCCAGAGATTTAGCCAATTCATCCTGAACCGGCGACAAATCAGCGCGCAGGGCTTGGATGCGGTCACAGAACTGTTCCAGGGTGTGCGCAGCGAACAGCTCCCTGAGCGGCACCTGGTCACCCAAGCGCTCCTTGATTCGCGTCACCACCAGGGTCGCCAGCAACGAATGGCCGCCGAGGTGGAAGAAACTATCGTTCAAGCCGATCTGCTGGACGTCCAGCACTTCCTGCCAGATAGTCGCCACTTCCCATTGCAAGTCGGTGCGCGGTGCCTCGTAAGCCAATTGCCGTGGGTTGCCACCGAGTGCCAGCAGGCCTTTGCGGTCGAGCTTGCCATTGGGTGTCAAAGGCAACGCCTCGATCAGGTGCAAATGGCTTGGCACCATGTGCGCTGGCAGGCTGGCCGCCAGATGGCTGCGCAGGCTGTCCACCAGGCCGGGCTGTTCGCCGACCTCCGCTTCAGCCACCACATACGCCAGCAGCTGCTTGCCAGCAGCACCTTCCTGGGTCAGCACCACCGCCTCGCGTACCGCAGGATGCTTCAGCAGGCGGGCTTCGACTTCGCTCAACTCGATGCGGAAACCACGAATTTTCACTTGGTGGTCGGCCCGCCCGATGTACTCGATGTCGCCCTCCGCACCTTGGCGTACCAGGTCGCCGCTGCGGTACAGCCGCTCACCCCGGGTGGAGAACGGGTCAGGTACATAACGCTCCGCGGTCAGCCCCGGACGCATCAAGTAACCACGGCTCACCCCGGCGCCCGCCAGGTACAACTCGGCCGCGACGCCCGCCGGCAGCGCTTGCAACTGTGGGTCCAACAAATAGGCCGTGGTGTTTTCCAGCGGCCGCCCGATATTCGCCTGGCCGCCTGCCACACGCAGGGTGAAGGTCGAATAGGTGGTGTCTTCCGACGGCCCGTACAGGTCGTAGATGCGCTCCACCGCCGTGCTGGCGTACAAACTGTCGACCAGCGCCTGCTTGAGCGGCTCGCCCGCCAGGTTGATGGTTTGCACCGAGGACGGAATCTGCCTGGCCCGCTGCAAGGCGGCAATCGCCGATGGCACGGTATTGATCAGCCGCACCCGCTCCCGCGCCGGTAACTCGGGCAAGGCCAGGGCGTTGTCCGCAAGTACCATGAAACCCCCGCCGGCCAGGGTGACAAAAATCTCCCAGACCGACAGGTCAAAGCAGATCGACGTCGAGGCCAGCACCCCTTGCAGGGCTTCACGCGAATAGGTCGCCAACGACCACTGGACCAGGGCCGCGACGTTGCCATGGGTGATGGCCACACCCTTGGGCTTGCCGGTGGAACCCGAGGTGTAAATCACATACGCCAGGTTGGCCGCGCAGGTCAGCGACGCCGGACAGGTGTGCGGCCAGTCGTGCAGCCATTGCGCGCCGGGCTCGACCAACAGCACTTGCGCCTGCAACACCGCCGGCAATACCTCGCGCAACGACGCTTCGGCCAGCACAACGGCGGCCTGGCTGTCGTCGAGCATATGCAGCAGGCGTTCCTGCGGGTACTCCGGATCCAGCGGTACATAAGCACCGCCCGCCTTGAGGATCGCCAGCAGGCTGATGACCATCTGCGGGGTACGGCGCAGACACACGCCGACTCGCACTTCCGGACCCACTCCCAACGCCCGCAGCTTGTGCGCCAACTGATTGGCCCGCGCATCAAGGGTGGCGTAATCCAGTTGCTCCTCGCCAAACAGCATCGCCAGCGCTTGCGGATCATGCCGGACCTGGGCTTCGATCTGCTCCACCACTCCAGTAGTGGCCCGTGCACGACTCGGCGAACGCCCCCAGGCCAATGCGGCCTGGCGCTGGTCCGGGGACAACAACTCCAGCTCACCCAGCGGCTGGCTGGCATCGGCCATGAACTGGCGCATCAGGTGTTCCAGTTGCTCGGCCAAACGCTGGACGCTTGCTGCATCGAAACAGGCCTGGTCAAAACTGCAACCCAGGGCCAACTCGCGACCCGCCACCGCCACCAGGGTCAGCGGGTAGTTGGTTTGCTCCTGGCGGCGAATCGGCGAAAACCCCAGGCCACTCCCCTGCCCTTGCTGCAAGGCTTCGGACATCGGGTAATTCTCGAACACCAGAATACTGTCAAACAGCGAACCGGCACCCAGTCCGGCCCAGCTTTGAATCTCATACAGGGGCGTATGTTCGTGTTCACGCAGGGCCAGGTTAAGGTCTTGCACCTGCTGCAGCCACTGCGTCACCGTCAGGTGCGGCGACGGCGTGGCAACCACCGGCAAGGTGTTGATAAACAGCCCAATCTGCTGCTCGACCCCGGGCAAGTCCATCGGCCGCCCAGCCACGGTGGCACCGAAGGCAACCGTGGTCTGGCCGGTGTAGCGCTGCAACAGCAACAGCCAAGCCGACTGCATCAGGGTGTTGAGGGTGATCTTTTGCTCACGGGCAAAACCGTTCAACCGCGCGGTAAGCTCGGCGCTGAACAGATGTTCATGGTCCGCATAACCGTTGCCCAGTACGTGTTGCGGGCCCATGGCGCCAGCCAGGCGTGTCGGCTCCTGCAAGTTACCCAGAGCCCCACGCCAGAACCCTTGGCTGACCTCGGCATCACGCTGGCTCAACCATTCGATGTAATCGCGGTAGCGCCCCTGTGCCGCGGCCGGCGCCTGCCCGGCATAGCGCTGCAACACCTCGCCAAACAACTGCGAGGTGCTCCAGCCGTCCATCAGAATGTGATGGCTGGTGTAAATCAGGTGATGAGTACGCGCGTCGGTGCGCACCAGGATTACCCGTAGCAACGGCGCATGATCAAGCTGGAAACCCGCTTGCAACTCCTCGCGGGCCAACTGATCGAGGGCCTGCTCAAGGTGCGCCCGGCCCTGCCAGTCGTGAATCACCAGAGGCATAGACACGCTGCCCAGCACGATCTGTACCGGCGCACTCATCTCCGGAGGCCAGACAAACGCCGTGCGCAGGATGTCGTGGGCGTCCAGGGTCTGCTGCCAGGCTGCGCGGAAGCGCTCGGCGTCGAGTTGCTGGACGTCGACCCGCAACTGGTTGGTGTAGGCCGGGCCGTCCGGCTCGTGCAGGGTGTGGAACAGAATCCCTTGTTGCATGGGCGACAGCGGATAGAGGTCGGCGATATCCCGTGGATTCACTGGCAACCGCTCCAACTGCGCCTGGGTGAAATTCACCAGGTTGAAATCCGACGGCGTCACGCCACTGTGCTGTGCGCTGCAGCAATGCTCGATCAACGCCGCCAGTTCAGCCGCGTAATCGTCGGCCAGAGCCTGCACCGTGTGGCGCTGATACATGCCAGTGCTGAAGGTCCAGCTCAGCTCCAGCTCGGCGCCGTACACCTGACCGTTGATGCTCAGCCAGTTGCTCAACTCCCCCAGCTCGCTGCGCGCGGCACCGTCGGATTCGGCTGCTGGCACAAACAGCGCACCTTGGTCGGCGGCAAAATCAGCGTCGAACTGGCCCAGATAGTTAAAGGTAATCCGTGGTTCGCCAAGGTCGGCCAACGCCGCCTGGCTGGCCGCATCACCGCAGTAACGCAGCAAGCCGTAGCCGATGCCTTTGTTCGGCAGTTGACGCAGTTGCTCCTTGATTTGCTTGATCGAAGCGTCGAGATCGGCAGCCGGGGTCAGCTTCACCGGGAATAAACTGGTGAACCAGCCCATTGTCCGGGAAATGTCCAGTTCATCGAACAAGGCTTCCCGGCCATGCCCCTCCAATTGGATAGCCACTGCCGACTGTTGGCTCCAGCGGCACAGCACGCGGGCCAGTGCGGTCAGCAACAGGTCATTGACCTGGGTCCGGTAGGCGGCTGGCGCGACCTTCAGCAGTTTGTGCGTCAATCCCCGATCCAGGCGGGTCGAGACGACGTGGGCTTGAGACAGGCTCAAGCCGCCGTCCGGGTTGTCGCGGGGCAGGTCCAGCGCGCAGCCCTGCAAGCAATCCTGCCAATACCGCAACTCGGCCTTGAGCACGTCGCTCTGGGCATGGCCCTGCAACCGCTCGCCCCAGGTTTGCAGCGAAGCCCCCTTGTCCGACAGCTTGACCGGCTCCCCGCGCGTCGCCTGGGTATAGGCGCTTTGCAAATCTTCCAGCACTACCCGCCAGGAGACGCCATCCACGACAGTGTGATGAATCACCAGCAGCAGGCGCTGCTGCCCCTCGGGCAGTTCCATCAGTACCGCGCGCAGCAACACACCTTGCTTCAGGTTCAGGCTGCGCTGGGCCTGGTCGGCCAGGGCCTGGACCTCATCCGCCGCCGCCAGGGCCGGCGGCGTCCATAGCCACTCGCCGGGCACGCGGGCCTGATAGTCGGCGCGCCATTGCCCGTCCTGTCGCGTGAAGGCGAGGCGCAGCGCATCGTGCTGCGCAAACAGCGCTTGCAGTGCCAGGTTCAACGCCGTCACATCCAGGCGGGCCTGAGGGTGCAGCAGGATCGACTGGTTCCAGTGATGACGCTCGGGAATCTCCATGCCAAAGAAGCGTGCCTGGATCGGCAACAGCGCTTGGGTTCCGTTGATCTGCAGGGCGCTGGCCGGGGTCGCGGGGGCCTTGACCTCCAGCCATTTGGCCACTTGCGCCAATTGGGCAATGGTCTGTTTTTCGAACAACTGCTTGGGGGTCAGCTTAATTCCGCGGCGCTTGGCCCGGGCAATGATCTGCAGGCTGAGAATCGAGTCGCCGCCCAGTTCAAAAAAGTTGTCGCCCGTGCCTACCTGCTCAAGCTTGAGCACCTGGGCCCAGACTTCGGCCAAAACCTGTTCCAGTTCATTGCTCGGGGCCACGTAGTCTTGAACCTGTGCATCCGGGGCCGGCAGGGCCCGACTATCGAGCTTGCCGTTGGCCGTCAGGGGCAAGCGTTCGAGCAGGATGATCCGTGCCGGCACCATGTAATCCGGCAGCCGCCCCCGCAGTTCGCGGGTCAGTTGTTCGGCATCGGTGGTGGCCGTCGGCGCCGGCACACAGTAAGCGACCAGTTGCAAACGTCCGGCATCCCCCTCCATCGACAACGCCAGCACGGCAGCATCTTGTATGTCATCCAACTGCCGCAGAATGTGCCGGACCTCTCCAGGCTCGATCCGGTAGCCACGGATTTTCACCTGATCGTCGCCGCGACCGAGAAACTCCAGCACGCCGTCGACCCTGCGCGCACGGTCACCGCTGCGGTACACCCGCTCGCCCTTGCACCCTTGCGGATCGGGAACGAAACGTTCAGCGGTCAGCCCTGGCTGATTCAGGTAGCCCTGGGCCACACCGGCACCGCCCAGATACAGCTCCCCCGCCACCCGCGCGGCGACCGGGTTGAGGTAGGCATCCAGCAGGCGCGCGCGGGTATTGGCCAGGGGTTGGCCAACGGGCACGCTCAGGGTCGCGGGGCGTTCGTCCGTCACCTCATGGGTCAGCACGCCGACCGTGGTTTCCGTCGGGCCGTAATGGTTGATGATCCGGCACTCCGGCGCCAATTGCGCCACCTGCTGTACCAACGACCAAGGACACGTCTCGCCTCCCAGCACCAACGCATGGGCCGGCAGTACATCCGCCGGGTTGCCGGCCTGCAACAGGCTGTGCAAATGGCTGGGCACGACTTTCAGCGCGCCGACACGGTGCTCGCTCATGTAACCGGCGAAACGGTCCGGGTCGAAAGCGTATGCCTGTGGCACCAGGTGCAACAGGCGACCGCTGGCCAGCGCGGCAAACAGCATGGTGTGCCCGAGGTCCGCCGCCAGGGTGGAAATCATCGCCAGGCTGGCATCGGTCGGCAGGCGCAGGCGCTGCAGAATCGCTTGCACGTAGTTGCCCAACGCCTGGTGGCTGACCAGTACACCCTTGGGCTGACCGGTGGAGCCCGAGGTGAAAATCAGGTATGCCGGTTGTTCCGGGGCCACGTCAAGCGCCAGTGGAGCAGCGCTGCACGAGGCAAACCGCGCCTCGTCATAGTCAAGCACCCGGCACTGACAATCGATACGTTGATCGCCCGCCGTGCGCAGCAGCCAGGCAGCGCCACTGCGACTCACCACCTGCTGCAAGCGTTCCGCGGGTTGCTGGACATCCAGCGGCAGGTACACGCCACCAGCCTTGAGCACCGCCAGCAGGCCTACGGTCCAGGCCACGCTGCGCTCCAGTGCCAGGGCCACCACCTCACCGTTACGCAATCCCTGCTCGCGCAAGTGCCGGGCCAGGCGGTTGGACTGCTGCTCCAGCGCGGCAAAACTGATGAGTTCTTGCTCGCAGCGCACGGCGATGGCAGCGCCACGGGTTTGGCCGTTGGCCTGCCACAGCGCCAGGAAATGCGGGTGCGGGAAATCTTCCGTGAGCTCTTCGCCAGTCACCCCGGCCACGGCCGGCCGTTGATCAATCAGCGCGGCAGGCGCCGCGACCATGTCCTGCAATACCCCCTGCAACGAGTCGGCAATCGCCTCGACGGTGCGCCGCTCGAACAGATCGGTCGCGTAGCTGAAACTGATCTGCAGGCCATGTTCAGTGTCGGTGAAATCCAGCGCCAGATCGAAACGCGCGTCGTTTTCGGCGATCTCGAACACGTCAATATCCAGCGCGGAAAAACTGCCCTGGCCATTCTGGCTCAGGCCACTGCCCGCCAGGTTTTGGTTGATCTTCACCTGGAACAACGGGTTGTGGCTCAGGTTACGCTCAGGCGCCAGGGCGTCCACCAACTGTTCGAAGGGCAAGTCCTGATGGGCCTGGGCTCCGAATACGGTTTCTTTGACCTGAGCCAGCAACTGCTCGAAGCTCTGCTGCTCATCGACCTCGACCCGCAGTACCTGGGTGTTGATAAAGAAGCCGATCAGGCCTTCGGTTTCGCTGCGATTGCGCCCGGCGTTCGGCGCCCCCAGACGAATGTCGCGCTGCCCGCTCTGACGTGCCAACACCACCGAAAACGCCGCCAGCACCAGCATGAACACGGTATAACCGCGCTCGCTGCCAAGGTTTTTCAGGGCCTGGGACAAGGCTGGCGAGCAATCGGCGGTCAACACCGCGCCCCGGTAACTCGGCACGGGTGGACGCTCGCGGTCCAACGGCAACGCCAGCAGCGGTTGCTCGTCGCCCAGCTTCTGCGTCCAGTACTGCAATTGGCGCTCGCTTTCCCCAGCCTCCATCCAACTGCGTTGCCACAGCGCGAAGTCCGCGTACTGGATCGGTAAGGCCGGCAGTCGCGGCTCATGCTGATGGGCGATAGCGTCATACAGATGGACAAATTCCTCGACCATCAACTGGCTCGACCAGCCATCGGAAACGATGTGATGCAGGGTCACCACCAGCACATGTTCATGGGCGTCGAGACGGTACAGCTTGACCCGCAGCAACGGGCCATTGATCAGGTCGAAGGGCTGCGCCAGTTCCTCGGCGACCAGCGCCTTGAGCCCTGACTCCCCCGCGTCCAGAGCCGCAGTTGGGACGTCGATGCGTTGCAGATTCACCGGCGCGCTATCGTGGATTTCCTGATAAAAAGCTCCGTCTTCAGACACAAAGCGGGTACGCAGCACCTCATGGCGCTGCACCAGCGCGTCGAAGGCCTGGCGCAATGTGGTTTCGTTCAGTTCGCCCTTGAGGCGTACCGCGCGCGGTACGTTGTAGAACGAACTCAGCGGCTCCATCTGCCACAGAAACAGCAGACGCTGTTGCGCAAAAGACAAAGGAATGCGTGGCACGTCATGGCGACAGGCGACAATCGGCAACAGCTTGAAACTGTTGTTGGCCTCGTTCATCTTCGCCAGGATCTGCCGCCGCTGCTCCAGACCCAGGCCGATGAAACGCTTGGCAATACGCTCTGCGGTAGTCTTATCCATTTCAAGCCTCCTCCATCAGGTCCATCATTTTTTCAATATCCGACAGCCCTTCCTCACTCAGCGCCGAGCGGCTTTCGAGCACCGCCTGGGCGAACTCGGCGAGGGTCGGCGCTTCAAAGATCAGGCGCAGCGCAATGTCGATGCCCAGTTGGGAGTTGATGCGCGAGACCGCCTGGGTCGCGAGCAGCGAATGCCCTCCAAGATCAAAGAAGTTGTCACCCAGACCAATGCGCTCGACGTGCAGGATGTCCTGCCAGATCGCGGCGATCTGTTGTTCAATCTCGGTTTCAGGAGCCTGGTAGGCCTGCTGTACCAACAGCGGATCAGCCTGGGGCAAGGCTTTGCGATCCAGCTTGCCATTGGGGCTCAACGGCATCCGCGCCAGGACGATCCATTGCCCAGGCACCATGTAGTCCGGCAGGTGGCGCACCAGGCTTGCGCCCAGCGTGGCGCCATAACGCGACTGTTCCTGCTCGCTGCTCTCCAGCAGTTGCGCATCGCTTGGCACCACGTAAGCCACCAGGCGTTTGCCGGTCGGCCCGTCCTGCGCGATCACTACCGCCTCGACCACCGACGGCTGTTCCATGAGACGCGCCTCGATTTCACCCAGCTCGATGCGCAAGCCACGGATCTTCACTTGATGATCGATACGGCCGAGGTACTCGATCACCCCGTTGACCCGATGCCGCGCCAGGTCACCGCTACGGTACAAGCGCCCGGCACCAAACGGGTTCGCCACAAAACGCTCGGCGGTCAACCCCGGCCGGCGGTGGTATCCACGGGCCAGGCCTGCGCCGCCCAGGTACAACTCACCGGCCACGCCCACGGGCAACGGTTGCAGATCCGGGCCGAGGATATACGTGCCAAGGTTGGCGATCGGCTGACCAATCGGCACGCTGTCGCGCCCTTCGTCGACGCATTGCCAATGCGTCACATCGATGGCGGCTTCGGTGGGGCCGTACAGGTTGTACAACCGGGTCTGCGGCAGTTGCTTGAACAACTGCTGTTGAGCGTCCACCGGCAATGCTTCGCCGCTGCACATCACCTGACGCAAGCCGTGGCAACTGGCCGCGCGCGGGTCCAGCAGGAAGGCCTGGAGCATCGAGGGCACAAAGTGCAACGTGGTGACGGCGTGCTGATTGATCAACTCGACCAGCGCGCCCGGATCACGATGCGCCCCAGGTGCGGCCACCACCAGGCGTGCGCCGGTCATCAGCGGCCAGAAGAATTCCCAGACCGAGACGTCAAAGCTGAACGGGGTTTTCTGCAACACCGCGTCCGCGGCATCCAGTGGATAGGCCTCCTGCATCCAGCACAGGCGGTTGGTCAACGCGGCGTGCCGGTTGCCGGCGCCCTTGGGTTGCCCGGTGGACCCGGAGGTGTAGATCACATACGCCAGGCTTTGCGGGTCCAGTTCGCGCTGTAGCCGATCGGCACTGAAGCTGGCCACCGACTCGCCGAGATCAAGCGGCTGCACACCCTGAGGAATCGGCAACTGCTCGCGCAGGTGCGCCTGGGTCAACAACAGGCCGATGCCACTGTCCTGCATCATGTAGTTCAAGCGCTCCGGCGGGTACTCGGGGTCGAGCGGTACATAAGCGCCGCCGGCCTTGAGCACGGCGAGCAAGCCGATGACCATCTCCAGCGAACGCTGGGCTGCCACACCGACCAGCACATCGGTGCCCACCCCCAGACTGCCGAGGCGCCGGGCCCATTGGTTGGCGCGGGCATCGAGTTCGGCGTAGGTCAGTTGCGTATCGCCGAACACCAGGGCGATGGCCTCTGGCGTACGCTCGACCTGAGCCTCAATCAACTGGTGTACGCCCAGATGCAGCGGGTACTCGACCCGGGTCTGGTTCCAGTCCAGCAGCACCTGCTGGGTCTGGGCCTCGGTCAGCAGCGGCAATGCGGCAATCCGTTGCGTCGGGTCGGCGACAATCGCCTGCAGCAGGTTCTGCCAGTGGCCGATCAGTTGCGCCATGCTCGCCGGGGTAAACAGGTCGACCGCATAGGTCAGGGTCGCTACCAGCTGTTGGTCTGACTCGTAGGTTTCCAGGCTCAGGTCGAACTGCGTGGTGCGGCCACGGGCTTCAATACCGCACAGGGTCAGGCCCGGCAAGGCAATGTCGAGCCCTTTGCGGCCTTCGCCGAGATGGTTGTACATCACTTGGAACAACGGGCTGTGGCTCAGGCTGCGCTCCGGTTGCAAGGCTTCCACCAGTTGTTCGAACGGCAGGTCCTGATGGGCCTGGGCTTCCAGCGCAGTCTGTTTGACCTGCTCGAGCAATTCGCGGAAGGCGCCCTGCCCGTCCACCTCAGCCTTGAGCACCTGGGTATTGACGAAGAAGCCGATCAGACGCTCGGTTTCCACCCGGTTACGGTTGGCGATGGGCACCCCGACGCGAATCTCGTTTTGCCCGCTGTAGCGGTGCAGCAACGTCTGGAACGAGGCCAGCAGCAGCATAAACAACGTGACCTGCTCACGCTGGGCCAGGGCCTTGAGCGAGTGCAGCAGGCTGGCCGACAACGTCACCCCCTGGCTGGCGCCGACAAAGCTCTGGACACTCGGCCGTGGGTAGTCGGTCGGCAGGGCCAATACGGGCTGCTCGCCGCCCAGCTTGTCGGTCCAGTAGGCCAGTTGTCGCGCCTGTTCGCCGTCTTCCATCCACTGCCGCTGCCATTGCGCATAGTCGAGGTACTGCAACGGCAGTGCCGGCAGACTCGGGGTTTGCCCCTGGCTGTAGGCGGCATAGGTTTCAAGCAGTTCGTCGACCATCACCTGCATCGACCAGGCATCAGAGACGATGTGGTGCTGGGTGAGGATCAGGACATGCTCGTCAGCCGCCAGGCGTAACAGTTTCACCCGTAGCAAGGCGTCATGCTTGAGGTCGAACGGGCGATGCGCTTCGGCGTCCACCGCGGCATCGATCCCGGCCACGCTGTCCAGCGCTTGCACCTCCAGTTGCAGGCTGGCCTGGGCCTGAATCACCGGCAGGACCTGGCTGTCATTCTGGGTAAAACCAGTACGCAAAATTTCATGCCGGGCAATCAGGCTGTTGAAGCTGCGCTCGAGTGCCGACACCTCCAGCTGGCCTTGCAGGCGCAGGGCCAGAGGCAGGTTGTAGGCGACACTCTGCGGCTCCAGTTGCCAGAGGAACCATTGCCGCTCCTGGGCATAGGACAGGCGTAGTACCTGGTCGCGAGCCACTGGCAGCAACACCGGCGCCGAACCGGCCATGTCCTGCCCCAGGGCCTGGACAAAGGCGTGCAAGGTACTGTGTTCGAACAAGGTGCGCAGCGCCACTTCAGTGTTCAGCAACTGCCGTACCCGCGACATGACCTGGGTGGCCAGCAACGAGTGCCCGCCCAGTTCGAAGAAGTTGTCCGCCAGTCCCACCCGCTCCAGCTTGAGCACTTCTTGCCAGATCTGCGCGACGTGTCGTTGGCGTTCGGTGCTCGGCGCCATGTAGCTCTTTTGCACCTGGCTGGCGTCCGGCTTGGGCAGGGCCTTGCGGTCCAGCTTGCCGTTGGGCGTCAGGGGCAGGCGCGCCATGAACAGCCAGTACTGCGGCACCATGTAATCCGGCAATTGTTGGTGCAGGCGGTGTTTCAACGCTTCACGCAAGGTTTCTTGCGCCGCGTCGGGCGCCACCAGATAACTGACCAGCACCGGGCCTTGCGCACCCTCCTGGGCCACCACCACGGCTTCGCGCACCTCGGCGTGTTCCAGCAGACGCGCTTCGATCTCCCCCAGTTCGATGCGGAAACCGCGGATCTTCACCTGGTGGTCGATCCGGCTGAGGTAGTCGATCACCCCGTCCGCGCGGTAGCGCGCCAGGTCGCCAGTACGGTAGAAGCGCCCTCCCGGCTCACCATACGGGTTGGGCAGGAAACGCTCGGCGGTCAATGCCGGACGCTCGAAATAGCCCCGCGCCAGGCCATCGCCACCGATCAGGAGCTCACCGGCGACCCCCACCGGGTTGGCCGACAGGTCTTCACCGAGGATGTACAGCGAGGTGTTATTGATCGCCTTGCCCAGATGCGGCTGACTGTGCTCGCTGTTCAACGGCTGCAAGGCCGACCAGATAGTGGTTTCGGTCGGGCCGTAGAGGTTCCAGGTTTGCGCCCCCAGCGCGGTCATGCGCACCGCCAATTCATCGGCCAGCGCTTCACCGCCACACAGCAGGCGACGGCCCGCGAGGACGCCAGCGTTGGGGCTTTCCAGCAGCATGCGCCAGGTCGACGGCGTGGCCTGCAACACGCTGATGCCCTGCGCTTGCACCTGCTTGAGGATCAGTTCCGGATCACGCTGGGTAGCCTGGCTGGCCAGGACCACACGACCACCGACCATCAACGGCGTGTACAGCTCCAAGCCGAAGATGTCGAAGGAGAACGTGGTCAGCGACAGCAGGCGATCCTGCGCGCCGATCCCGGGCGCGGCGGCCATGCTCACGATAAAGTTGGTCAGGGCGCCATGGCGCACCATCACGCCTTTGGGCTTGCCAGTGGAGCCGGAGGTATAGATCGCATAGGCGAGGTTTTCCGGGTCCAGCGGCACCTGCGGGTTCGCCGTGCTGTAGCCGTTCAAGGCCTGGCCCAGGTCCAGCGCCTGCACATGGGGCGCGATCGGCAAGGACAAGTGATCTTGGGTCAGCAGCAGCTTGAGGCCACTGTCGTCGATCATGTAGCCCAGGCGCTCTTGCGGGTACTCCGGATCCAACGGCACATAAGCGCCACCGGCCTTGAGCACCGCCAACAACGCGATGACCATTTCCAGCGAGCGCTCAACCGCCACGCCCACCAGCACATCCGGGCCGACGCCCAGCTCCAGCAAGCGGTGCGCCCACTGGTTGGCCCGGGCATTGAGTTCGGCGTAGCTCAGTTGCTGCTCAGCAAACACCAGCGCCAGTGCCTCCGGGGTGCGCGCCGCCTGTTCCTCGATCAACTGCTGGATGCACCGGCCGGCCGGGTAGGCCACGGCGCTACGGTTCCAGTCTTCGAGTATCACTCGCTCATCCGCCGCCGCCAGCAACGGTATTTGGGCGATGCGCTGCGTCGGGTCAGCCACCACCGCTTGCAACAAGTGCCGCCAGTGTTGCGCCAGGCGCTCGAGGGTGCTGGCGTCGAACAGCTCGCGGGCATACACCAGCGAGGCACTCAGGCTGTCGCGGGACTCGTAGGTTTCCAGTGTCAGGTCGAACTGCGCGACCTGGTTTTCCCAGGCCAGGCCTTCGACCCGCAACCCTGGCAAATCGACGTCGATGCTTTTCTTGCCTTCGCTCTGGTGGTTGTACATCACCTGGAACAGCGGGCTGTGGCTCAGGCTGCGCTGCGGTTGCAGTGCTTGCACCAGTTGTTCGAACGGCAGGTCCTGGTGGGCCTGGGCGTGCAGCGCGGTTTGCTTGACCTGGCGCAACAGCTCGATGAACGCGCACTGGCCATCCACCTCGGCCTTGTGCACCTGGGTATTGACGAAGAAGCCAATCAGGCGCTCGATATCGACCCGCTGCCGATTGGCCACCGGCACACCGACGCGAATGTCGCTTTGCCCAGTGTAGCGATGCAACAGGGCCTGGAACGACGCCAGCAGGAGCATAAACAGGGTCGAGCCTGCGCGTTGTGCCAGTTGTCGCAGGCCGGCGCTCAACGCCGCATCCAGCGCAATGTCCAGGCGGACGCCGCGCTGATCCTGCACGGCCGGGCGCGGCCGATCAGTCGGCAGCTCCAATACCGGTTGTTCACCCCCCAACTGGTGGCGCCAGTAAGCCAGTTGACGTTGCAACTCACCGGCCTCCATCCACTGCCGCTGCCATTGCGCATAGTCGGCGTACTGGATCGGCAGGGCTGGCAGCTCCAGGTGCTGGCCCTGGCTGTAGGCGCGGTACAGGGCAATCAGCTCTTCCACCAATACCTGCATCGACCAGCCATCAGAGATGATGTGGTGCTGGGTCAGCAACAACACATGATCATCCGCCGCCAGCTGCAGCAATTTCACCCGCAACAACGGCCCCTGCTGAAGATCGAACGGCGCCTGGGCTTCGGCTTCCACGGTGGCGGCGATCAACGCGTCACTGGCCAAGGGTTCTGCCACCAGTGGCAATGCCACCGGGGCGTCAATGATTTGCAACGCCTGCGGGTCCTGGGCAAAGCGCGTACGCAGGCTTTCATGGCGTTCGATCAGCGCATCGAAACTGCGAGCCAAGGCTGCAACGTCCAGGCCTCCACGCAGGCGCAGCGCCAGCGGGATGTTATAGGCCGGACTCTGGGGCTCCAGCTGCCAGAGGAACCACTGACGCTCCTGGGCATAGGACAGCAAGAGCGGCTGTTGACGATCCACCGCCAGCAGCGCCGGCTCGTCACCCGCACTGTTCTGACCGAGTGCCTGGACAAAGGCTTGCAAGGTGCTGTGTTCAAACAGCGTACGTAGCGGCAGTTCGATGTTCAGCGCATGGCGCACCCTGGAAATCACTTGGGTCGCCAGCAACGAATGACCGCCCAGTTCGAAGAAATTGTCATTGAGGCCGACGCGCTCCAGTTTGAGCACGTCCTGCCAGATCTGCGCGATGCGCTGCTCCGTTGCAGTGCGCGGGGCCACGAAACGCTGCTGCAACTGACTGGCATCCGGCGCCGGCAGCGCCTTGCGATCCAGCTTGCCATTCGGGGTCAGTGGCAGCACTTCCAGGAACACCCACTGCAACGGCACCATGTAATCCGGCAGGCGCTGGCGCAGGCTGTCACGCAGACTGTCACGCAATGCGTCCTGGGCCAGGTCGGTCGACGCCGGCACCACGTAACCCACCAAGGCCTGGCCGGTGCCACTGTCGTAGACATCGACCGCCGCCTCGCGCACCGCGTCCAGCTCCAGCAGGTGCGCACTGATTTCGCCCAGCTCGATCCGGAAACCACGCACCTTGACCTGGTGGTCGACGCGTCCCACGTACTCCAACAGGCCGTCGTTACGCCGACGGCCGAGGTCGCCGGTGCGGTACAGCCGGCCACCGGCCTCCAGGGCGAACGGGTCCGGCAGGTAGGCCAGGGCCGTGCGCGCCGGGTCACTCAGGTAACCACGGCCAACCCCGACGCCGGCCACCCACAGCTCACCCACCGCGCCCACAGGCACCGGTTGCAACTGGCCGTCGAGCAGATACAGGCGGTTGTTGTCCGTCGGACTGCCGATGGGCAGGCAAGCACCCTGGGTCGCGGCCATTTCCACGCGGTACAAGGCCACATCGTCCGAGCATTCGGCCGGACCGTAAGCGTTGACCAGGCTGATCCTCGGGTAGCGCTGCAGCCAGCGGCGCGCCAGTTCCGGCGGCATCGCCTCACCGGTGGGCAGCATACAGCGCAAGTGCTCGAACGCCATCACCGGCTCATCGAGCAAGCCCTGGATCAGCGACGGCACGCTTTCCAGAACCGTGATGCCGGCCTGCCGTACATGGGCCAGCAAGGCCGCTGGCTCTTGGGCAATGTCGCTCGGCACGATGTCGACGCGCGCTCCGCACAGCGGCGCGGTGAGGAACTGCCATACCGAAATATCGAAGCTCTGCGAGGCGGTCTGGGCGATCACGTCCTGTTCCCCCAGTTCCAGGTACGGCAGTTTGCTCAATTGGTTGTTGAGCATGCCGCCCTGCTCGACCAACACCCCTTTGGGCGTGCCGGTGGAGCCGGAGGTGTAGATGGCATACGCCAGGTGACGGGCGCCGACGTAGATGTGCGGGTTGCCCTGCGCAGCCTCTCCCTGCTGCAGGTCTTCCCAGACCAGCAGCCGTGGCGCGCCTTCTGATGCAAGGCTGGCCAACAGGCTGCGGGCACGCTCGGCACAGGCGGCCGTGCAGAACAACACCGGCGTGCGGCTCAACGCCAGCAGGCGCAGCAGGCGTTCATCCGGCAAATGCGGATCGAGCGGCAGATAGCCAGCACCGGCCTTGAAGCTGCCGATGATCATGCCCAGCAACGGCAGATCACGTTCGGCCAACAAGGCCACCGGCTGGTCAATCTGCACCCCAGCCGCCATCAGCCCATGACCGGCACGGTTGGCCTGGCGGTTGAGTTCGTTGTAGCTCCAATGCCGGTCCAGGCACGACGCCACCGTGCGCTCGCCGTACTGCGCCACGCTGGCCTCGAACAGGCGTACATAACCCTGGTCCAGCGGGTAGGTGCGTTCGGTCTGGTTACAGGCTTCAACCAACTGGTAGCGGTCCGCGTCGGACAGCAGCGCCAAGGCCGAGAATTCGCCATGGAAGCCGCTGACCAGTGCGGCCAGTACGCGCTTCATATCGTGCAGCAAGCGATCAATCGTTGCTTCGTCGAAGAAGCGCTGGTCGTAAGACAGGTGCAGCCCCAGTTCGTCGCCGGGGTAGACCACCACCGTCAACGGATAGTTGGTGTGGGTCCGCGCGCTGTCGGCAATCGCGCTCAGTTCCTGGGCGCCGCTGACCACCGCGCTCTCCAGCGGCGCGTTCTCGAACACAAACAGGCTGTCGAACAACTGCTGGCTGCTGTCGATGCGGCTGCATGCCTGGATTTTCACCAGCGGCAGATGCTCATGCTCACGCAGGGCCAGGTTGTGCTCGAACAATGCCTGCAGCCATTGCTTGACGCTGCCGGTCTGCGGGATGCGCACCCGCAGCGGGATGCTGTTGATGAACAGGCCGACGGTGTCCTGCATTTCCGGGCGACTGATCGGCCGGCCGGCCACAGTCACGCCAAACAACACATCCGACTCACCGCTGTAGCGGTGCATGACCAAGGCCCAAGCCGCCTGGGTGAAGGTGTTGACGGTCAGTTGATAATGCTGGGCCAGTTCCCGCAGGGCGCGACCTTCGCTGCGTTCCAGGTTCAGGTAACGGTCACCTATCTGCGACTGGCCACCCTGACGCTGCATCGGTCGGTCGTAAGGCAACCAGGTCGGTTGCTCGACGCCTTGCAACTCTTCGCGCCAGGCGCTGATCGCCGCCGCCTCGCCCTGCTCTTGCAGCCAGGCAATGAAGTCGCGGTAGCGCGCCGCCGGTGGAGGCATTTGCTTGCCCTGGTAAAGGGTGAAGAAGTCTTGCAACAGCAAGGATCGGCACCAGGCATCGATCAAGATGTGGTGGTTGCTGAGGATGAACCAGTATTGCTGGGGCGCACGACGAATCAGGCGCAGGCTGAACGGTGGCTGCTCCAGCAGGTTGAAGCCTTGCTGGCGCTCGCTCTCCAGCAGGCGCTGCAAATCGGCTTCGTGCTGCTCGGCTGGCACCCCGCTCCAGTCCAGGCAGTCGAGCCGCAACGGAGCATGGCGGTGAATGATCTGCAGCGTTTCACCCTGGTGATCGAGGTTGAACGAAGCCCGCAGGGCATCGTGACGCTGGATGACTTGCTGCCAGGCACTCCGGAAGCGCGGCAGGTCGATGTCACTGTCGATGCAGTAGCGGTCCTGCATGAAGTAAATGCCCGAATTCGGCTCCAGCAAGGTGTGCAGCAACAAGCCTTCTTGCATCGGTGACAGCGGGTAAATGTCTTCGATCTGCGCCAGCGGGGTCGCCAGTGTATCCAGACGTTCCTGAGTCAGGCGGGCCAGCGGGAAGTCCGAAGGCGTGGCGCCACCGGCTTCGGCTTGCAGGCAATGAGCGATCAGCGCGCTCAACTCCTGGCGATAGTCTTCAGCCAATCGCTCGATGGTCGCACGCTCGTGCAACTCACGGCTGAAGGTCCACTGCAACGACAGTTCACCCGCATACACCTGGCCCTCGATGCTCAACCAGTTGGCCAGCGGGGCTTGCTCGTCCTGGGCCACGCCTGACTTTTCGGTGGACGGCACGAACAGTGCGCCGTCGTCGAACTGAGCGTCGAACTGCCCCAGGTAGTTGAAGGTGATGCGTGGTGCCGGCAGTTCGGCCAGGGCCGCCTGTACCTGCGGCTCGCCCAGGTAACGCAGCACACCGAAACCCAGGCCTTTGCCGGGTACTGCGCGCAGTTGCTCCTTGACCGCCTTGATCGAACCGGCCAGATCCTGTGCCGGGGTCAGCTTGACCGGGAACAGGCTGGTGAACCAACCCAGGGTGCGGGTCAGGTCAATCTCTTCAAACAGCTCTTCGCGACCGTGCCCCTCGAGCTGGATCAACACCGATGACTCACCGCTCCAGCGGGCAATGACGCGGGCCAGCGCGGTCAGCAACAGGTCATTGACCTGGGTGCGGTAGGCCGCCGGCGCCTCTTGCAACAACTGGCGCGTCAATTGGGCATCGAAGGTCACGGCGACCTTTTGCCCCAGGGCATTACTCAGCCCGCCTTGTGGGTGATCGCAGGGCAAATCGGCGGGCGCATCGGCCAGCGCCTGCTGCCAATAGTCCAGTTCCTGGGTCAGGGCCGGGCGCTGGGCATAGTCCTGCAACTGTTCGGCCCAGGCCTTGTAGGCGCTGGTTTTCGCCGGCAGCGCCAGGGTTGCAGCGGCCTTGGCCTGGTTCAGCAGGCTTTGCAGGTCTTCCAGCAGCACGCGCCACGATACCCCGTCCACCACCAGGTGATGGATCGCCAGCAGCAGTCGCTGGCTACCGTCCGCCATATTCACCAGCAAGACCCGCAGCAGCGGACCTTGGCCCAGGTCCAGGCTGCGTTGCGCCTCATCACAGAGGGCGTTGAGTTCTTCGGCGGTGGCCGCCTGGCGTTGCCATACCGGCGATACATCCGGCATCGCGGCGTGGGCCTGGGTCCAACCTTGGGCGCTGGCCTCGAAACGCAGGCGCAGGCCATCGTGCTGCTCGATCAGGCGCAATACGGCGGCGTCCACATGGGCCAGGTCAAGGGTTTCCCGCGGGGTCAACAACAACGATTGGTTCCAGTGCGCGCGCTGGGCCATCGGCAGTTCGAAGAACCATCGTTGCACCGGGGTCAACGGCACCTCCCCGCTGACCGGGCCTTGATCGATGGTGACGTCAACGTCGGCTTGGCAAACCTGCGCCAGGCTGCGCACGGTCTGGTGCTGGAACAAGTCCCGCGGGCTGAAGGCAAGCCCGGCTTGACGGGCACGCCCGACGACCTGGATGGAGACGATGGAGTCGCCGCCCAACTCGAAGAAATTGTCTTCCAGGCCGACCTGCTCCACGCGCAAGACGTCACGCCAGATCGCCGCCAGGGCTTTCTCGATATCACTGGCAGGCGCAATGTAGTGCGCCTGCATGCCGACCTCGGCGCGTGGCAGGGATTTACGGTCGAGTTTGCCGTTGGGCGTCAACGGCAGCGCCGTCAGCTGCAGCAGGTGCTGCGGCAGCATATATTCCGGCAGGCCCAGCAGCAGGCTGGCCTTGAGCTGTTCGCGCCAGTCGGCCGGCGGTTGCTCGCAGGTCAATACCAGATAAGCCACCAGTTGCTTGCCGTCCTGGGCCAGGACCACAGCTTCACGGACCAGTTCGTGGTCACACAGGCTGGCTTCGATTTCACCCAGTTCGATACGCAGGCCGCGCAGCTTGACCTGATGATCGAGACGCCCGAGGTATTCGATAACCCCATCGACCCGATAACGCGCCAGGTCACCGGTGCGGTACAAGCGCTCGCCGGCATTGAACGGATCGGGCACGAAACGCTCGGCGGTCAGTCCCGGCCGCCGATGATAACCACGGGCCAGGCCAACACCGCCCAGGTACAGCTCGCCACCCGCGCCGACCGGCAGCAGGCTCAGGCCGGAACCGAGGATATGGGTGCGCAGGTTGTCGATCGGCACCCCGATGGGCACGCTGGCCCGGCGTTCGTCGACACACCGCCAGTGCGTCACGTCGATGGCGGCTTCGGTCGGGCCATAAAGATTGAACAGAGCGGCCCCCGGCAATTTGCCGAACACCTGCTGCTGGGCATCCACCGGCAGGGCTTCACCGCTGCATAGGATGCGCTTGAGACTGCCACAGGCCTCGACCCCGGTTTCATGGATAAAGGCCTGCAACATCGATGGCACGAAGTGCAAGGTAGTGACCTGGTAACGCCCGATGGTTTCGATCAGGCGTGCCGGCTCGCGGTGCTCGCCCGGCAGCGCCACGGCCAGCCGCGCACCGACCATCAACGGCCAGAAGAACTCCCAGACCGAGACGTCGAAACTGAACGGGGTCTTTTGCAGCACCGTGTCGCGCGCATCCAGACTGTAGGCGCGCTGCATCCACCACAGGCGGTTGGTCAGTGCCGTGTGCCGGTTGCCCGCGCCTTTGGGCCGGCCGGTGGAGCCCGAGGTATAGATCATGTAGGCCAGTTGTTCCGGCAGGCATGGCAGGGCCGGATTGACTTCGCTGTAGCCTTCCAGCCAGTCGCCGTCCTGGTCCAGGCACCAGGCCTGGACAGCATCGCCCAGCGGCAGGCTGTCCAGCAGATGGCTCTGGGTCAACAGCAAGCGCACGCCACTGTCTTCAAGCATGTAGCGCAGGCGTTCGCTCGGGTATTCCGGATCGAGCGGCACGTAGGCACCGCCAGCCTTGAGCACCGCAAGCAGCGCCACGACCATTTCCACCGAGCGCTCGGTGGCCACGCCCACCAACAGCTCAGCGTCAGCCGGGGCCGATTCGCGCAACTTGTGCGCCAGGCGGTTGGCACGCTGATTGAGTTGCCGATACGTCAGGACCTGTTGATCGAACAACAGGGCAATCGCCTGTGGCGTGCGCTGCACCTGTTCCTCGAACAACTGATGCACACCGCGCCGCGCCGGGAACTGCGCCTCGGTACGGTTCCAGTCGAGTACCTGGGTCTGTACCTGCAGGGCATCGAGCAGCGGCAGCTCACTGACCCGACGCGCGCTGTCGGCGACGATTTCGCTCAGTATCTTGAGCCAATGACCGGCCATGCGCTCGACGCTCGCCAGGGCGAACAGATCGCTGGCAAACGTCAGGGCCGCCTTGAGCGTGCCACCCTTCTCGTAAGTATCCAGGGTCAGGTCGAACTGGGTGGTACGGCTGTCCCATTCGAGACGGCTCAAGCTGAGCCCGGAACTCAGTTTCAACGCCTCGAGGTCGGCCACTTCCGGCTGATGGTTGTACATCACCTGGAACAGCGGGGTGTGGCTCAGGCTGCGCTCCAGCTTGAGCGCATCCACCAGGCGCTCGAAGGGCAGGTCCTGATGGGCCTGCGCGGCGTTGACCACCTCTTTGAGATCCTGCAACAGGCCAGTGACCGGGGTCTGCTCATCAAAACGCGCACGGATCACCTGAGTGTTGACGAACAAACCGATCAGGCCTTCGACTTCCAGCCGGTTACGGTTGGCAATCGGCACGCCGACCCGCAGGTCGGTCTGGCCGGTGTAGCGATACAAGAGAATATTGAAGGCCGCCAGCAAGACGGTGAACAACGACACATTCTGCTGGCGCGCGAACTGACGCAGTTCATCCGCCAGGGCCGGCGGCAGGTCGAACTCATGACGACCGCCTTGATAGCTGGCCACCGCCGGACGTGGGAAATCGGTCGGCAACTCAAGCACCGGATGCTCGTCGCCCAGTTGCGCCTGCCAGTAGGCCAATTGGCGCTCCTGCTCACCGGCTTCCATCCAGCGCCGCTGCCACAGGGCATAGTCGGCATACTGGATCGGCAGCGGCTCGAGGTTAAGCGCCTCGCCACGACGGTGAGCATCGTAGAAGCGGACGAACTCGTCGATGATGATACTCATCGACCAGCCATCGGAAACGATGTGGTGCAAGGTCAGCAACAGCACATGCTGCTCAGCCTCGAGCTTGATCAGCTTGACCCGCAGCAACGGCCCGGCAGCCAGGTCGAACGGCAGCATTGACTGTTGCTGGGCTTCGCTGCGGACCCTGCGCTCACGCTCGTCATCGGGGAGGATGCTGAAGTCCTCGCGCTCGACAACCAGCGGGGCACTGGCGGGCACTTGTTGCAGACGCTCGTCGGGCAACTGGCGAAAGACCGTGCGCAGGGCTTCGTGGCGCGCCACCAGGCTGGCAAAGGCCTGCTCCAGTGCCGGTTCGTCGAGCCTACCCTTGAGCCGCACGGCACTGGGCAGGTTATAGGCAGCGCTTTGCGGATCAAGCTGCCAGAGGAACCACATCCGTCGCTGTGCGTAGGACAACGCCTGACGATCCTCGACCGCTACACCCGCCGGGATCGGAAACCGAGCAAAATCCACCCCTTCCTTTTGCAAGGCCGCGAGGAACAACCGGCGTTTTTCCAGGGGCAACCCGATAAACCGGCGAGCGAGTTTCAAGGAGTCTTCAGCATTCATTTCTTAGCATCCGGGTCAATAGGCAGGAAGCGCAAAGGCACGTCATCCCTATAAAACGAATGCAGCCGGGGAAAATTAGCGACGGAGAACAACTAACTTGTAGTCGCTGGCGCAGGCTGGAATCAGCCCGGAACGACCTTGAAGCTTGAGGATTTTTGCGCCCGGCGCGGCGGCTTGCAGGGCAGGTCGATAGCGCCACCCTGATGCGGGTCAGATCGCTCCCGCTGGCGCGGGAACGATCGAGGATACCGATTACAACTGGTCGGCGGAAAAGCCTTCGGCCATGGCCACGATGACCTTGCGCTTGCCTTCGAAGGGCGCACGCGCGTGAGCCGCAAGCATGTTGTCGAGCATCAGCACATCACCTGACTGCCAGGGGAAGCTGACCATGCACTCGTCGAGTACCGCGCGGATCTCGTCGAGCACCTGGTCTTCAATAGACGAGCCGTCACCGTAGTAGACGTTGCGCGGCAAATCTTCCTCGTCGACGATGTCCAACAGCGTCTCGCGCACCTCCGGCTGCAGGTTGGAGATATGGAACAGGTGCGCCTGATTGAACCAGACCATTTCACCCGTGCGTGGATGGCGAGCCACCGCCTGGCAGGTCTGGCGGGTGCGCAGTTCGCCGTCATCCTTCCATTCGCAGACAATCCCGTGAGCATCGCAGTACGCCTCGACGACTGTCCGGTCCTCGGTATTGAAGACCTGCTCCCACGCCACATCCAGGCCGTTGCCGAAGTTGCGCACATACATCAGGCCCTTGCTGACGAAACGCTCGCGAATATACGCCGGGATGCGCTTGTAGACTTCGCGGCTATCGGCAATCGGCGTCTCGCCCCCCGCCTGCGCGGCGAGCATGCTGTAGAACCAGATCCGCATTGGCCAGTCACGGGAATAAGCCTGCTCGTTATGCAGCGGAATACTCTGGTGCGCCGGATACTCGGTGGAGGTGTACACCCCTTGCGTAACACTGCTGCGCGGGGTCGAGCCAAACTCATAGTTCAACAAAGGGTGACCAAAACTGGCGGCAAATTCGCGAAACTGCTCGGCGCCCGCCAGGGTAAACCCACGAAACAGAATCCCGCCGTCGCGCAACAGATGCTCATCTACCAACGCCTTGAGTGCTTCAAACACCGCCAGCAGACTGGTGTCTGGCTCAGTGGCCTCGACCAGCAGCGGCAAACGCCCCTGCCCCACCCGTAACGGACCAACGGAAAATCCCAAGGCAACACCCATGACGGGCCTCCTGTAAACAATCAATTGCGCCAGCGGGCGCGGTTCTAGCGAGCGAGTGCGCGCATCTGGACGTAGCGGCGATGATGCGCCTCCAAGTGTTCCTTGATGACCCGCAGCACCCGCGCTTCATGCTCGTGAATAAAGAAGTGGCCACCGGTCATCATGTCCACCGAAAAACTGCCGGCGGTTTCCTTGCGCCAACCCATCAGTTGCTCCGTGGTGGCCTTGTCTTCTTTGCCTCCGAGTACGTGTACCGGGCATTTGAGTGGTGGCCGCTGCAGAGGGCGGAAACCTCCGCACAGCAAGAAGTCGGCACGCAGCACTGGCAGGGTCAGACTCATCAGCTCCTTGTCCGCCAGCACCGCCTCACTGGTGCCCTGGAAAGTGCGCAACTGATCAATCAGCTGCTCATCGGTCTTGGGCTCGGCAAAGTCACGGTCGTAGTCGCTGCGCAGGGTTGGTGCCGCCGTGCCCGAGGCGAACAGCGCCACCGGTTCGGGACAGCCCAAGGCGCGCAACGCATGCGCCATTTCGCACGCCAGCAAGGCTCCCAGACTATGCCCGAACAGTGCATAGGGCGCTTCGAGCGCCGGCTTGTGTTCCGCGGCCAACTGGCGAGCCAGGGCGCGCATGTCAGTGTGCAAGGGCTCATCAAAACGCGAGCCGCGGCCTGGCAGCTCCACCGGATGCACGTGCAACCATTCCGGCAGCTTGCGCCGCCACCGACTGTAGACCATGGCGCTGGCGCCGGAGTACGGCAGGCACAGCAGTGTCAGCTGGGTCACCACGTTTACCTCAATCCATTACGTGTAAAAGGAACGGATGAGCACGCGGGCAAATTAGGCACACGCCAGGCCGTCCGCGGCATCTCCTATAAATTTCATGCAGCAGTGCTCGTTCCCTTGTTCAGACCAATACCCGATACAAGAGGGATCACCGTGGATTTGCATGCCATTCTGACCAAGCTGTTTGCCAATGCCGGTGCCGTCGGCATTGAAGGTATTTTTCAGTTCGCGTTCGCGCCCGAGCAGGCATTCTGGTCCGAGGTCAAGGCCCACAGCCGCACCGAGCGGGGTCGCCATGCCCACCCCGACGTGACCATCGAGGTGACGGAGCAGGATTTCCTGGGGATCATGGGCGGCGTGGCCAACGTCGAAGAACTGTTTGCCAGCGGACGCCTGAAGATCAGCGGCAACATGGGCCTGGCCACGATGCTGCCGCAGATCATCGACCATGCACGCCAGGGTGGCACCAAGACCGAAAAGGTCGACATGAACAAACGCTACCCAACACCGGCACGCTTCAGCGAACGAATTTCAGCCAGCCTGCCGCCTCTGCGCAGCGTGGAACGCCGGCCGCGCAGCGAGGTTTCGGTCAGCGAATTTCGCAGCCGCTACCTGCCCCACGGCATCCCCCTGGTCATCAGCGATGCACTGCAGGATTGGCCACTGTTCAAACTCAGCCGCGAAGAATCCCTGGTGCATTTCGCCGAACTGCAAGGGATCACCCGTCACGGCGATTACGTGAAGAAAACCTTCTCCGCCGATCGCGACTTTCGCTCCACCTCCATGGCGGACTTCATCGCCTCGCTGGACACTCCCGCATCGAAAAACGCCGACGGCACGCCGCCCGCCTACATGGGTAACAACATTTTACCGGCACAGCTGATGCAGCAGATCAAGCACCCGCCCTACTTCGAGCAGTCGCTGTTCATCGCACCACGCATCTGGATCGGTCCCAAAGGCACCCTGACACCACTGCATCGCGATGACACCGACAATATGTTTGCCCAGGTCTGGGGACGTAAATCCTTCATCCTCGCCGCGCCCCATCACCGTGAAGCGCTGAGCACCTGGTCGACATCGCCGGAAGGCGGACTCGACGGCTGCGAAGTCAACCCCGACGCACCGGACTACCAACGTTTTCCGGCCTCCCGCGACGTGAACTTCCTCCGAGTGACCCTGGAGGCAGGCGACCTGTTGTTCCTGCCGGAAGGCTGGTTCCATCAAGTGGAGTCAGTGTCCACCTCGTTGTCCGTGAATTTCTGGGTCAACTCCGGGCGCGGCTGGTAAGGCCCGTCCCATCGCCAGCAGGCCGCCCCCGTTTCACGGCTACAGCGTCCGCTCCCTGACCTTCAGATGCCGCGCATACCAGGGGCGCCTGGGCACCTTGCGCAACAGCGGGGTGAGCTGGTCGTCGTCAGCAGCAAAGGTGATACGCAGCGCCAGCTTCATGGTTTCCGGATCCATCTCCACTGACTTACCCATCTGCAACCCCGGTGTGGTGCTGCAACCGTGAGTCACCGGACCGAGCCAGGGGTCCGCCACTTCCACCCAGCGTCCCGGCGCGAACCAGGGCACGCCATTGACCTCGAGGCGACTGACTGTACCTGGGTGAAAACGCTCGTGCGCACGAAACCAGTCCTCGATACGGTCATCGATCCAGCCATGGAAATACCAGAACACCGGATTCACATGCGAAGAAAACGGATCACCGAGAAAGTCGTTTTGCGCCGTGTACCAACGACCGGCGAAGTCCGCCGGGTCGCGAGCGAACGGCACCGGGGCGCCGTTGGACGGGTCCCGCGGTACCGAGGCCCAGCGCATGTGCAGCCAATCGTGCAGCCCCAGCTCGACCTCCGAGCCAAACTGGCCCAGGGTGAGTTTCGCCAGATAACGCGGATCGCGGTACCGCGATTCCCAGACCTGGAAATTGCTGTGGTAGGTCTCGGTCGCCTTGATATCGCTGACCCATTGGGTGTAGTCGCTATCACCACTGGCCAGCCAGGTGGGCGGAAGTGCAAAGCCATCGTGATTGTCGAAGTAGCGGGCAAACCCCTGGCGGTCACGCTCAAGCTCCGGTTGCGGCGCAGGGAAACGCGGCCAGGACGGCAGGTCCTGCATCGAGCGCGCCGTCCCCAGCATGTGCCGATGCATGAAAAAGAAGTCGATCCCCGAACCGTTGCGGTCCTTGCGCGGACCACGCGCATCGCGCTCCTTATCCCGTGGCCCGGGCTGCCAGCCAATGCCGCGCAAGGCGTCACGCTTGTCTTCGGCCAGCTTGTGCCACTGGTCGCGAGAGGCGTGCCAGAGCTGGTGAAACAGGCGATGTTCAGGAGCGATCAACCAGGCCATCAATGTCGCATTCAAACCGATACGTTCCCGAGCTTCGGGAAACAGTTGCTTGATGGCAACAAAGCGGCTGTCTTGTTCGGGCAGCGCCAAAGGTCGGTCCAGGCGCAGGATGTGCCCGCTGAGGGTGCCGCTGCCAGCATTGCCAAACTCCGCCCAGACCTCATCCAAGGTCATTTTCAGTTCATGGGTCGGCGCGCCGCCAGGCGTCTCGCGGTCGATCAGCCGCCAATACAGCTCGGATGCATTGCCTGGCGCCAGATCGCCCATCACCTGATAACGCGGCTCGGCGTCGCCACGCAGCTGTTCGGCGGTGCCCAGGTAACCCCGCAGCCCGCGCCCGCGCGGGGCAATATCAAGAAACAACTCCAGCCCTTCAAGCGGCAGGCCGTCGAGGCCAGCCTCGCGACCTTCCAGACGCAGGCTCCAGACACCTCGCAAGGAGTCGGCAAGGCGCTGACCGACGGTGTCGGCCAGATCGACAGTCGCTTCCTCCGGCGTCACCGGGAACTCTTCACGCGTCAACTCGCGATGGGCATAAAAGGCCGCGGGCACTGCAGCGCCCGTCAGCGCCAGGCCTGCAATGAACCCTCGTCGAGAAATCGTCATTTTCCTACCTGCATTGTCCCGCCTGAAAACAGCCATGAAGCAGGCTTTATCCAAGCTAGAACGTTTGTTGCGGGGGGAAATTTACCGCCACGGACCAGGTGCCTAAATTTTTCTCCGCAGCGCTCGTTCTTCCCAGATAGCGAAGGCCCTTGCGCCTGCACTTCGACGGCGAACTGATTGAGATGGCAATGACAAAACCACGTTCGAGAAAGGCTCTCTACATTGGCCTGCCGCTGGCACTCGCCATGGGCGCCGGGGCCGGCTTTCTGGCCTGGGATCACTGGTTCAGGGGCAACGCCGGTTACCCACTGGAGGTGATCAAGCACGCCAATGAAATGCAGGATCGCTTGCTGTCCTTCGACAGCCACATCTCGGTGCCGCTGAATTTCGGGACCCACGGCCACGAAGCCGACAAGGATGGCGATAGCCAGTTCGACCTGGTCAAGGCCAACCGTGGGCGCCTGTCCGGGGCCGCTCTGACCATTTTCGGCTGGCCCGAAATGTGGAACGGCGCCAATGCCCCTCATCGCCCGACCGCAGGCTTTGTCGAGGAGGCGCGCAACCAGCAGGAGGTGCGCTACAAAATCATTTCCGGAATGGTCCGCGACTTCCCCAATCAGGTGGCCATCGCCTACACCCCGGACGACTTCCGACGCCTGCACGGCGAAGGCAAGTTCGCCATTTTCATCAGCATGCTCAACGCCTACCCACTGGGCAGCGACCTCAACCTGTTGGACATGTGGGCCGCACGCGGCATGCGCATGTTCGGTTTCAGCTATATCGGCAATAACAGCTGGGCCGACTCCTCACGCCCGCTGCCGTTCTTCAACGATTCCCCTGATGCTCTCAACGGCCTGTCGGACATCGGCCAACAGGCCGTGCAGCGGCTCAATGACCTGGGGGTAATCATCGACGTCTCGCAGATGTCGACCAAGGCCCTGGAACAAGTCGCGCAACTGAGTCGTACACCGATGGTGGCCTCGCACTCGGCACCACGGGCCTTCGTCGACATCCCGCGCAATCTCTCCGACAAAGAGATGCAACTGATCAAGAACAGCGGCGGCGTGGTCCAGGTGGTGGGGTTCTCCCAATACCTGCGTCCACTGACCCAACCTACCCAGGACAAGCTCAACACCCTGCGTGCGCGTTTCGACCTGCCGCCGTTGCCGAACCTGGCCATGGCGCTGATGCCAGGCGACCCGATCATCTCCGCCTGGTCCGAACAGAAGTTCGGCCAATACGCCAGCGGCCTGTATTCGATCCTTGAAGAAGAGCCCAAGGCCAGCCTCAAGGACTACGGCGACGCCATCGACTACACCGTGCGCAAGATCGGTATCGACCACGTCGGCATTGCCTCCGACTTCAACGAAGGGGGCGGGGTCAAGAACTGGGACAACGTCGGTGAGATTCGCAACGTGACCGCCGAACTGATTTCCCGGGGTTACTCCGAAGCCGACATCGCCAAACTGTGGGGAGGCAACTTCCTGCGGGTCTGGGAGCAGGTGCAAGCAGCCGCCAGGCCGGTGGCCGAGCGCTGATTACCTTCCCTTTTGCCGACAAGTGAACCGAGCACATGACTGATCGCCGCACGTTTCTCAAACAGGCCGGGGTACTCGCCGCCGGTCTTCCGCTGGGCACCGCCGTGCTGAATCAGCACGCCTTGGCGAATACACCACCGCCCGTGCCCGAGGGAAAATGGGCGCAATTGCGCCAGTTATTCACCCAAGACCCGGACTACATCCACTTTTCCAATTTCCTGGTCACCTCCCACCCCAAGCCCGTGCGCGACGCAATCGATCTGCACCGCGCACGGATAGACCGCAACCCCGGCCTGGCCATGGACTGGGACTTGCAGGAAGCCTGGAAACGCGAAGCCGAGGTGCGTGACTGGGCCGGCCGCTACCTGCAAGCAAAACCGGGGCAGATAGCCTTGACCGGCAGCACCACCGAAGGGCTGGCGATGATCTACGGCGGCATACATGTGCGCCCGGATCAAGAGATTCTGACCACGGTCCACGAGCATTACTCCACCGAATTCACCCTCGATTACCGGATGCGGAAGGAAGGCACCCAGGTCCGCAAGATCAAGCTGTTCAAGGACGCCCAGCGGATTTCGGTGGATGAAGTACTCAGCGCGATCAAAAGCCATATCCGCCCCAACACCCGGGTGCTGGGTATGACCTGGGTGCAATCGGGCAGCGGCGTGAAACTGCCCATCGGCGAAATCGGCAAGCTGGTGGAAGAGTTCAACCGCAGTCGCGACGAGAAAGACCGCATCCTCTACGTGGTCGACGGTGTCCACGGCTTCGGCGTCGAGGACCTGAGCTTTGCGCAGATGCACTGTGATTTCTTCATCGCCGGCACCCACAAGTGGATGTTCGGACCACGGGGGACCGGGATCATCTGCGCCCGCTCCGAGGAACTCAAGGACGTGACGCCGACAGTGCCGACCTTCTCCGAAGACACCAACTTTGCCACCACTATGTCCCCTGGCGGCTACCACGCCTTCGAACATCGCTGGGCCTTGAACGAAGCCTTCAAGCTGCACCTGCAACTCGGCAAAGCCGAGGTGCAGGCCCGTATCCATGGGCTCAACAGTGACTTGAAGGAGCGCCTGCAGGCCCACCGGCAGATCGAACTCGTGACGCCCACCAGCCCCGAGCTATCGGCAGGCTTCACCTTCTTCCGGGTCAAGCAGCAAAACAGCGACCAAGTCGCTGCCTATCTCATGGAAAACCGAGTGGTCTGCGACGCGGTGCACCGCGACGCCGGGCCGGTGATCCGCACCGCACCGGGATTGCTGAACAGCGAGATCGAAGTCGAGCGTTTCATGACGTTGCTTGGCAAAAAACTCTGATGCCGCCGTTGAGCACCGATTACTTCTATCGAGACGACTTATGACCTCCACTCCCACTACCGCGACGCGTTCCCTGAAGGCCTTGGCGGCGCTGGCCGCCGCCCTCTGCCTGCAGCCAGGCCTGGCTGCAGCTGCAACCACGACACCGCAGCCGGGCAAGGTCTTCAAAGACTGCAAGGATTGCCCGGAAATGGTCGTGTTGCCGGCAGGTACCTTCACCATGGGCTCCCCGGACGCTGAAGTCGGCCACGAGCCTGACGAAAGCCCGCAGCATCCAGTGACTTTTGCCAAGCCCTTCGCCATCAGCCGCTTCCAGGTACTGGCCAGCGAGTTCAATGCCTATCAGAACGAAACCGGCGCCCGCCTCGATGACTTCGATGTACGCCCCGGCCGCCGCTGCACCAATGGCAAACCGAGCTACCCGCAAAAGTCGCAGCAGCCCGCGGTATGCATGAACCTGGCCGAAGCCCAGGCTTATATTGCCTGGCTGTCGAATAAAACCGGCAAGCAATACCGCCTGGTGAGCGAAGCGGTGCGCGAGTACGCCGCTCGCGGCGGCAGCCCTGGCCCCTTTCCGTTCCCCTTCGATGAAGGCCAGAACTACCAGATCTCCAAACACGCCAACACTTACGGCCCGGCCGACGGCTATACCTACACCAACCCGGCCAAGGCCTTTGCGCCCAACGCCTTTGGTGTTTACAACATGCACGGCAACGTCTCCGAATGGGTTGCCGATTGCTATCACCCGAATTACCTCGGCGCCCCTGCTGACGGCAGTGCCTGGGTCGAGAAGAACTGCGAGCTGCAGAGCATTCGCGGCAACGACTACCTCGAAGCGCCGGTCTTCTCGCGCTCCGGCAACCGCAACAACATGTACCCCAACGAGAGCGGTGACTGGCTGGGCTTTCGCGTAGAACGCGACCTCTGATCCGGCCAGCGGACCGCGGTCTTGCGCGGTCCTTTAAATAAACTGCCTGGCCATTCGTTTTCGTGAGTAGCGGCCCTACGTTCTTCTCCTGACAGGAAACCTCAATGAACAAGCCAACACGCGGGGCTATCAAAGAACTGCTCGCCCTGCTCAAGCCCTTCCGCCTGATCGTCTGCCTCTCCATTGTGCTCGGCATGATCGGCGGCCTGAGCGTCACCGTGTTGCTGGCCACGATCAACAATGCCCTGCACGCCCCCGAGGGCCTGACCCAGACCGTCATCGCAGTGTTCGCCGGCCTATGCCTGCTGGCGCTGGCCAGTTCGATCCTCTCGGACATCGGCACTAACTATGTGGGCCAGCACATCATTGCCAGGCTACGTAAGGAGCTGGGAGAAAAGGTCCTGTCGACCCCCATCGAGCAGATTGAACGCTATCGCACTCATCGCTTGATTCCGGTGCTGACCCATGACGTCGACACCATCAGCGACTTTGCCTTTGCCTTCGCCCCGCTGGCGATTTCCCTGACCGTGACCCTCGGTTGCCTGGGCTACCTGGCAATGCTGTCGTGGCCGATGTTCGTGATGATACTGGTCGCTATCGGTATCGGCAGCGTGGTCCAGTCGATCGCCCGGGCCCGTGGTATCAAGGGTTTCATCGCCGCGCGCGAAGCAGAAGACGAATTGCAAAAGCACTACAACGCGATTGCTGAAGGTGCCAAGGAACTGCGCATTCACCGGCCCCGCCGCCAACGCATGTTCACCCTCGGGATCCAGCGTACCGCCAACGCCATTCGCGACACCCAGATCAGCTCGATCAACACCTTTATCATCGCCAAGAGCTTCGGCTCGATGCTGTTCTTCGTGGTCATCGGGCTGGCCTTGACCCTGCAATCGCAATGGCCAAGCGCCGACAACACGGTCATGAGCGGCTTCGTACTGGTACTGCTGTACATGAAAGGCCCGCTGGAACACCTGATCGGCACCTTGCCGATCATCAGCCGCGCACAGATCGCCTTCCGGCGTATCGCGCAACTGGGCGAACAGTTTTCCTCACCCGAGCCGTACTTGCTGCTCAGCGACAAGGGCGCGCCTGCTACTCCCGTGACGACTCTGGAGCTGAACAATGTCAGCTACACGTTCCCGGCCACCGAGGGCAGCGCACCCTTCCGTCTTGGCCCGGTGAACCTGAAGATCAACCAGGGCGACATCACCTTTATCGTCGGCGAGAACGGTTGCGGCAAAACGACGCTGATCAAATTGCTGCTGGGGCTGTATGCGCCGCAACAGGGCGAGATCACGCTCAATGGCGCCACGATCGATGCGACCAACCGCGATGACTACCGTCAATTGTTCACCACGATTTTTGCCGACTATTACTTGTTCGATGACATTGTCCAGGGTGACCAACACCTCCCGGACGACGCCAACCGTTATCTGGAACGCCTGGAAATCGCCCACAAGGTCAGCGTGCGCGACGGCAATTTCACCACCACCGACCTGTCCACGGGCCAGCGCAAACGCCTGGCGCTGGTCAACGCCTGGATGGAAGAGCGTCCGGTCCTGGTATTCGACGAGTGGGCGGCGGACCAGGACCCGACCTTCCGCCGGATTTTCTACACCGAACTGCTGCCGGACCTCAAACGCCTGGGCAAGACGATCATCGTGATCTCCCATGACGACCGTTATTTCGATATCGCCGACCAACTGGTGCGCATGGAAAGCGGCCGGGTCATGACCCAGGCGCAACCCGCGTGAGGGCACGCTGAAAAAAGTTGCGCGACGCTTCCGTTTTTCTTCACCCCCAACGTCTTAATAAGAATTATCTGCCTCCTATTCACAAGGTAAAAAAATGACAAGGCCAGTTCCTCGACCAATGAATCCGTATGTCAAAGCCTTTCTTATGTCTCACGCCCTGAGCAAGCGCTTCTCCCTCACCGCTCTCAACCTGGCGATGGCCATGGCCCTGCCCCTGGCGGCACATGCACAAGAGCAGGCGGTGGATTTCAATATTCCGCAACAGCCACTGGCCGATGCCCTGCGGACATTCGGCCAGCAGTCATCGGTACAGGTGCTGTACAGCCCGGATGATATTCAGGGGTTACGCAGCGCACGGCTCAACGGCAGGTTCAGTGCGCAGGAGGGACTGGCGAAGTTGTTGCAAAATACCGGCGTCAGTTACAGCTTCCAGGGTAATTCGGCGAGCATCAGCCGCAAAACCGGGGATGCCATGGAGCTGGCTACAACCACTGTCGTCGGTCAATCCGGCCTGGGCGTCAACACTGAAAACACGCGTTCCTACACCACCGGCGCGGTGACCATCGGCAAGAGCGAACGCAGCCTCAAAGAGATACCGCAAACCGTTACGGTACTGACTGCGCAACGTATCAAGGACCAAAACATCACCACCCTCAACGACGTCTACGGCCTCGTGCCAGGGGTGGTCACCTATGGCGCCCTCAACGGCGACAACCAACCGTACGCCCGTGGCTTCGAGATCGACAACTTCCAGGTCAACGGCATTCCGATCCCGGCCGGCACCAGCACCGGTATCAGCTCGCTGAACTGGTCAGACCTGATCTCCTATGAACGCGTGGAAGTACTCAAGGGCTCGGCCGGACTGTTCCAGGGCGCGGGTTCGCCAGGTGGCGCGATCAATCTGGTGCGCAAGCGCGCCGGTGGCGACTTCAAGCTGAGCACCGTCACCCAGGCCGGGACCTGGGACAGTTACCGCCAGGAAGTCGATGTGCAAGGCGCACTCAACGAAGAAAAAACCCTGCGCGGTCGCCTGGCGACCTCCTACAGCACGCGCCATTACTTCTATGACGGCGGCAAGAGCAAGCGGGCATCGACCTATGGCGTACTGGAGTTCGACCTCAACCCGGATACCTTGCTGAGCGCCGGCTTCACTTATCAGAATGCCGATAACCGCTCGACCATGGACTGGGGCCTGCCGGGCTACAAGGACGGCTCGAAGATCGACTTCAAACGCTCGACCAACCTCAGCTCGCCGTCGGACTATAACGACGTCGAGTCGACCCAGTACTTCTTCGAAGCCAAACATCAGCTCAACGACGACTGGAAAGCCACCCTGGCCACCAACTACACCCGCTTCAACCTGGATGCCCTGTACAGCAACACCGGCGGCCAGATCGACCCGGTCGACAACTCGGGGGCCTACAACTGGGCCGAGGGTCGTGGCGAAAACAACTACCAGTACAACACCGACCTGTTCGTCAACGGCAATTTCGACATGCTGGGCCATCGCAGCGAAGCGATCCTGGGCGCCAATATCTCCCACAGCAAGCGGGTCGCCGGGCGTTATAACGTGACCGACCACAAGGGTGCCTACGATTTTATCCCGGACATTCTGAATTTCATTCCACCCAAATACGAGCGCACCGACAAGTACCGCACCACCACCTCGACCCTGGACCAGCAAGGCCTGTACGGTTCGCTGCGGGTCAATGTGTTCGAGCCGCTGGACGTGATCGTCGGCGCGCGTGTCAGTTGGTGGGATTACAAGCAGGACATGCTCAACGAAACGAACGGCCGACACACCAAGAGCGACATGCAAACCAATGCCAAGGTGGTACCGTTCTATGGCCTGGTCTATGCGCTGAACCCCAACTGGTCGGCGTACGCCAGCTACGCGGAAATTTTCACCCCGCAACTCAACGTCGAAACCGCTGCGGGCAATGCCTTGACACCGCGCTCGGGTGATACCTACGAACTGGGCCTCAAGGGCGAGTTCTACGACGGTACGCTGAACACCAACTTCGCGCTCTTTCGCACCACCTACTCCGGCCTTGCCCAGCGCGACCCTAACCAGCCAACCACCTGCAATTGCTATGTGGCAGGTGGCAAGGTCCGCGCCCAGGGCTTCGAAGCCGAGATCACTGGCAGGGTCATGCCCGGCCTGGAGCTGACCGCGGGCTACACCTTCAACACCAGCAAGTACGTCAAGAACCCGAACAACCCGGACCTGGAAGACACCACATTCCAGACGTCCATGCCCGAACACATGCTGCGTGCCTGGGCCAACTATCAGTTGCACGGTGAATACTCGAAGTGGCAAGTGGGTGCGGGCACTACCATCCAGAGCGGCGTTTATGGTCGCCATGTGGGGGGCAACGTCGGCACCGGGATCAAGAATGAGACGGGTGGCTACGCAATCTACAGCGCGCGCGTGGGCTACGACGTGACCAAGAACGTCAATCTGGCGGTCAATATCGAAAACATCTTTGACCGCACGTATTACTCGCAGACGGGCACCATCGAGAGCAACAGCTACTACGGCAACCCGCGCAACCTGATGTTCACCATGCGCACCAACTTCTAAGCACTGCCGCGTCCCGGACAGGCACCCTGCCTGTCCGGACTTTGCCTTCTCGTCGCGCCTGCGGCGTTCGGACTGTCACCCCGCGCAGGGCTGACTTTTTACACCGGGGCCCAAGCACCGTTCGCCCAGCAGCCCCGCCACCAGCGCCACCCAGAACCCGCTGGGAGCGCCGAAGCGGTCGATCATCCAACCACAACTCGCGGCGCCAATTGCCACGCCGATGCTCAGGCCAGTGATCAGCCAGGTCATGCCTTCGGTCAGGCGACTGGGCGGTACCACGCGCTCCACCAGGGCCATGCAAACGATGAGCGTGGGGGCGAAAAACATCCCGGCAAAGAACACCGCCAGCGAGAGTCCGAGAATGTCCACTGCCAGCAGCAAGGGCAGCGTGGTCAGCGCCGTGGCCAAGCCACAGAACAGGAGCTGCCGAGGTAAAGACATGTTCAACTTGAGGGCACCGAATGCCAGGCCGGCCAGGCACGAACCAATGGCATACACCGACAGCACGATGCTTGCGGCAGCCGGCTGACCCTGGTGTTCGGCAAACGCAACGCTGGCCACATCCACGACCCCCACAATCGTGCCCATGGCCATCAACAGGATCATCAGCACCAACACCGAGGGTGAGGCGATCAGCCAGCGGTCATGATGATCGTGATGGGCGTGAACGGGTGGTTCAGTGTGTTTTTGCAGGACGAACGCGGTGACGCCCAGCGCCAGCAATAGCGTGCCTACCAGCGGACCCGCCTCGGGAAACAGTAATACACACAAGCCGACAGACAACGGCGGGCCGAAGATAAAGCACACCTCGTCCAGCACCGACTCCAGGGCAAATGCGGTTTGCAAGCGCGGCTGGCCCCGGTACAGCTCAGTCCAGCGCGCGCGTACCATGGCCGACATACTGGGCATGCAGCCGGCCAGCGCGGCAAAGATAAACAGGGTCCAGTCCGGTGCCTGCAGACGGCTGCAGAGCAACAGCAACAACAACGCCCCACCGCCCACGGCGGCGGCCACCGGCAAGACTCGACTCTGGCCGTAACGGTCAACCAGCCGCGAAACCTGAGGCGCACAAAAAGCCGTGGCCAAGGCAAAGGTCGCCGCCACCGCGCCGGCCAGAGCATAACCGCCGCGAACCTGGGACAACATGGTGATCAGTCCGATCCCAGTCATGGAGATCGGCATGCGGGCGAGCATGCCGGCCGCTACAAAAGCCCTGGATCCAGGCGCCTGAAACAGCTCGGCGTAGGGGTTTGCCATGGTGCGTAACCTCGTCCTGGTGCCCTGGCACTTGCTATCTGGTGCTATCAGGGCAAAATACATACGGTGCGTATGCGACAAATCATGCATAACATACGAGCCGTATGTCAATCACCCATCCATCTATTACGAGCGTTAATCCATGCCCCGAGCCCGTGCCGAGATGATCGAAGACACCCGCGCCCGGCTGATCGCCAGCGCCCGCCACGCGTTCGCCACCCAAGGCTACGCCAATACGTCGATGGATGACTTTACCGCCCGCGCGGGTCTGACACGTGGGGCGTTGTACCACCATTTTGGTGACAAGAAAGGTTTGCTGAGCGCAGTGGTTGCGCAACTCGATAGCGAAATGGATGCGCGCCTGCAGCACATTACCGACCAGGCCGATGAGCCCTGGCGCGGTTTTCGCGAACGCTGTCGCGCCTACCTGCGCATGGCCCAGGATCCGGAGATCCGCCGCATCGTGCTGCAAGATGCACCGGCGGTACTCGGGGATGCCGCATCCGCCAACCAACAGCAATGCATCGAGTCGCTGCGCCGGTTGCTCGATGTACTGATCCAGGCCGGCGTCATCGAACCCGCGCCCAGCCAGGCATTGGCCCGCCTGATCAACGGCAGTCTGGTGGACGCCGCGCTGTGGATTGCCCGCGACGACCAGGCGGGCGAGCGCCTGGAGCAAGCGCTGCAAGGCCTGGAGTTGTTGCTTCGCGGCTTGAAACCGCGAACCTGAATCAAGCGCGCCACGATAACCATGCCGCCAGCGCACACCACATGGCCACAGGCATTGCGATCATGAGGAGCGGTATAAACAGCTATCGTGGTATTGCAGACTAGGGATGAACTTGTGCGGTGCACCGTCAGTCAGCTGATGGGTGTCCCGAAAAAGGTCAGGTGATATGCACATCTCGTTGGATAAACAAGTGGCGCTGGTCACCGGCGCCAGTTCCGGCATCGGCGCGGGCGCCGCCAAGGCGTTGGCTGAAGCGGGGGCCGCGGTGGTGCTGAATTACCACCGCCAAGCCGCGCCCGCCGAGGCGTTGGCGACGCAGATCAACCAGGCCGGCGGGCGCGCGATCGCCATCGGTGCCGATGTGTCGAACGAAGCCGAGGTCGAACGCCTGTTTGCACAGACGCTGGAGGCATTCGGCCACCTGGATATCCTGGTGGCCAATTCCGGCCTGCAGAAAGACGCCGCCATCGCCGACATGTCGTTAGACGACTGGAACACCGTGATCGGCGTCAACCTCACCGGCCAGTTCCTCTGCGCACGCGCCGCACTGCGTATCTTCAACCGCCAGGGCCTGCGCCCCGGTGTGTCGCGGGCCGCCGGCAAAATCATCCACATGAGTTCGGTCCACCAGTTGATCCCGTGGGCCGGGCACGTCAATTACGCCGCGTCCAAGGGTGGCGTCGAGATGCTGATGCGCAGCCTTGCCCAGGAAGTCAGCGAGCAGCGGATTCGCGTCAACGGCATTGCACCGGGTGCCATTCGCACCGCAATCAATCGGGATGCCACGCAAGGCGATGCCGAACAAGCGCTGCTCAAACTGATTCCTTATGCCAGGGTCGGCGATGTCGAGGACGTCGCCAACGCCGTGGTCTGGCTGGCCAGCGATGCCTCCGACTACGTGGTCGGGAGCACCCTGTTTATTGACGGTGGCATGAGCCTTTATCCGGAGTTCCGTCACAATGGTTGATCTGAAGAACGAACCTCAAAGCGCGATTGATGCCCACGGCATTATCGGCGACATGCGCAGCGCCGCGCTGATCAACGACAAGGGCAGCGTCGATTTTTTCTGCTGGCCGGAATTCGACAGCCCGTCAATCTTTTGCTCGCTGCTGGACTCCCCCGCCGCCGGGATTTTTCAGTTGACCCCGGACCTGCCCGATGCCCGCCGGGAACAGATCTACCTGCCGGACACCAACGTCCTGCAAACCCGCTGGTTAAGCGATGCGGCGGTGGTGGAAATCACCGACCTGCTGAGCATCAGTGACGACGTCGACGACCTGCCGCTGTTGATTCGCCGGGTCCGGGTGATCAGCGGCAAAGCCACGCTGCACCTGCGCTGCGCGGTGCGCCACGATTACGCCCGGGCGCCGACCCGCGCCACGGCGGACAACGCCGATGTGTGCTTTTCGGCACCGAACCAGCCCGGTCTGCGCCTGGCCAGCAGTCACGCGTTGACGATTGAAGATGACGCCGCCGTCGCGCATTTCAGTCTGGAACAGGACCAGGGTGCCGAATTTGTCCTCGGCGGGATCGAGGACAGTCGCGTCGAGAGCTGCGGCACCGACCTGCGCCTGGAACGCACCCTGAAGTTCTGGCGCGGCTGGCTGGCCCAGTCCAACTACCGTGGCCGCTGGCGTGAAATGGTCAATCGTTCGGCGTTGGCCCTGAAACTGCTGACCTCGCGCAAACATGGCGCAATCCTCGCCGCCGCGACCTTTGGCCTGCCGGAAACACCCGGCGGCGAGCGCAACTGGGACTACCGCTATACGTGGATCCGCGACGCCTCGTTCACCGTTTACGCGTTCATGCGCCTGGGCTTCGTGCAGGAATCCAACGACTACATGCGCTGGCTGCGAGGACGCGTCAGCGACTGCTGCGGCCAGCCGATGAAGATCAATATCCTGTACGGGATCGATGGCCGCCAGGAGCTGCCGGAAACCGAACTGAAGCACCTCGCTGGCCACGGCGGCGCGCAGCCGGTGCGCATCGGTAACGGCGCCTGGGATCAGATTCAGCTGGATATTTTTGGCGAGCTGATGGATGCGGTGTACCTGGTCAACAAGTACGGTGAAGCCATCTCCCACGAAGGCTGGAAACATGCCGTGGAAGTGGTTGACCAAGTGTGTGAAACCTGGAATCAGAAGGACGTCGGCATCTGGGAAATGCGCGGCGAGTCGCATCACTTCCTGCACTCGCGCCTGATGTGCTGGGTGGCGCTGGACCGTGCCATCCGCCTGGCCTCCAAACGCTCGCTGCCGGCGCCATTCGCGCGCTGGGACCAGACCCGCCAGGCGATCTATGAAGACATCTGGAGCAACTTCTGGAACGCCGAACGCGGGCACTTTGTGCAACATATCGGCAGCACTAACCTCGACGGTTCAATGTTGCTGATGCCGCTGGTACGCTTCGTCGCGGCCACCGATCCGCGCTGGCTGTCGACCCTGGAGGCGATCCAGAAAACCCTGGTGCGTGACGGCATGGTCTACCGTTATCGCAACGACGACGACCAGATCGATGGTTTGCCAGGCACCGAGGGCGCGTTCACCGCGTGCTCCTTCTGGTACGTCGAATGCCTGGCACGCGCCGGCCAGGTGGAAAAGGCCCACCTGGAATTCGAGCAACTGCTGCGCTACGCCAATCCGCTGGGGTTATATGCCGAGGAGTTTGACAGCCAGGCACGCCATTTGGGCAATACCCCCCAGGCCTTGAGCCACTTGGCGCTGATCAGCGCGGCGACGTTTCTGGATCGCAAATTGAGCGGTGAAAAGACCGTCTGGCAACCCTGAAACAGGACGCGCACACTGGCGGGCCGCTTCGACGACAGCAAGGAACGCCATGAACACCTTCCCGATCCTGCACACCGAACGCTTGCGCTTGAGAGAGTTGGTCGCCGACGATGCACCGGTACTGTTCGAGATTTATCGCAATGCCGAAGCCATGCGTTGGTTTGGCATCGATCCCATGACCGAGCTTGCCCAGGCCCATGCATTGATAGCGACGTTTTCCCACTGGCGAACCCAGCCCAACCCGGGCACGCGCTGGGGGCTTGAGCATGACGGCAGATTGCTTGGCAGTTGCGGGCTGTTCAAGTGGAATCGTAGCTGGAACAGCTGTTCCCTGGCCTGTGAACTGGCGCCTTCGGCCTGGGGCAACGGGCTGATGAGCGAGGCGTTGCGCGCCATGCTCAAGTGGGGCTTTACCCAGATGCAACTGCACCGGGTCGAAGCCTTGGTACACCCACGCAATCGCGCCTGCCAAACGCTCCTCGGCCGCCTGGGCTTCACTCGGGAAGGCATGCTGCGCGAAGCGGGATTCTGGGACGGCCGCTATCAGGACCTGCAAATCTTTTCGTTGCTTTGCCATGAGTACAGCGCCGTCGGTTTCGGGCTAAAGTCCAGGCGCACTTCTGGTAGACACACGGAGTCGCGATGAATCCCACGATCCCGCTGTTTTACACGCGTACCCCGCTGCTCGATATCGCCTACGAAGCCCATGGCCCAGCCGGCGGCGAGGTGGTGATTCTGCTGCACGGGTTCCCCTACGACCCTCGCGGCTACGACGCGATTGCGCCGGCACTGGCGGAGCACGGCTATCGGGTGCTGGTGCCGTATCTGCGCGGTTATGGCCCGACCCGGTTTATCCACGCCGAGGTCATGCGTTCCGGTCAACAAGCCGCCCTGGCCAAGGACTTGCTGGACTTCATGGATGCGCTGTCCATCGACCGGGCCGCCCTCGCGGGTTATGACTGGGGCGGGCGTGCAGCCTGTATTGTCGCCGCGCTGTGGCCCGCGCGGGTACGCTGCCTGGTGACGGGCGATGGCTACAACATTCAGGATATTGCCCGGTCGACCCAGCCTCGGGCGCCAGTTACGGAACATCGGCTCTGGTACCAGTTTTACTTCCATACGCAACGGGGCGTCGATGGCTTGACCGCCAACCGCCGTGAGCTGTGTGAGTTGCTGTGGTCGCTTTGGTCGCCCTCCTGGGCCGCAGGACCCAGCCTGTACCCCGACACCGCGCCATCGTTCGATAACCCGGATTTCGTCGAGGTGGTGATTCACTCCTATCGCCATCGCTTCATGTATGCCGAAGGCGATCCGGCGTTGGAAGCGCTGGAACAAGCACTGGCGCAGCAGCCGCCGATTTCGGTGCCGAGCATTTCCCTGTGCGGAGCCGACGATGGCGTCGGCCCACCCTCCGAGGTGGATGATGACGTGGCGCACTTCAGCGGATTTTATCAACGACGAGTGCTCGCCGGGGTCGGCCACAATATTCCTCAGGAAGCCCCCCAGGCCACGCTTCAAGCGCTGTTTGAACTGCTCGAGCTGACTCAAGCCGGTGCCGAAAACCGTTCGCGATAAACCTGGGGCGTCACCGACAAGGCCCGCAGGAAACTACGGCGCATGGTTTCTTCGCAACCGAAACCACATTGCTGGGCGATACGCTTGATCGCCACGCCGCTGTCCGCCAGTTGCCGGCGCGCGGTTTCCACACGGATCAATTCCACGGCCCGGGCCGGGGTCTGGCCGGTTTCGGCGCGGTAGTGACGCACGAAGCTGCGCTCGCTCATGCCGGACTGCGCCGCCAGGGTCGGGATGCTCAGGTCCAGATTGAGGTTCTCGGCGATCCAGGCATGCAATTCGGTGAAACGGTTGCCGCCGTTTTGCAACGACAGGGTCACACTGAACTGCGATTGCCCGCCGGGACGCTTGAGAAACACCACCAGTTGCCGCGCCACGTCCAGGGCCGCCGCACGGCCGAGGTCATCTTCCACCAGCGCCAGGCACAGATCGATACCGGCAGTGACGCCCGCCGAGGTCCAGACCTTACCCTGGCGAATAAAGATCGGATTGGCTTCGACCCGCAGTTTCGGGTATTTGCGCGCCAACTCCGCGCAGCGGGTCCAGTGGGTCGCCACCCGACAGCCGTCCAACACGCCGCTGGCAGCCAGCAGGAAGGCACCGGTACACACCGACGCCGTACGCCGCGAACGGGCAGCCTTCAACCTGACCCAATCCACCAAACCTGAGTCTTCGGCCGCACCGTACACCCCCCAGCCGCCGGCGATCACCAACGTATCGCACGCCGCATCGGCCGCCGGCAGGGGCTCGGCCAGCAGGGCCAGACCGGCGGAAGTCATCACCGGTTCGGCCTGGGATGTGATCACATTCACCGCATAGGGAGACGGCAAACCTTGCTGGCGCGCCAGATCGTTGGCCGAAGCAAACACCTGCAAAGGCCCCGTGACATCAAGGACCTGCACATTCGGAAAAGCCAGCACATGAACGATTTTTGGCATGATTGGCGTAATAGGTGGGGTTAATGGCGTATTCGCCAAATCCTAGGTCACTAGAGTGAGGTCGTCCATCCCTTTTCAGGAGTTTCGCCATGACCTTGCATATCGGCTTTGTGTTGTTCCCCGGCATCCAGCAACTGGACCTCACCGGGCCTTACGACGTCCTGGCGTCGCTACCGGAGGTGAAACTGCACCTGATCTGGAAAGACCTGGCGGCGATCACCTCCAGCACCGGCCTGATCCTCTCCCCCACCATCACCTACGACAAATGCCCGGCGCTGGATGTAATCTGCGTACCGGGAGGGTCGGGGGTTGGGGCGCTGATGGAGGATGAGCAAACCCTGGACTTTCTCACCATGCAATCGCAGACCGCACGGTATGTGACGTCAGTCTGTACCGGCGCGCTGGTGCTCGGGGCGGCCGGCCTGTTGCGCGGGCGTCGAGCCACCACTCACTGGGCCTATCACGACATGCTGAGCACCCTGGGCGCGATCCCGGTGCAGGAACGCGTGGTGCGTGACGGTAATCTGTTCACGGGTGGAGGAATCACCGCGGGCATCGATTTTGCCCTGACGCTCGCGGCCGAGTTGTACGGCGAGGCCACCGCACAGTTGGTGCAATTGCAGCTCGAATATGCGCCGGCCCCGCCATTCAATGCGGGTCGGCCAGACACCGCGCCGGCGCAGGTGCTGGCAGAAGCCACCCTGCGCACCGGCGAATCGCGCAAAGCCCGTGGGCAAATCGCAGCGCGAGCGGCAGCCCGACTGGATTGAGAACCGCAGCCCGGTATTGACGGCGACCCCCCGCTCGGTCGCCGCGTCAATAATCCGCACCACCGCGTGAAGCACTTTGGCCTGAGCGTGCTCCCCAAAAGCCCCACCGCAGATAGCGCCCGTCAAGAAAACCTGCCTGCCGCGAACAACATCAAATAGCCATCACTCATTCTCGACAAATCTGAGCAGCCCCACAAACACGTCAACAAAACGTCATATCGATAGTATCTTATGAACTCAAATTAAACAAAAACACAAAAAAGCCAAAACATTGACATTAACTTCAAGTGAGTGCCATCATTAGGCCACTGCCCAGCCAATAACCTGCGATTAGACAGGCAACTGCGTTTTACCCAGCGAAAGTAATCGTTCGCGTTGCGCCACTTGTAAAGCAAACCTGCCTTACGGATGAGCACACGAACAGGGAAGTACTGGTGGTGCCTGGAGGGTTGATTTATGCGTGAGAAGTCGTCAATCGACAGTCGGTTTTTGACGCGCACCGGCTTTGTTGAGTTTTTTGTGGTGTTCGTCAAATTACTTCACGGCTTGACGGCGGTCATGCCCGCAATGGTCCTGCTGTTCTACCCAGACCCGGTCGCTCAGGAGATGCGCAGCCATTACCTGGGCCTACTGCTGTTTTTTGCGCTGCTGACCATCATTCTGTTCCAGGCCTTGGGGGTGTATTCCGATGACCTGTTCAGCAATCGCTTGCGTTTCCGGGTCATGCTGGTGGCCTGGATCTCGGCATTTTGCATTTTGCTGTTCATGTACCAGATCCTGCAGCTGTTTGCGCAGTTAAGCCCACGCAATCTGTTGTTCTGGTTTTGCGTGAGCCTGGCGCTGTTCGGCGTAGAGCGGATACTGATGCTGCGCCTTTATCGCTACTTGATGAAGAACGGCAAATTCCTCCAGCGCACGGTGATCCTCGGCTTTACCGAAACAGCCATCCATGTGGCCGAACACCTGTCGCGCAACAGTGACATCCGCTCCGGCCTGATCGGCTTTATCGATGACCGCACCGAACGCATTCCCCAGGAACTGAGCAACCTGCCGTTGCTGGGCAACACGCGCGACCTGGAAAAACTGATCCGTTGCGAACAGGTCAACCAGGTCATGATCACCCTGCCCTGGGCCGCCGAGCAGCGCATCAACGGACTGGTCAAGCGCCTGCGACAGATGTCGGTCAACGTCATGCTGGTGCCAGACATGGCCGCCCTGCGCTATGGCCACAACCGCATCACCGACGTCGGCGGCATCCTGATGTTCAACACGTCGCAACTGCCGCTGCGGGGCTGGTCACCGTTTATCAAGCGTTGCGAAGACCTGTTGCTGGCGAGCGCTGGCCTGTTGTTGATGTCACCGATCATGTTGGCGACGGCCATCGCCATCAAACTTGATTCGAATGGTCCGGTGCTGTTTCGCCAGAAGCGCTTTGGCTATAACGACAACCTGATCCATGTGTTCAAGTTTCGCTCGATGTATGTCGAGCAGACTGACTTTAACGCCGAGCACCAGACCACGCGCCTGGACCCGCGCATCACCCGCGTTGGCCGGATCATCCGCAAGACCAGCATTGATGAACTGCCGCAACTGTTCAACGTGCTGCTGGGCAACATGTCCATCGTCGGCCCGCGTCCCCATGCCACGGCAACCAAGGCCGCCGGGATTCCTTTCGAGCAAGCGGTCAGCGAATACAGCTCGCGGCACCGGGTCAAGCCGGGCATCACCGGCTGGGCGCAGATCAATGGCTACCGCGGCGAAACCGACACCCTGTTCAAAATCCAGAAACGGGTCGAATACGACCTCGAGTACATCGCCAAATGGTCGGTGTGGCTGGACCTGTACATCGTTTTCATGACGGTCCCGGCCGTCCTGTCCACCAAGGAAGTCTACTGATGAATACCCTCGACGGCTTGATTCCCTGCATCATCTCCGGGGGGTCGGGCACGCGGCTGTGGCCGGTTTCCAGGCAGAACATGCCCAAGCCGTTCATGCGCATGCGCGACGACCAGAGCCTGTTGCAAAAGACGTTCCTGCGCGCCAGCCGCTTGCCGGGGGTGGAACGTGTGTTGACGGTAACCAACCGCGACCTGCTGTTTCGCACGCTGGATGACTACCGTGGCGTCAACCCCACGCCTCTGGCACTGGACCTGTTGCTGGAACCGTTCGGCCGCAACACCGCCGCCGCTATTGCGGTCGCGGCCCTGCATGTGCAGGAGCATTTCGGTGGCGAGGCGTTGCTGCTGGTGCTGCCCGCCGACCACCTGATTCTTGATCAAAGCGCGTTTGCCGAAGCCGTGGCACAGGCCCGCGAGCTCGCCGGGGCTGGCTATCTGGTGACCTTCGGGATTCAGCCCGACCGGCCCGAGACCGGCTTCGGCTATATCGAACAAGGCGCAGCCCTGAGTCAGGGTTTCCGGGTAAAACGCTTTGTCGAAAAACCTGACCTGGCCACCGCCCAAGGGTATCTAGAGGGCGGCGCACACCTGTGGAATGCCGGGATGTTCTGCTTCAAGGCGAGCACCCTGCTGGAGCAACTGAGCACCCACGCACCCGCGGTGCTGGAGGCCGCCGTTGCCGCCCTTGAGCACAGCCAGACGCTGCAAAACGCCAACTGTCGTCAGCGCGAACTGAACGCCGACGGTTTCGGCAGCGCACCGGATATTTCCATTGACGTGGCGCTGATGGAAAAATCCGCTCAGGTCGCGGTCGTGCCCTGCGACATCGGCTGGAGCGATATCGGTTCCTGGGAAGCGCTGCGCCAGCTCACGCCCAGTGACGACCTGGGTAATCAGGTCAACGGCGAGGCGATCCTGCACGACGTCCACCACTGCTATATCGACTCGCCCAAGCGTGTACTCGGCGCGGTGGGTGTCAGCAACTTGATCATTGTCGACACGCCGGACGCGATTCTGATTGCCGACGCCAACCGCAGCCAGGACGTGCGCCACATCGTCGCCGAACTCAAGCGCCAGAACCATCCGGCGTTCAGCTTGCACCGCACCGTCACCCGGCCCTGGGGCGCCTACACCGTGCTGGAGGAAAGCACCCGGTTCAAGATCAAGCGCATCGTGGTCAAGCCCAACGCCTCGTTGTCCCTGCAAATGCACCACCACCGCAGCGAACATTGGGTGGTGGTCAGCGGCGCCGCGCTGATCACCAATGGTGACCGGGAAATCCTGCTCAACATGAACGAGTCCACCTACATTCCCGCCGGCCACAAACACCGCCTGACCAACCCCGGCATCATTGATCTGGTGATGATCGAGGTGCAGAGCGGCGAGTACCTGGGGGAAGACGACATCGTGCGTTTTGACGATATCTACGGCCGTGGACCGGCGACTGCCGTGCCGACAGAGCCGAAAAGCTGATGCGCACCGCACTGATCATCCCCACCCGCAATGCGGCCAGCCATCTGGATCGTCTGCTGCCGGCGCTGCGCATGCAGACCCTGCAGCCGGACGAAATCCTGGTGGTCGACAGCGCGTCAAGCGATGACACCGTGGCGCGCTTTCGCGCGTTCGGCGCACGGGTCGAAGTGATCGAGGCCAAGTGCTTCAACCACGGCGGCACACGGCGCTGGGCCAGCGAACAGGTCGGCGGCGAGGTCGTGATCGTGATGACCCAGGACGCGATTCCCGCCGAACCCGAAACCTTCGCCAACCTGGTCAACGAACTGCAACTCGACCCGCTCAATGGCGTGGCCTACGGTCGGCAACTGCCGCACCCCGGCGCCGGCGTGCTGGGCGCGCAATCGCGGCACTTCAATTATCCGCCGCAGAGTCGTACCAAACGCCTGAGCGATGCGCCACAACTCGGGATCAAGACCTGCTTCAGCTCCGACTCGTTTTCCGTGTACCGACGCAGCGCCCTGCAAGCGGTGGGCGGTTTTCCGGGCGATGTCATCGGCAGCGAGGACGCCTACGTGGCCGCGCGCATGCTGCTCGCGGGCTACTGCGTGCGCTATGCCGCCAGCGCGCGGGTGCATCACTCCCACGATTACCGCCTCATGGAAGAGTTTCACCGCTACTTCGACATCGGCGTGTTCTACGGCCGCGAGCCATGGATCCGCCACGCGTTCGGGGACATCGGCGGTGAAGGTAAACGTTATGTACTGGCCGAACTGCGCGCCTTGCGCGAGGCCAACGCCCTGCACCGCGCACCCGAAGTGGTGGTGCGCAGTGCCTTTAAATTGCTGGGCTATCGCCTGGGCCACCTTGAACGCTACCTGCCCACCTCGCTCAAGCAGCGCCTGGGCATGTTTTCCACCTACTGGACTTGAGCCGTCATGAAGACTACCAACCGACGTTCCCGTCTTACCCTGCTCGGCCTCTTGACTGCCTCAATCTGGCTGGCCGGCTGTTCGACCCCCGCGCGGGTGCCGCTTCCTGATAACGCTACGCTCAAGGCCGGTCACCAGGCGGCGCTGTCCCTGGCCGACCTGCCGCCCCCGCAGGTGCTGATCCAGAGCGGCGACTCGCTGCGCATCGTGCGTGATGCCCAGGAACCTGCGGCAGCCGATGACATGACGGTGTTCATCGTGCGCCCCGACGGCGTGATCTCCCTCCCCGGCATTGGTCGGGTCAAGGCCGCATTGCGTACGCCGGAGGATCTGGGCAAGGAAATTACCGACAAGTACAAACGCATTTACCGCGAACCCGCAGTGACGGTGAACATCGCCAGCGCGCCGAGCAACAAGGTGTTTATCGGCGGCGCGGTGCCTAACCCGGCGTTTTTCGAGCTGGCGGGTAACGTCAGCGTAGAGCAGGCGCTACTCAGTTCAGGCGGTGTATTGCCGTCGGCGGACAGCGCCAATGTGGCGCTGCTGCGTACCGGTGCCGACGGCAAGTACACGATGTACTTCATCAGCCTGGAGAGCATGTTGACCAACCCCAATCAGCCGCGCGTGGCGCTGCAGCGGGGCGACTTGATTTACGTGCCGCAGTCGACGATTGGCGCCACGGTTGAAGCGGTGGACATGTATTTCACGCGATTGTTTCCGGTTAACAAAGGGGTTGGCTTGGGCTTGAATTATCAGCTCAACAACAAGTCCGGCGATACCGTCTATCAAATCACCCCATGATCATGGCGCAGGCTTGGAATCACCCAAACCTGCTGATTCCATCCGGCATACAACACTTATTCAATGGAGTGATCCTGTGATCGAAATCCGCTCTCTACGCGACCTGCTGCGGCTGTTTTTTATCTTCCGCCGCGAATTCAAACTGGCAGTGATCACCACCCTTGTGATCGCCGTGCTGGGCGCCTTCCTGTTGCCGGCCCGCTACGAGTCCGATGCGCGCCTGCTGGTCAAGCCTGGACGGGATAACACCACGCTGCCGATCGAGGCCGCCAACCGCCAGACGCTGGTTGCCCCGAGCACCCAACATGATCCGATTGTCGACGAGGAGAAAATGCTCACCGGCCGGCCGATCGTGCACATCGTTGCCGAGCGCTACCTGGCAATGACATCCGAGCCGCCGCAAGGTTTCTGGAAAGTCACCAAGTTCTACATTAAGAACGCCATTGGCGAAGTGTTCAATATGCTGCGCAGTGTGCTGCAATTTGTCGGCCTGGCAGAAAAGCAAAGCCCGTTGGAGCGCCTGGCGACCAAGCTGGAAAAGAATTTCGAGGCAAGCCATGAACCCGGCTCGTCGGTGATCGAGATTGCCTTCACCTGGGACGACCCGGTCATCGCGCAGAAAATTGTCGAGACCTGGGTCAACGCCTACCTGGAAGAACGTGCGCGCATTCTCGGGCGCAAAAGCCTGCATACTTTCTATGAAACCGAAGGCACCAAGGTCGCCGCCACCATCCAGGGCCTGAAAGACCAACTGCAAGGGCGCCTGAAGCAAATCGACTCGATCAGCGTCGAAGCACGCCTGGAAAACCTGACCAACCAGATCGACCGCGCCACCGACGCCAAGGTGTCCGCGCAAAACCAGGTATCGGGCATTCGCAGCTTCCTGGCCAACGCCAGCGAGCAAATCAAGAACCAGCCGGCCGAAGTGGTGACCGCCCGGGAAACCAGCCTCAACCCGACCCAACTGGACCTCAAGCGCCAGCTCAATACGCTGCAAGTGGAACGTGCGCGCCTGCTGCGGACCTACCTGCCGGGCACGCCGCAGGTCAACCAGATCGAACAGAACATTCGCGACTTGCAAGCCCTGAGCGCCCAGCAAGCCACGCGCCTGGAACGCTCACAGAACACCGCGCCCAACAGCCTGGTGATCAACGTCAAACAGCAAGTGATCGACGCCCAGTTGCAGGAGCGCAAACTGCTCGGGGAAATCGACAGCTACGACAAGCTCCTCGAGGCCCTGCGCACCGAACGCGACCGGGTGATGACCGAAGAACCCGAGCTCAATCGCCTGACCCAACAACTGCGTACTGCCGAAAAGAGCTACGCGCTGTACTCGGAGAATCTTGAACAGGCCCGCATCGATCACGCGCTGGACAGCAGCCAGATCAGCAACATCGCCCTGATCGAACACGCCACGCTGAACCCGGCGCGGGTGTTTCCCAAGAGCCTGCTGATTTTACTGTTCACCGTTCCCGCCGGCGTGGCCGTGGGCTTGCTGACCATCTATGTGCTGTACCTGTTGGACCAGCGCATCCACGATGGCACACGGTTGCAGGAGATGTTCCAGGTGCCGCTGTGGAGCAGCATCCCGGACGTGCAGGACGCCACGCCGGCGGCCGTCACCGCCAGCATTTATCGCCTGTACAGTTTGCTGCCCCTTGATCGCATCGCCAGCGCGGGCTTTGCCCTCGGCCTGACGTCGGCGCGTCATGGGGAAGGCGTGAGCTTCATCGTCGAGCAGCTCAAGCGCTTGTTGGAAGAACGCGGCCACCGGGTCTCGGTGAATGGCGCGCAAGCGCCGCAGCCGGGCGAGGTGTTGTTGCTGGACGCCTCCGCGCTGTCGTCCAGCTCGCAGGCGTTGTTGATGCTGCGCCGCGCCGACCAGATTGTGCTGGTGATCGAAGCCCGCACCAGCACCGTACCGACCACCGAAAATGCCCTGTCGCTGCTGACCACCGCATTCGGCAAGGTGGATGGCATGATCCTCAACCGTCGCCGCTTTGAAGTGCCGGCCAAGGTCCTGGCGCGAATCAACAGCTGGCGCGGGGTGGCCTGATGCGTATTGCCTTGCTGGCACCGCTGCCACCGGAGCAGACCGGTATCGCCGACTACGCCGCGCACCTGCGCTGCGCGTTGCGCGAGTTGGGCCTTGAGGTGGTCACGCCCCTCGAAGGTTGCCAGGACCTGTCCGAGCAACTGCGGCGTCTGCAAGCCTTTGACTGGCGCGGCGTGAACCTGGTCCACGCCGAACTCGGCGGTGGACGATTCGGCGAGTTCCAGGCCCTGGAATACCTGCGTCGGGCCCAGCCGCAGTTGCCGCTGACCGCGACCGTACATGACCCGGAGCGCCTGATCTGGCGCCGGGCTAAATTGTTTTTTCCGCTGACCGTGCTCGAACGCCTGCCCCCTCCGCTGCCCCAGGCCGCGGCATTGCTGGCCGACCCGCTGACGCTGCATGAAGAGCGACGCCTGGCCAAAGGCATGCAGCGCCTGATCACCCTCACCCGACTCGGCGGCGAATGCCTGCGCCAGCGCATGGGCCTGCGTACCGAGCAAGTGGCGGTGATCGCCCACGGCAACCTGTCCATCACTCCGGTTGAGCTGCCACCGCTGGCGCCGCTACGTCTGCTGTACTTCGGTTTTATCTACCGTGGGAAGGGCATTGAGGATTTGCTCCAGGCCTTGGCCCGTACCCTTACGGCCCACCCGCACTACCGGGCTCAGGTGCGCCTGACGCTGGCCGGCGGCAGCGCGCCGGAGATGACTTTCGACCCCTCGGGCAACTACCTCGACGGCCTGCGCCAACAGATCGCGGCGCTGCACTTGAGCGATGTGGTGGACTGGCAATTGGACCTGCCCTCGGCAGATATTCCCCACACCATCCAGGCCCACCATGTGATGGTGCTGCCCTACCGCGAATCGAAAAAACTGGGTTTTCTCGGCCAGATGCGCGGCACCAGTGGCGCGCTGTCCTGGGCCAATGCGTGCGGACGCGGGGTGATTACCTCCAATGCCCGCGCCTTCGCCGAAGAAGTCGCCGGCGGTAATGGCATCACCTACCGGCAGGGCGATATCGACTCACTGAGCAACGCCTTGAACCGCTTGCTGCTGGACCCGCACCAAGCTCGCCAATGGGCTGGCACCGCCGCCGACATCGGCCGCCAACGCCAGTGGAACAACACCGCCCAGCGTTTCGCCGAATTATTCCGCGACGCCTGCAAGGAGCCTTTGTGATGAACCCTTCGTCCATTCGCCCGCTGTTGCGCTCCTGGCCTGTACTGGTTGCGCTGGCCGTCGGCAGCGCACTGCTGCTGAGCGAGAAGGTCGACGCGGAGCCCGTGAACCTGGCGCCCGAGCGCACCCTCGTGTGGCGAGACTTCCTGGGGGTGAACGCGCACTTTCTGTGGTTCACGCCTGAGCAATACCGCAAGCAGATCAACCAGTACCAGAAACTCGGGCTGGACTGGGTCCGGGTCGATCTGCATTGGGATCGCCTGGAGCCCAAACAGCACGATTATCAACTGAGCACCTTCGATGAACTGGACCGGACCCTGACCGCGGAGAAAATCCGCTCGGTGTTCTACCTGGTCGGCTCCGCCCCGTTTATCACCACCGCGCCCAAGGGTGCAGCGTTCCAGGATCAATACGGCCCACGGGACGCCAAGGTATACGCCGAACGCCTGGCGATGCTCGCCAGGCGCTATCCGAACATCGACGCCTGGCAGGTGTGGAACGAACAGAACCTGCCCAACAACTGGCGCCCTGAAGTGAACGCCAAGGAGTACGGAGCGTTGCTGTTGGCCAGTCACCAGGCCTTGAACATCGCCGCGCCGGGCAAGCTTCAGGTCATGGGCGGCATGGCCTACTACAGCCAGATGCCGCCACGGGGCAAAACCCTGATGTTTGAGGCCCTCGGCGCGCTGGGTGTACAGAAGTTGGGCATGGTCGCGGCCTATCATCCCTACTCGATGACCCCGGAAACCGACGAGCCGGGCAAGAACGAAGTGCTGCTGCGCGGCGATCAGCTCAACGCCATTTTGCACAACGCCGGGATCAAGCATGTGTGGGCAACCGAGTGGGGCTGGTCCAGCTATGCCGGGCCCAAGGAGATGCAGGAACTGATCGGCGAAGATGGCCAGGCCGACTACACCTTGCGCCGCCTGGCATTGATGGCATCCCAGGATTACCAGAAAATTTTCCTGTTCGCCCTTTCCGACCTCGACGCACGCGCCTCGGCCCGGGACCAGCACTACGGCCTGCTGGACCTGAACGGCAAAGCGAAACCGGTGTACACCGCCCTCGCCCGCTTTCTGCAAATCACCGGCCCCCGCCTCAAGCCCGGCGCCACGCCACGGCTCAAGGACGTGCCGGCGACCCTCTACAGCGTCGCCTGGACCCGAGCCGACGGTAAACGCTTGTTGATGTACTGGAGCGCCGAAGGCAGCAGCATCACGTTACCCGACGTGAAAAGCGCGGAACTGCTGGACCCGTTGACCGGCGCCCGGCAGTCCCTTGACGACAACAATGGTATTCGCCCTGCGCTGAAACCGAGTTTGCAGATACTGGTGTGGTAGTCCGCCCAGGCATGGAGAGCTGCACGTGAGAATCCTGTGGATTGTGCCCTATCTGCCGTGGCCCATGACCAGCGGCGGCAAGACCCGGCAGTACCACCTGCTGCGAACCTTGAGTGAGCGCGGGCATCGCATCACGCTGCTGGTGCAATCGAAAACCGCGCCTGACGCCACGGCACATGCGGCCCTTGCCCCGTTGCTGGAGCGGCTGATCGTGCTCCCGCGCCGCTCGCTCAAACACCCCATGACCGTGCTCGGCGGCGTGTGCGCGCCCTGGCCGCTGTTGACCACCGTCAACGGTCTGTCGGCGCCCTTGCAAGCGCGCTTTGCCGAACTGCTGAACGAGGCCTGGGACGTGATCCAGGTGGAGCACAGCTACAGCCTGCAACCTTTTCTAAAACCACTGCGGCAACAAGGGCGGGATTTCGTGCTCACCGAACACAACCTGGAATCCAGCCTGGGCGGCGCCACGTATGACCGGTTTCCAAACTGGGCCGGACTGTTTGTGCGATACGACCAATGGCGCTGCCGATTGTGGGAACGCAAAACGTTCGACGCCGCCCGTCATGTCATCGCCGTCACCCAGGCGGATGCACACGCCATGCGTACCCTCAGTTCAACGCCGATCAGCGTGGTGGTCAACGGAGTCGACAGTCGTGCCTTCAGTGACGTAAGCGCCGATCCACAGAGCCAGCGCCTGTTGTTTGTCGGCAACTACGAATACGCACCGAACCTGGATGCGGTGCAGTGGATGCTCGAGGAGATTTTCCCCAGGGTCTGGCTGCAGTGCCCGTGCACGCGTCTGGCCGTGGTCGGTTACGGGCTGCCCGACCACTGGCGTAGCCGTTGGCCGGACGAGCGCATCGAGTGGCTGGGTTTCGTGCCGGACCTGACGGCGTTGCAACGTCGCTGCGCGGGATTTGTCGCCGCGTTACGCCATGGCGGCGGCTCCAAGCTCAAAGTGCTGGAGGCAATGGCCGCCGGCCTGCCGCTGGTCAGCACCGCACAAGGCGTATCCGGGCTTGCCGTGCAGCCGCAAGTACATTATTTGGCGGGCGAAAGTGCCGAAGCCTTGGCCGATGCGATTGTCCGTCTGCTGGACGAGCCGGCGATGGCGCGCCAACTGGCCGACGCCGCACGTGACTATGCGCGTGACCATCACGACTGGGCGGTGGCGGCTAACGAACTGGAGCAGATCTATCGCGCCTTGCCCACCCGTCAGGAGCCTAAAACATGCGCGTAGCCCTGGATTATCGTCCCGTGACGGTCGCGCCGTCATCGGGTATCGCTCGTCAGGTCAAGGCCCTGGAGCAAGCCCTGCGTACGCTCGACGACACCGAAGTGGTGGTGTTCAGCGAAGCACCACTGGATCATCCGCAGCGCGCAACCGCGATGTGTCCGACCTGGGCCAGCCCGCTGGAAGGCCTGCAGCGTCCTCAGGTGCGGATGCGCTTCGAACGTGGTTTCTTGCCCAGGGCGATCCGCGAGCAGCGTATCGATCTGTACATCGCCACGGCCAACATGGGCCTGCCGTTGGGCCATAAACCCGCCGGGACCCGTTATGTACTGGTGCTGCACGACCTGTTTCAACTGACCCATCGAAACTTCCATCGCTCCCGACTCAAGGCCCTGGCCTATCGTTTGATCGACGCGGCTTCGATTGCCTGGTCCGTGTGGCGGGCCGACCAGGTGTGGTGCCCGTCGCAGTTTTCCTGCAGCGAGGCTGCACGTTTGTTTCCGTGGGCTCGCGCCAAGTTTCGGGTGCTGAGTAACCTGGTACCGGCGTTTACCGAGGCCGCGCAACCATTGCCCGACGGTGTGCCATCGCGTTACTGGCTGGTGGTCGGAACCCGTGAGCCACGCAAGAACATGCGGTTTTTCCTTCAGCAATGGCAGGCCTGTCGCGCCAAAGACGCCAACGTGCCGGACTTGGTACTGGTCGGCCACGCCAGTGATGTGCCCGCACCGCTCGGCGAACTGGCCGGGCTACATTGGTACAGCGGCTTGTCAGACGGCCAATTGCAAGCGCTCTATGGTCATGCAGCGTGTTTGTGGCAGCCGTCCTATGCCGAGGGGTTTGGCCTGCCGGTGGTCGAAGCATTGAGTGTCGGAACGCGGGTGGCCGTCGCTCGCGGCTCGGCGCTGGATGAAGTCGCGCCGCCCTCGGCCCCCCGTTTTGACCCCCATAACCCGGAGCAACTGCAGACGCTGATGCTGTCGCTGGCAGCCTCCGAGACCCCAGTTGACCCCGAGCCCCAACACGCGTGGGCCCGGCGGTTTGCCGAACCGGCCTATCGCCGGCATCTGGATACTTTGCTCAAGGGATTGAATCGCTAATGCAGCCAGGAAAACTCGTTAGTCTGCTCCTGGGCCTGGTCTTCGGCAGCCTGCTGCTGGTCCTGCCGCCGATGAAGGTCCTGATAGTCGTGGCCGGTGTCGGCGTGGCCCTGACCCTGATCCGCCATCCTTTGTGGGGGCTGCTGATTTTCGCCGTACTGGCCACCAGTGTTCCTTACACCACGCTGCAACTGGGGATTCGCACCACCGTCAGCGAAGCCGTGCTGGGGCTGACCTGGGTCGGGGTGTTCTGGCAGTCGTTCATCGGCAAGACCCGCGGTTTCCTGCTGTGGCGCCCGACCGAGCGGGCGCTGATGTGGCTGATGCTGTTCAGCACCCTTGCGTTTATCTGGGGCATGCTCATCATTCATGCCGAAGGCAATGGACTGGTGAACTGGGTGCGCTGGCTGATGAACCTGTCGCTGCTGTTTATCGTGCCGCTGCTGCTGCGTACCGAGGCCGACCGCGACAAAGTGGTGGTCGCCCTGTTGCTGGGCAACCTGGCAATGCTGCTGTTGTCGATTTTCATGTTTCTGAAGACGCGCAACGCGATGTCGATGATCGATATTCTCACCGACCTCAAGTACGCCCACCCCGAAGCGGTGAAGGACATTTTCTCCGCCAACTACACACGCATGGCTTCGCCCTGGGTCCACCCGAACCTGACCGGGGGCGTGCTGGTGCTGTTTATTCCACTGGCGCTGTTTTATGGCTGGACCCGCACCGGCTGGCGCCGGGCCCTGGGCCTGGGCGTCGCGGTGCTGGGCTGCGCCGGCCTGCTGCTGAGTATTTCCCGGGGGGCCATTGTCGCCCTGGCGCTGGTCCTGGTCTGGCTGGCCTACAAGCGCGTGCCCAACAGCGGGCGAATCATTGGCATCGGCGCCGCGTTGGCCGTGGCGCTGGTGATGTTCTATCCACCGCTGCAAGAGCGCTTGATGAGCATGTTCTCGAGCACCAACGCCAGTACTGAAATCCGCTTTGACGAGTACGCACGCTTCCCCGAAGTCATGGCGCGCTACCCGCTGGGGATTGGCTTCAAGGTCGACCCACCGGTGCCCGGCAGCGGCCTGCTGGGGATTTCCAACTTGTGGCTGAATTTCATCTACAAGATCGGCATTCCGGGGATGCTGTTGTTCATTACGGTCACCGTGTTGTGGTGGCGCGAAGTCCGGCCTCTGGGGCAGGTTCGCAAAATTACCGCCGAAAACGCTCTGTGGCTGGGTTGTGTGTGTGGCGTGCTGGCGGCACTGCTGACCGGGATTTTCGACCACTACTTCAGCTTCACTTTTGTCTTGATCGCGCTGTTCTGGCTGCTGATGGGCATCAGCCTGCAGCAAGTTCGCCTGCGTGCGAACGTTACCGCTCCAGCTCTCGTTTCCGTGCCAAAGGAAAACCAACCATGAAACACCGGATACTGCACTCCCCTGATTTGCGCGACAGGCTGCCGGCCTTGGCCGGTGAAATTGGCGTGAGCCTGGAAGACTTGCAGGAGGCCTTGGAGTGGTCGCTGGCCAACGAGGTGATTTTTGAAGAGGGCGATGGCGAAAACAAGCGCTTCTGGATCAGTTCGATCGACCTTGAACCCACCCTCGAACAGCCGGTGGCACGCCGACTCTACCATCGTTTGAAACAAGACATTCCCGCCAGGTTGCTGCCGCGCTACGGCAAGAACTGGGAAACGATCAAGGATCGATGGCGGTGCGCATGGGACATGGCCTACAACATCTTGATCAACAAAATACCCAGCCACCATGTGCGCCTGGTCTGGCTGCGCCTGGGAGGCGCAAAAATCGGCAAGGGCAGCAGTTTGTGGCGCAACACCGAAGTGCTGGGCATCCACAACCTGGTGATCGGTGACGATACGGTCATCGGCTGGCACTGCCAGATCGACGCGCGCGCCGGCCTGGTGATCGGCAACCATGTGGCGATTGCCTCCCATGTGCTGATCATCGCCGGTAGCCACGACTTGCAGGCACCGGAGTTCTGGTCGATTTCCGGGCCAATCTACATCGACGACTACGTATGGATCGGCAGCCGCGCGCTGATCGGTTTCGGCACCCGCCTGGGCTACGGATCGGTGGTATCCGCCAACACCGTGGTCGGTAAAACCGTGGCGCCGTACAAAATCATTGGCGGCACCGGCGCCAAAATCATGGGCGAGCGCACCCACGACCTGAACTACAAGGTGGGTGGCAAAGGCCTGTTCACCCTGTTCCATTAATGTTTGGCAGCACCCTGTGGCTGACCCTGGCGACACTCGCCGGGCTGGTGGCCGGTTTTGCCCGCGAATGGCTGTTGGTGGCCGCCTGGGGCGCGGGCAGCCGTAGCGACAGTTTTCTGGTGGCGGTGTTTTTGCCCGAAGCGCTGCGCATGACCCTGGCCGCCGGCTTGCTCGCGGCCGCCGCGCTGCCCCTTTATCAACAACGTGAGCCGCGGCGCCAGCAAGCCTGGCTGGCCAGTTTGTCGCCGCGCCTGCTGGGCGTGGGCCTGGGGTTGTTTGCCTTGCTGGCGCTCGGCGCGCCGTTATGGGTGCGCCTGATCGGCCCTGGGCTGGACGCTGCCGCTCAGGACCAGGCAGCGGCCAACCTGCGCTGGCTGGCGGCCTGCGCGCCGGGATTGGTGATGCATGGCTTGTTGAGTATTCCGCTACAGGCGCGCCAGCGTTTTGTGCTGCCGGGGCTGGGTTCGTTACTGTTCAACCTGCCGCCGGTGCTGTATCTGTCGATCTGTGGCGCGTCCAGCGACAGCGCGGAGCTGGCGATGAGTTTTTTTGCAGGTAGCGTGCTGATGTGCCTGCCGCTGCTGGTAGCGGTCTGGGCATTTGGCTGGCGACCGTGGCAATTCAAGGGTGATGCCCAGGCCGGACGCGAGCTGTTGGGACGTATCGGCCCGTTACTGGCGAGCAATGCCGCCAGTCAGGGTCTGGCGTTGCTCGAGCGACTGATCGCCAGCTACCTCGGTGAAGGTGCGGTGACTTGGGTCAATCTGGCCCGCAAACTGATCAACCTGCCGCTGATTGCCCTGATGAGTCTCAACCAAGTGTTACTGGGCCTGATGAGTGGAGAACACGGCCAACAGCGCCTGATCCTGCTGCGCCGTGGGCTGGACGCGGCAATGCTGCTGAGCCTGCCCGCCGCCCTCGGTCTGATCGGCGCCAGCCCGGCACTGATGCATCTGCTGATGCCCGCCCAAGGCGCCGACGGCCCCTTGCCGGTACTGCTTGCCTGGTTCGCCACTCCCTTGGTGTTCGGCGCCTGGAACGCCATGCTTGCGCGTTATGCCTACGCCAGCGGAGATACGCGCCTGCCGCTCAACTGCGAACTGTCGGGCAGCCTGGTCAACGCCGGCTTATTGATGCTGCTGCCGTATTTTTTCGGTCTGCCGGGAATCGCCTTGGCGGCGTTGGGCGGGGTGATCGTCACCAATCTGTTGCTGATGCAGCGCCAGCAACTGCTGGGGCAACTGAACTGGCCATTGCAGTGGGGCCTGAGTGTGGTGCTGCTAGGAGTGGCGGCGCTGGTACTGCATCCACTGCACAATGAGGGCTGGCAGCTGGGATTGAGTACCCTCGCCGCTGCGCTGCTGCTGGTGGGATTAGGGGCGTGGTGCAAACCGTGGAAACAGTGAGGCCACGCGCCTGTATGAGCGAGCCATGCGCGAAACACCTCTACCGTCACGCAAACAATCAAACTGACTGCGCGGCGCTCGGTTTTTTCGCGAGCACGCTCGCGCCTACAGGGGCGACACTCAATCGTTCAGTTCTTGAGGCGCTTTGCCGGCGTCGCCAGTAGCCGGCGCGGTGGGCTCCGGCTCAGCCGCTGCAGCGGCTTCTTTTTCCGCCATGGGCATTTTGTCGATGGCGGCAAAAAACTCTGCCAGGTCAAGGGTGTCGGGGGGCACGGTCTTCTCGACTTTCTTCTCGCCGTCCTTGCCCACCAGGATGACTTTGGTGCCGGTACTGGCGCTCAGCTTCAGCGCACGGATCAACGCGTTAGTCTCCTGGGCGCCGAGGTCCTTGCCGTCACGCTGTCCGACGGTGCCGATGTTGGTGTAGTTCACGGTATAGAGCACCATGTTGCGCTCGGTGAATTTTTGCTTGTTGCCAGCCTCTTCAAGATCTTTCTTGAGCTTGACCTGAGTCGGGTCGATGGAGCTGGGCGCGATGACAATCAGTGGGCGGAATTTGCCCAGATCTTGCTCTAACGGGCCTCGGTTATCCGCAGCCAACAATGGCCCAGTAAACGCCATCAAGGTAGCCAGTGTCAGCGACCGGATGAGCATGCGCACCTCCTTTTAATTCCATGCAGGGTTCTTGAGTTTCATGTCTGCGACAATCAAATTCAAGGATGATTCCTACGCCACTTTCAGAAGCGTAGGCCAGGACGCAGGCGGCGCAAGGGGTCAAGGAGTTTCAGGGCTCATTGTTTCTTTTGATTGCCGAGGCCCAGGCGGCAAGTTTTTCACAGGCCTGCAGCGCTATCTGCTCATCAGTTTTACCCGTGATATGCCGATCCACCGCATCTCCCGCGATCAGGCCGGCAATCAGCGGCGTGCCGCTGACCGCCGTCAAATCCAGCCACTCGCCCCAATTGGGTGGACTGTCATACCAGCGCAGGTAGCCACCAGCAGATACCGGCCACCAGCGCTGGTCGAATTGCAGTACGACCTTCTCCAGACGGCCCATGCTGAAACACCTCAATGCTTGCTGATACGCCTGGGGCAGCCCCGGGCTGAAGCGCAGCTGTTTGAGCACCGACACCGGCACTGTGCAAATACAACAGTCGGCTGCCCACTCATCGACACGTACGCCATGTCGGTCCCAAGCAATCTGCTGCACGGGACACTTGAGGTGAATATCCAGCCCGCTCGCGGCGTCTTCCAGCAACTGCCGATATCCCTGCGGCAGAAATTGATCGCCATGCCCGACACCTTCTTCATCCAGCACCTGAGCCGACAATTGCGTAAGGGGCAATCCAGCTTCAAGCACCAGGTTGGCGTCAATAGCGTAGTTGGCAGCTCGACGCTCGTCGGGATCGAGACTGGCCAGATAGGCGTCGACGCTTGAGGCCAGGGGCTGAGAACGATCAATGGCCTGGCGCAATCGTTCATAGGCTGGATTGATGTCCGGTAACGGACCATCCCACGCCGCGGCCAGCGGTTGGGAAAAGTCCGTGATGCAGCGCGACAACCCGAGCTGTTCGGCGCGGCGCGCCAAGGGGTTGCGTTCATACTGCTGCAACCAGGCCGCGCCCACGTCCACGGCGTGCCCCGCCAAGGACAAGGTGTGCGCCCGACCGCCAATCCGTTCGCGGGCTTCCAGTACCAGCACTTCCAGGCCTTGGGCGCGCAATGCACCCGCCGCCGCCAGACCGGCGAAACCGGCCCCCACCACAATGACTTTCCGCGCAGCGCTCGCGATGACGTCGGCCGCGGCCCCTCGGCCACTCTCCCAGGCGCTGTGGGTCATGGCGCTGTGGTCATGATTGAAGGCTTCTCCGGCGAGAAACAGACGCCCGTCCACGGGCGTCGAGAGCAAACGACGAAGCGCCCCGTCACCTCCCGGCAGCAGCGCGCTGTAGGCGCCTTGACTGTAGGGATCTTCACTCCAGCGCGTCACATGCCAGGCAATCGGCCGAGCGAACGGCATGTTCATTCTTGCGGCCACTTCGGCCAATGCCAGGCAAACACTGGAGCGACCAGCGGGTCGGCATCTACCTGCTCGAGGATCTGGGCACACTCAGGCCGGGAATGTGCCAGCAGGTCTCGGGCACCGTCCCAGCGGGACACGGCCGCCGCCATGATGCCCAAGGCGTTCGGCATGGACTGCGCTGACAACAATTGCCCGGCAAACTGATCGGCAAACAGCTGCCAGCCCCTGTGCAGGTGTTTGCGCGTTCCGGTGGCCAGGCAGGCTTGCAGTTGCTCATCCTCGCTGTCGAGCCAGCGTTGTGGATAGTCGATGATGCTGATCGCCGAATAACAGTTGGCGGCGATATACACCAGGCCGCGAATGACCTGGGCCGAGTCATGGGGCAGCAGGTCGGACGCCGGGTATTCAAGCCCCAGGTGAATCAGGATCGCCGCGCTTTCCGTCAATACGCTGCCGTCAGGCCGTTGCAGCGTAGGGATTTGCCTGAGCGGATTGATCTGCGCCAGCGCCTCCATGCTGGCGGGATCTCCCCAAGGGCTGGCTTCAACCTGACGCCACTGCACGCCGCAGCGTTGCAGGGCAACCTCAATGATGCAGGAGCCGGAGTTGCGGGTGCCGTAGAGCGTATACATGGGTAATCCTCCTTGAAGTCCTGGGCCAGAGTGAAGCGTCTTTCCGGCCTTAAAACAAGCCCATTTGCCCACCGACCAGGGTGCCGAAATCGTCGTTCACAAACGGCAGAATCGCATCGGCCACCGGCTGCAATTGCCGGGTGACGTAATGATCGTAATCAATCGGCGCCTGGCGTACTTCCAAGGGTTCGGGACCGTTAACGGTCATCACATAACGGATCCAGCCGCCGTTCTGATATTGCCGTGGGCGACCCTGGCGCAGGTTGAACTCATCCGCGAGGCGAGCTGCGCGCACGTGCGGCGGGACATTGCGCTCGTAATCACCCAACTGTCGGCGCAGGCGCTTGCGGTAGATCAGCAATTCATCGAACTCGCCGCTGAGGGTGCGGCGCACGTAATCACGCACATAGTCCTGATGCGGCTGGCGCCGGAAGATCCGCTGATACAGCGCTTGCTGGAATTGACGGGCCAGCGGCGACCAATCGCTGCGCACGGTTTCCAGGCCTTTGTAGACCATCTCCTCACGCCCGTCGGCGTGAATGACGAGCCCGGCGTAGCGTTTTTTGCTGCCCTCCTCCGTCCCGCGGATGGTCGGCATCAGGAAGCGGCTGAAATGGGTTTCGTACTGCAGCTCCAGCGCGCTCTGCAGACCGTACTCAGTGCGCAGGTGCTCACGCCACCATTGGTTGACGTGTTGCACCAGGTCCTGGCCGATACGCGTTGCCTGCTCCGGGGAATGCGCGCTGCCGAGCCAGACGAAGGTGGAGTCGGTGTCGCCATAGATCACCTCATAGCCTTGCGCTTCGACCAGTTCGCGGGTCTGGCGCATGATCTGGTGGCCACGCAGGGTGATCGATGAGGCCAGGCGGGTGTCGAAAAACCGGCAACCGCTAGAACCGAGTACCCCGTAGAAAGCGTTCATGATGATTTTCAGGGCTTGGGACAATGGCGCGTTGCGCTCACGCTTGGCCACTTCGCGGCCTTCGGAAACGCGCGCGACGATGGCAGGCAGGCAATGTCGGCTACGGGAAAAACGCGCGCCGCGAAAACCCTGCACCGACTCGCTGTCGTCGGGATGGCGCAGGCCTTCGATCAAACCCACCGGGTCGATCAGGAAGCTGCGGATGATCGACGGATACAGGCTTTTGTAGTCCAGCACCAAGACCGACTCATACAGGCCGGGACGCGAATCCATGACAAAGCCGCCGGGACTGGCCTGAGGGGGTTTGTCGCCCAGGTTCGGCGCAACGAAGCCCTGGCGATGCATCAGCGGCATGTACAGATGAGTGAAGGCCGCCACTGAGCCGCCGTTGCGATCCGCCGGCAACCCGGTGACGCTGGCGCGTTCAAGGAGGAATTTGAGCAATTCGGTTTTTTCGAAAATCCGCGTCACCAACTCACAGTCCTTGAGGTTATAGCGCGCCAGTGCGGGCTTGTCCTCGGCGAACATGCGGTTGATTTCGTCCATGCGCTGATACGGTGTGGAGATGGCTTTGCCTTCGCCGAGCAAGGTCTGGGCGACGTTTTCCAGACTGAACGACTCAAAGCTCCAGGTGGCAGAGCGCAGGGCTTCGATGCCGTCGATGATCAACCGTCCGGCAGCGGCCGCAAAGTAATGGTTGCGGCTGCCATGTTCGCGCCAGTTCATCGCCTCTTCACCGCGCCCCAGCAACAGCGGCACGTTCAGGCGCTGGGCATGTTCATGCAGGACGCGCAGGTCGAACTGCACCAGGTTCCAACCGATGATGGCATCGGGGTCGTGCAACGCCAGCCATTGGTTCAGGCGCTCGAGCAACTGGGCACGGCTATCGCAATAGTCGAGCTTGAAATCCACTGCATCGGTTTTGTTCGGCGGGCCGAGCATGTACACCTGGCGCTCGCCGCAACCTTCCAGGGCGATGGAGTACAGCTCCCCTTTGGCGGTGGTTTCAATGTCCAGGGACACCAGCTTCAGCGGCGGGCGGTAGTCCGGGGCAGGTTTCATCTGCGCCTCCAGCAACATTCCACCTTCGCCCGGGGTACCGCCAAACCACACCGGTGCGGTGATAAAGCGCTCCATCATGTAGCGCTCGGGCGGACGCACATCACCTTCGTAGACATCCACCCCGGCTGTACGCAGACGTTTTTCCAGGTCCATCAGTTGACGATGATGGCGGGTGTAGAGCCCCAGCACCGGACGGTGGTGGAAGTCACACAGTTGCAGTGGGCGCAATTCGACCTCGCGTTCGCCCTTGAGCAGCATTTCAGCGGGCTTGCGATGGACAACCGGAATAAACACCACCGAAGGTTGTACCGGTAAGCGGATATACCGTGGGCCATGGTCGGTGGCCAGCCAAAAGCTGACCTCTGTTCCCGCGGCAGTGTCGCGCCAATGCCGGGTCAGGACAAAACCCTGCTGTAAGTCCACCGTACCGCACCTCAAGAATCGCTTTCAGGGCGCGATTCTACTCCAGTCGCCAAGGTCCTGGGCACGAGCAGCCGAATGCGACCGGCGTCTGCTTGAGGTTACCGCCTCAGGACACCTGGCCCTTGTCCCACAGCAGAACCAACTCTCCGGGCGCCTGATCTTCAGGTATCTGCAGCATCAGTTGATCGTCCAGGCGAACGCGCACTTCAATCTGATAGAAGCGCCGGTCGCCCTGCCCCGCCTGCGACGAATCCAAGGGCAGGCAGCCTTCAATAACATTCAGGATGCGCTGGCGCTGGTCGAGATCACACTGCGCGAACTCGATTTCCCGCGGACGGGTCAACGCCTGGATCGCCGCCACACCGCCCTGGCGGGACAGTTTGACCGTGGCTTCGTCACCCAAGGGTGGCAGGGTTTTCATGACGTTCTCCTCATGCCAGGTTGATGCCCACCTGCACCCAGGCTTGCTGTACCGCCTGCGCCTGGGTGGGGCCAAAGCGCTGTAGCGCATTCTCGACAGTCAGTGTGGCAAAACCCTGGAAGTCCGCATCATTGTCCAGGCGTTTATCACATAAGGTGTCGTACCAGATCTGCCCGGCCTGCTCCCACGCAAAACCGCCCAACGCCTTGGCGGCCAGGTAAAACGCACGATTGGGGATGCCGGAATTCAGATGCACGCCGCCGTTGTCATCCTGGGTGACGATAAAGTCGCGCATATGCGCCGGTTGCGGGTCTTTACCCAACACCGGATCGTCATAGGCGCTGCCAGGATTGGACATCGAGCGCAGCCCTTGGCCCTTGACCTTGTCCGCCAGCAGATCCGCGCCGATCAGCCAGTCAGCCTGGTCGGCGGTGTGTTTGAGGACGTATTGCCGGGTAAGGACACCGAACACATCAGAAATCGACTCATTGAGCGCGCCGGACTGATTGCGGTAGACCAGCCCCGCTTCGCTCTCGATGATGCCGTGGGTCAACTCGTGGGCCACTACATCGAGGGCCCGGGTAAACCGCTGGAACACCTCGCCATCACCGTCGCCGAAGACCATTTGCGCGCCGTTCCAGAAGGCATTTTCATAGCCCTCGCCGTAGTGCACAGTGCCCGCCAGGGCAAAGCCACGGTTGTCGATGGAATCCCGCTTGTAAACGCTCCAGAAAAAATCGTGGGTCGCACCCAGGGCGTCGTAGGCCTCGTCCACTGCCGGATCGCCGCTAGCCCGTTGCTCCTCGATCCGCACCAGGGCGCCGGGCAGCACGGTCAAGTTCTGCGCATCATAAATGTGGCGTTGCACCGTGCCCGGCTTGACGGCCTTCACGACCGGAGGCTGTGCGGATTGTGCAAACTCGCCATGCAACTGGCGAACGTGGGTAAGGGTGTGCATGGCTCGCGAGCGTTGCCACTCGGAACCATGGTCAATCAGGCGATGGAGAATGTAAGGCGGAATGAAACCTTGATAATCGCGCGGGCCTGGCATGGGCAACTCCCTGTCAAACTATGATCGTTACTGTTGTGAGTCAGTCTGGCACCAGAGGTTCGTTTTAGAGCGCATTGAATCAGAGTTTTGCGGACGCGGCGATGCGTGTTTCAGACGTGGGACTTGTCCGACTTTTTGTCGGGAACCGCGTACTGCGGCTTCAAGTGACCGTGCTGATCCAGTAACCAGGCATCCATGATTTCCCGCACGACGGGACCGGCCACACGACCACCCGCCTCGCCGTTTTCGATCATCACCGAAATCACAATGTGTGGATGCTCTGCCGGAGCAAAACCGACAAACAAGGCATTGTCACGATTGCGCTCCGAGGTCTTCAAGCGGTTGTAACGCTCGCCTTGTTTGATCGCGACCACCTGCGCCGTGCCGCTCTTGCCGGCAATCCGGTACTGCGCGCCGGCGGCCGCGGCACGGGCAATTCCGCGTGGGTCATGCATCACCCGTTGCATACCCTGATTGACCAGCTCCCAATCCCGCGGATCCTTGAGGATGATGTCAGGCATGGGATTTCGATCCACTGGCGGCACACCGTCGATGCTCCTGGCCAGATGCGGCCGGTTCCACACGCCTTTGTTGGCGATCAGCGCGGTGGCCTGGGCCAATTGCAGTGGCGTGACTTGCATGTAGCCTTGGCCGATGCCGAGAATCACGGTTTCCCCCGGAAACCAAGGCTGGCGGCGTGTCGCCTGTTTCCATGCCTGGGACGGCATCAAGCCTGCCGACTCTTCGAACATGTCCAGGGAAACCTTCTGGCCAAGCCCGAACTCAGCCATGTAGTCGTGCAGACGATCGATGCCCAGCTTGTGGGCCAAGTCGTAGAAATAGGTGTCATTGGAGCGCATGATCGCGGCGTCCATGTCGACCCAGCCGTCACCACTGTGATTCCAGTTGCGGTACTTGTGATCGAAATTCGGGAGCTGATAGTAACCGGGATCAAACACGCGGGTCTGCGCGGTGACCACGCCGCTGTCGAGGCCCGCGATGGCGACTTCCGGCTTGATCGTCGAACCCGGTGCGTAGCGTCCGCGCAATACCCGGTTGAACAGCGGCCGGTCAAGGGAGTCACGCAACGCGGCATACGCCTTGAAGCTGATACCAGTGACGAACAAGTTCGGGTCAAAGCTCGGCTTGCTGACCATCGCCAGGACCTCACCGGTTTCAGGATCGAGGGCAACGACTGAGCCACGGCGATCACCCAAGGCTTTTTCAGCGGCTTCCTGAAGGTGCACATCCAGACTGAGCACGATGTTCTTGCCCGGAATCGGATCGGTATGCTTGAGCACGCGCAAGACTCGGCCTTGAGCGTTGGTCTCGACCTCTTCATAACCGACGTGTCCATGCAGCTGTGCCTCGTAGAAACGCTCGATACCGGTCTTCCCGATCGACTGCGTGCCACGGTACTCCACCGAATCCAGGGTCTTCGACTCTTTCTCGTTGATGCGGCCCACATAGCCGATGGAATGCGCAAAGTGAGGGCCCAACGGATAGTGACGAACGAACTGAGCCTCCACGTCCACACCCGCGAGACGGAATTGGTTAACGGCCAATACGGCAATTTGCTCTTCGGTCAGTTGGTAGAACAACGTCACCGGTACAAATGGGTGGCGCGCCTGTTTCAGCGCCTTGTCGAACGATGCTCGATCTTCTGCCGGGAGATGCAGGAGAGTGACGATAGTGTCTAACTCACCCTTGAGGTCGGTGGCGCGTTCACGCGTGATGGTCAGGTTGTAGCTGGGACGATTGTCAGCCAGCACCACCCCGTTGCGGTCATAGATAAGGCCGCGGGCCGGCGGGAGGGGTAAGACATGGACTCGATTGTTTTCAGAGATGGTGGAGTGATAATCAAACTGCACCACTTGCAGAAAGTACATTCGCGCTACCAGGGCAAAGGTAACGCACAGCACTAACATCCCACAGGCCAACAGACGCTTGTTGACCAGGCGGTGTTCTTTTTCATGATCTTTGAGGGGGATCGGAGCGGGCATTGCTACAGCATCTCGTTGAACAGTGAGGATGCCGCGTCCTGCGGTTAAACGATCAGTCCCTGGAAAGGTGCTGCACCATACCAAAGTGTGGAGCGGGTGTGTCGGGTAGCAAGCGTTATCCTTGAGGTTTTTCGCGAGCAAGGGCTAGGCGCCCCGCTCGCCC